>JADJXH010000003.1:1055625-1407500 GCA_016715895.1 Flavobacteriales bacterium | reverse complement strand
GCCCAGGTTGATCTTGGCGCAGGGGAAGACCAGCATGGCCGCAAAGGTCCGATTTCCCGGTCGGCGGGCCTTCCGCACCACCGCCGCGCGCTCCACCTATTTTCGCCCCTTCAAGCCATCGGTATGCAGACCTTCCTGGAGTTCGAGAAGCCCATCCAGAACATCATCGAGCAGATCGAGAAGTTGAAGGAGGTGGCGGCGCAGAGCGCGGTGGACGTGCAGCCCACCCTGCGCGACCTGGAGAAGAAGCTCGCCGACACCCGGCGGGAGATCTACGCCAACCTGAGCCCGTGGGAGCGGGTGCAGGTGAGCCGCCATCCGGACCGGCCCTACACGCTGAAGTACATCGACGTGATCACCGACGGCAGCTTCGTGGAGCTGCACGGCGACCGCACCGTGAAGGACGACAAGGCGATGGTGGGCGGTTTCGGCCTGCTGAACGGCCGGTCGGTGATGTTCGTGGGTCAGCAGAAGGGCATCAACACCAAGATGCGCCAGTACCGCAACTTCGGCATGGCCAACCCGGAGGGCTACCGCAAGGCGCTGCGCCTGATGAAGCTCGCCGAGAAGTTCAACAAGCCGGTGGTGACCATCATCGACACGCCGGGCGCCTACCCGGGCCTGGAAGCCGAGGAGCGCGGGCAGGGCGAGGCCATCGCACGCAACCTCTTCGAGATGATGCGGCTGCGGGTGCCCGTGATCTGCATCGTGATCGGCGAGGGCGCCAGCGGCGGTGCGCTCGGCATCGGCATCGGCGACAAGGTGCTGATGCTGGAGAACACTTGGTACAGCGTGATCTCGCCCGAGTCGTGCAGCTCCATCCTGTGGCGCAGCTGGGACTACAAGGCGCAGGCCGCCGCGGCCCTGAAGCTCACCGCGCAGGACATGCTGGCCAACAAGCTCATCGACGGCATCATCCCCGAACCCGTGGGCGGCGCCCATGCCGACATCGACGGCGCCTGCCGCACCGTGAAGGCCGAGGTGGTGAAGTGGCTGGACAAGCTGGCCAAGACCGACCCCGACAAGCTGGTGGAGCGGCGCATCAAGAAGTTCTGCGACATGGGCGTGGTGGAGAAAGCGAGGCCCACCTCCAGGACCAAGGCGAAGGCCTGATCAGGGCTCCCGGTTGTAGAAGGGCAGGAGCGCCACCGCCGCTCCCGTGAGCGGCCAGCTTTGCAGCACCGCCCCGTTGCCGGCGTCCACCCGCTGCACCTGCCCGGCCACCGCGATGTACAGCGCTCCGGACACGGCATCGCGCGCCACCGCATCCACCGCCTGACCGGCGATCAGGGTCTCCACGGTGTTGCTGGCGTACGTGTAGCGCAGCAGCCCGGTGGGCGTGGCCAGGGCATGCACCTGTCCCGGCGCCGAGGCCACCGCCCGGATGGGCTGTCCGACGAGCGCCTGCGGCTCCCATCCACCACCGAGCTCCACGTTGAGCTCCTGCACCACCCCATCGCCGTTGCGTTCCCCGAACAGCAGCACGCGGTCGTCGTCCAGCGCGGCAAAGCCGGCGAGCACCAGGTCCAGCGGACGTTCGGCGAGCAGTTCGCCGGTGTACGGGGTGTAGAGCACCAGCCGACGGCCGCTGCCGGCCACTAAGGGTTGTTCGCTCAGCAAGCGCCCACCGACCACGGTGTGCCGGCGCGGATAGCGGCCGTCCAGCGCCGAGGCGGTGAAGAACCCGCTGCCACTGAAGGCCGCATGGGCGCTGAGCAGGCCATCCGCGCGGGCCACCAGCACACGGTCGTCGTCGATCCGGTCGAGGCCGGTGAAGAAGGTGCCACCGAGCGCGTTGGTGTTGGGCAGCTGCCAGCGGACGGTCCCCAGCTCCGCATCGAGGGCCGTGACGGGTCCGCTGACGTCGCCGGCGATCACCAGGGCACGCGAGCGGGAGCTGAGCACCGCGTGGCGCACGTCCTGGTCCAGCGTGGCGAAGGGCGCCGCGGCACCGGTGCTGTCGATGCGCAGCACAGCCGTCTGCCCGCCGACGGCGCTCACCACGTGCAGGGCCCGAAGCCGCAGCGGCGCTTCGACCACCGCGAGGTTCCGGTAGGCGCGGCTTTCGTTGGCCCCGTCGCTGGCGGTGACCATGATCGCGTAGGTGCCTGAGCGCAAGGACTCGTCGGACAGGGCCAGGGTGCGTTCCACCTCGCCGGTAGCGGCACCGACGGTGACCGCCGGGCTGGTGGCCACCGGAATGCCCTGGGGATCGAGCACGGCGAAGCGTACGGTGGCCACCTGCCGGTCGTCGCTGACGGCCGCGCGCACAGTCACCTCGCCGGGGATCTGCAGCTGGGCGCCCGCACCCGGCGTGAGGATGGAGACGGAGGGTCCCTCGCGGTCCTCGTCCTTGCGGCAGCTGGTGACGACGAGCAGCAGCAGGACCGCGGCCAGCTTCATCGTAAGCGCGGCGGCATGCGGGCACGCGCGCCCGCGGAAGGCGTTCGATGGGCGGTGCGCGTCATCCACATCCACAATGTTAGTGCGTGGCTGATGAGTTGTTGATGATCGGGACGGGACCGGTGATCGGTGCGGCTATTTTTGGCCCCCTTCCACGCTGCTTCCCTTCGCTCCCTGATGGCCGACACCCCGCCGATCCGCGCCGACCGCCGGCGCCGCACCGCTCCGTCCCTGCTCGACCCCGCCCTGGAGGCCGGCAAACTGCCGCCGCAGGCGCCCGAGCTGGAGCAGGCCGTGCTGGGCGCGCTGATGCTGGAGCGCAACGCGGTGAACGAGGCCATCGACATCCTGAGCCCCGACAGCTTCTACGTGGAGGCGCACAAGCGCATCTTCGACGCGGTGCAGGGCCTCTTCCGCAGCGACCAGCCCATCGACATCCTGACGGTGACCGAAGAGCTGCGCAAGCGCGGCGAGCTGGACGTGGTGGGCGGGCCCTTCTACATCAGCCAGCTCACCAACAAGGTGGCGAGCAGCGCGAACGTGCAGTACCACGCGCGCATCATCAGCCAGAAGCACATCCTGCGCGAGCTGATCCGCATCAGTGCCGAGACGATGCGCGACGCCTTCGACGAGACGGCGGACGTGTTCGACCTGCTGGACAAGACCGAGCAGGACCTCTACGGCATCACCAGCGGCAACCTGAAGCGCAACTACGAGCCGATGAGCGACCTGATCCGGGACGCCATCGCGCAGATCGAGAGCGCCAAGCACAACACCGGCGGGGTGAGCGGCGTGCCCACGGGCTTCGTGAAGCTGGACAAGCTGACCGCGGGCTGGCAGCGCAGCGACATGGTGATCGTGGCGGCGCGGCCCGGCATGGGGAAATGCCTGGGCAAGGGCACCAAGGTGCTGATGTACGACGGTTCGTTGCGCAATGTGGAGGATGTGCTGGTCGGCGAGCTGCTGATGGGCGACGATTCCACGCCGAGAATGGTGTTGAGCCTCGCGCGCGGCCGGGAACGGATGTACTGGGTGCACCAGAACAGCGGCATCAGTTACCGCGTCAACGAGTCGCACATCCTCTCCCTGAAGCGCAGCCGCAACGAGGGCGGGCATGTGCATGGTGAGGTGCTGAACATCGAGGTGCGCGACTGGCTTTCCCGTTCGGAGAAGTTCCGCAGCAATTACAAGGGCTACAAGGTGGCTGTGGAGTTCCCCGAGCGCGCGCTTCCCATCGACCCCTATTTCCTGGGCCTTTGGCTGGGCGACGGCCACAGCTACAGCTCGCGGATCACCACCACCGAGCCGGAGGTGATCGCCTACCTGGGCGGAATGGCCCGGGATCGTGAGCTCGAGCTGGTGGAATATGTGCAGGAGGGCCGCACGAACAACGACGCCGTGACCCAGGGCCGCCGGGGCGGTCGCGATCTGCCGAGCGTGCAGGCCGACCTGCGCGCGCTGGACCTGCTGGAGAACAAGCACATCCCGCAGGCGTACCTGATCAACTCGTCCGACAACCGCCTCAGGTTGCTCGCGGGTCTGCTGGACAGCGACGGCCACTATGCCCAGGAGTTCAACGTCTTCGAGATCACCCAGAAGAACGAAGGGTTGGCGCGGCAGATCAAGTTCCTGGCCGATTCGCTCGGGTTCAAGACCAGCATCACGGCCAAGACGGCCAGCATCAAGGAACGCGGCTTCTCCTCGCAGGTCTGGCGCGTCCGTATCGGAGGCGACCTTCAGCGCATCCCCGTCCGGGTGGAGCGGAAGAAGCCCCGGGTCGCCGCACCCACCAGGGATCATCAACACACCGGCATCCGGGTGGAGTTCGACCGGGAGGACGACTACTACGGTTTCGAGATCGACGGCAACCGGCTCTTCCTGCTGGAGGATATGACGGTGACGCACAACACCGCCTTCGTGCTCAGCATGGCCCGCAACATCGCCGTGGAGCAGAAGCGCGCGGTGGCCGTGTTCAGCCTGGAGATGAGCAGCACCCAGCTGGTGACCCGCCTGATCGCCAGCGAGGCCGGCATCAGCTCCGAGAAGCTGCGCAAGGGCGACCTCAACGACCAGGAGTTCGCCCTTCTGCACCAGCACATCAGCCGCCTGGACAAGGCGCCCATCTTCATCGACGACACGCCCGCGCTGAACATCTTCGAACTGCGCGCCAAATGCCGCCGCCTGAAGAGCCAGCACAACGTGGAGCTGATCATCATCGACTACCTGCAGCTGATGACCTCGGGCACCGACAACAAGGGCGGCAACCGCGAGCAGGAGATCAGCAGCATCAGCCGCAGCATCAAGAGCATCGCCAAGGAACTGGACGTGCCCATCATCGCCCTGAGCCAGCTGAGCCGTGCGGTGGAGACCCGCGGCGGCGACAAGAGACCGCAGCTCAGCGACCTGCGCGAATCGGGCGCCATCGAACAGGACGCCGACCTGGTCTGCTTCCTGTACCGCCCGGAGTACTACAAGATCTACGAGGACCACTACGGCAGCACCCTCGGCATCGGCGAGTGCATCATCGCCAAGCACCGGAACGGCGCCCTGGACACCGTGCTGCTGCGCTTCATCCCCGAGCTGGCTAAATTCGCTGACCTGGAGACGACACCGGTGGCCTTCGATGCCGGTGGCACGGGATCCGATGGCATGCGCACCATCACCCGACCCAGCCGGATGAACGACGATGCCGACGAAGCGCCCTTCTGACCCCCGCCCCGCGCGGATCCTCCTCCTCGCCCTGGCCCTCTTCGCGGGCCTGGGGCTGCAGGCCTCGCGGCTGTTGATCCCCATGGACGGCAGCCAGCGCGACCACCTGAAGGCTTACGGCATCGCCTATTGGACGCTGCAGCGCGATGTGACCGTGGAGTGGCTGCTGAACTACCGCGGCGGCAGCTTCCTGATCGACCACATCCCCGCCATCGAGCAGGAGTGCAGCATCCGCGGGGTCACCCACCAGGTGATCGCCGACGCGCAGGCCGCCGCCATCCTGGCCGAGATCGCCGACCCCGAGGTGAACATGGAGGTGGTGAAGCTGGAGAAGGCCCCCCGCATCGCCGTGTACGCCCCCGCCAGCTTCCAGCCCTGGGATGATGCCGTCGCCCTGGTGATGACCTACGCGGAGATCCCCTACGAACGCATCTACGACCCCGAGGTGATCGCCGGCGTATTGCCGCAGTACGACTGGCTGCACCTGCACCACGAGGACTTCACCGGCCAGTACGGCAAGTTCTACCGCAACTACCGCAACGCGCCGTGGTACATCGCCCAGGTGAAGGAGAGCGAGGAGATGGCCGCCTCCCTCGGCTTCGCCAAGGTGAGCCAGATGAAGCTGGCCGTGGCCACCCGCATCCGCGACTACGTGGCCGGCGGCGGCTACCTCTTCACCATGTGCAGCGGTACGGACAGCTACGACATCGCCCTGGCCGCCGAAGGCGTCGACATCTGCACCCCGGAGTTCGACCACGACCCCATCGACCCGGCGGCCCAGCAGAAGATCGACTTCAACCGCAGCTTCGCCTTCAAGGACTTCCGCCTGGTGGTGGACCCGATGGTGTACGAGTTCAGCAACATCGACGCCACGGACATCCACGGCAGCATCGGACAGGAGCGCGATTTCTTCACCCTGTTCGACTTCAGCGCGAAGTGGGACATCGTGCCCACCATGCTGTGCCAGAGCCACGAGCAGGTGGTGCGCGGCTTCATGGGCCAGACCACGGCCTTCCGGAAGGGCCTGGTGAAGCCCGGTGTCACCGTGATGGGTGAGAACAAGGCGCAGGGCACCGTGAAGTACATCCACGGCGAATACGCGCTGGGCCAGTGGACCTATTATGGCGGCCACGATCCGGAGGACTACCAGCACATGGTGGGCGACCCGCCGACGGACCTGAGCCTGCACCCCAACAGCAGCGGCTACCGGTTGATCCTGAACAACATCCTGTTCCCGGCCGCCCGCAAACGCAAGCAGAAGACCTGATGCATCGCCATGGACCTGCGGCCCTGTTGACCGCCGTGCTCGTTCTTGCCTCCTGTTCCCACGGACCTGCCGGAAAGCAGGAGCCCTCGGCCACGCCGGCCGCCACCCCGGCCCCGACCGCCGCGCCCGGCCACTATGCGGCCGTGCTTCCCTGTGCCGATTGTGAGGGCATCCGCACGGATGTCCAGCTCTGGTCCTTCGGGGGCTGCGTGGTGCAGCGGCAACAGCGACGCAACGGGGAACTTGAGGAGGCCACGTGCTCCTGGGGCCGTTGGCGCATGGACGAGCAGGGCCGGCTGGAGCTCACGCTTGCAGGTGGTGAACAGGTCGAGCACTACACCATACGGACGGATGGTTCGTTGGTGGCGCAGGATGGCGCGGGTGGGGACGCCCTGGACACCGTGGCCTATGCCCTGCACCGCGAGGCTGCCGACCTGACACCAACGGTCGGCGAGGCGCTGAAAGGCTCCTTCTTCCAGGGCCGTCCCAACGTGTGGAACTTCCGCGAGTGCCACAGTGGCCGCCTGATGCTGGTGCGCTTCGATCCGGAGGCGGCCGACATCGAGGAGGGCTTCCGCAAGGCCGGGGGCGACCCGGCCGCTGGCCTGGTGGTGGAACTGGGCGGCGTGATGCAACCCACCCCGCTCACCGACGATCAGGGCACCGTGACCCTGTTGACCATCAAACGCTGGGACCGCTTCCTCCCCGGCGAGACCTGCCCCTATTGATCCGGGGCGGCTAGCTTTGCACCCTTCCCATGGACCTCAGCAAGATCATCTCCGTGGCCGGCAAGTCCGGTCTGTTCCGCGTGGTGGCGCAGGCCCGCCAGGCCATCATCGCCGAAAGCCTCATCGACGGCAAGCGGGTGCCGGTGCCGACCTCCATGCGCGTGAGCTCCTTGGAGGAGATCAGCATGTTCACCACCGGCGATGATGTGCCCCTGAAGGACGTGCTGGCCAAGCTGCACGCCCAGGAGAAGGGCAAGTTGAGCGTGGACCCCAAGGGTGACGAAGAGACCCTCTGGAAGAAACTGGGGGAGGTGCTGCCGGAGCACGACCGCAACCGCATCTACCCGAGCGACGTGCGCAAGTTGTTCGCCTGGTATGAGCAGCTCGCCAGGTCCGGTGCCCTCGACGCCAAGGAAGAGTCCAAGGACGGCGACAAGCCCGCCGAGGCGAAGGCCGGCGACAAGAAGAGCAAGGGTCCGGTCAAGGCCGATGTGGCGGTGAAGAAGGCCAACGCCCCCAAGCCGGGCAGCGGCACCAAGGCCAAGAGCGCCGGCACCACCGTGCGCAAGGGCAGCCAGCGCGGCAGCTGATCGCGATCCGCTCAGGACCTCAAGCGTGACCCCACCACGGTCATGCCTCACCGCCCGGGGACCTGCTACCTTGGGCCACCTGCAAGGACCCTGTACATGATGCGAAGCCTACCCCTGATGCGCCTTGGCGTGATGCTCGCGCTGGGCGCGATCGTCGCCGTGTTGATCGCCTGGAACGACGGCGGACCGCCGGTGGCCAAGGCCTACCACACCGCCGAGGAATTGGCGGCCTTCGGGGCCGACCGCGGTGGCCTGGGCCTGGCCGTGGGCCAGAACACCTACTTCATGGCCAGCGGCAACTGCGAGGGCTGCCATGGCCACGACCCCATGCAGTTCGCCAGCGTCGATTCCAACGGGGTGGACGTGAACGTGGTGGACGACTGGCGCAGCTCCATGATGGCCAACAGCGCCCGCGACCCCTTCTGGCGTGCCAAGGTGAGCCATGAAGGCCTGGTGAATCCCGCCCTGCAGGGGGTCATCGAGGACAAATGCACCAGCTGCCACGCCCCGATGGGCCGGCATGACAAGGCCCTCACCGGAGGCGGCCACTATTCCATCACCGAACTGGAGCAGGACCCCATCGGGCTGGACGGGGTGAGCTGCGTGGGGTGCCACATCCAGAGCGCCGACAGCCTGGGCCTGCTCTTCAGCGGGAACCTGCGCTTCGACACCCTGGGCAGCCCGCTCTACGGCCCCTACGGCGGCCCGGACGACCCGCTGCCCTTGTTCGGCGCGCCGATGACCTCCTTCGTGGGCTACGAGCCGCAGTTCGGTGAGCACATCAACAGCGCCGCCCTGTGCGCCGGTTGCCACACCCTGATCACCGAAACGGTGGACCTGCAGGGCAACCTCACCGGGGGCTCGTTCGTGGAGCAGGCCACCTACCACGAGTGGCTGAACAGCCGCTTCAACGACCTCATCGGCGATCCCAACGGCATCAGCTGCCAGGGCTGCCACGTGCCACGCAACGATGATGCGGTCGTCATCTCCTCGCTCTACCTCTTCCTTCAACGGCGGTTCCCCTTCGGCATGCACCACTTCGCCGGGGCCAACAGCTTCATGCTCGGCCTGCTGAAGGACAACATCGGCCCGCTCGAACTCACGGCCAACGAGACCCAGTTCGACAGCACCATCGCCCGCACGCTGCGGCTGCTGCAGGATCAGAGCCTGCTGATGGACGCCACGGTGGTGGACCGCACGGCGGACACCGCCTTCATCGATGTGTCGCTGCTGAACCTGGTCGGCCACAAGTTCCCCAGCGGGTATCCCAGCCGCCGCGCCTTCATGGAGCTGCTGGTGCTGGATGCCACCGGACAGGACACGCTCTTCCGCAGTGGGGGCTTCGACGACACCTACGAGGTGGTGGGCCACGATGCCGACTGGGAGCCGCACCACGATGTGATCACCAGCGCCGACCAGGCCCAGATCTACGAGCATGTGATGGGCGATGTGAACGGCGACAAGACCACCGTGCTGCTGCGTGCGGACCAGCACCTGAAGGACAACCGCCTGGTGCCCGAGGGCTTCACCACCAGCCATTTCGCCTACGACACCTGCGTGGTGGCCGGGGTGCCGGTCACGGACGTCGATTTCAACCGCGACGCGCTGGGCGTGGAGGGCAACGGTGGCGACATCGTTCACTACCACGTGCCCATGGCGGGCTACACCGGCCTCATCAACGTGGTGGCGCGCTTCTGGTACCAGACGGCGCCGGCCCGCTGGAACCAGGAACTGTTCAGCTACAGCAGTGCGCCGATCGACAGCTTCGAGACCATGTACAACAATGCCGACCGCAAGCCGGTGTTGGTGAAGGAGGTGCAGCTCACCGACTTCTCGGTGGGCATCGACGGGTTGTCCGACCTGGGTGTGCGGGTGTTCCCGAACCCCGTGCGCGACGGCGTGCTCCGCGTGGCCGGCCTCACGGGTCGTGTGCGCGAAGTGGTGGTGTACGATGCCAGTGGCCGCGAGGTGGCCCGTCCGCTGCCGACCTCCGGCACGCTGGTCATACCGATGCACGGGCGGCCGGGCACCTACCTGGTGGCCATCCGCACGGACGAGCGCACCTTCGTGGAACGCGTGGTCGTGCAATGACCCAGCCCATGTTGCACTTCCGATACCTCGTCCTAGCCGTTGCCCTTCCGGTGCTCCCGACCGCCGTGGCCCAGAACACCGCGGTGGCCGACATGCTCGCGGCCGCGAGCATCGACAGCATGATGCGGTATGTGGAGGAGCTCAGCGGCGAGGTGCCGGTGGACGTGGGCAACGGACCGGTGACCATCGTGAGCCGGCACAAGAACGCGACGGGCAACCCGATCGCGGCGGACTACCTGCAGCAGAAGCTGAGCGCCTGGGGCTATACCCCCACCGTGCAGGTGTTCAGCGGCGGCACGGGCGAGAACATCCTGGCGGTGAAGCCCGGGTTGGTGCATCCCGACCGCAAGGTGATCATCTGCAGCCACTACGACGCCATGCCCGGCGGCCCTGTGGCGGCGCCCGCCGCCGATGACGATGGCAGCGGAACGGCCGCCACCCTGGAGGCCGCGCGCCTGTTCGCCGACATGGCCTTCGACCACACCGTGGTCTTCGCCTTCTGGGATGAGGAGGAGCAGGGCAAGCTGGGCAGCATCTTCTACGCCGGGGTGGCCGCAGCCAACGACGACACCATCACCGGAGCGGTGAACATGGACGCCATCGCCTACGACGGCAACGGCGACGGGCTGATGCGCATCCACACGCGGGCCGTGGCCAATTCGCTCGCCATCAAGGACACGGCCCTGCTGGTGAACACCCTCTACGGGCTCGGGGCCAACATCGCCATCAACACACCGGGCGCGCTCTACAGCGACCACGCCTCTTTCTGGGCGGAGAACTACGGCGCCATCCTGGTGATCGAGGATTTCGACAACGACCCCAACCCACAATACCACACGCCGAACGACCGGGTGCAGTTCATGGACGTGCCCTACTTCGAGCAGCTGGCCAAGCTCAGCCTGGCCACCACGGCGCATCTGGCCATCCCGCTCGATCCCGGGACCGGCGTGGGTTCCTCCGGTGCGGCCCCGTCCGCCGGGCTGCGCATCTGGCCTGTACCCACGGACGGTCCGGTGAACGTGCAGGTGAACGGTGCGGTCGACCGGGAGTGGCGCATCGACCTGCTCGACCTCACCGGTCGGGTGGTGCGTCAGCTCCACCAGGGTGTCCTGCCCACCGGGCGACCGCTGGTCCAGGCCGATCTGCGCGGGGCCACCCCCGGGCACTACCTGGTGCGGGCCATCAACACGAAGGGCGAGGTGGTGACCTCGCCCCTGGTGCTGGTGCGCTGAGCGCCTTACTCCTTCACGAAGGGCTTCATGATGGGCTTGCGGCCGGTGCCGAGCACCATCAGGTAGTAGTTGCCCGCGGGCAGGCCCGTCAGGTCCACGGCGTTCAGCTTGGAATCCATCAGCGCCTGGCTGCGCACCACGCGGCCGTCGGCGTTGAGCACCTGCCCGGTCTGCGCACCGGTGCATCCGTTGATGGACACCATCAGGCGGTCCTGTACGGGCACCGGGAAGAGCATCACCGCGTCGGGCTGCCTGTACTCCTGCACGTTGGTGGGGTCGATCACCGTGATGGTGCCGAACTGGGTGGCCGCGTGCCCCTGCTGGTCGCAGTGGTACTCGTAGAAGCCCGGCACCGTGAAGGTGAAGGTCCACGGCCATTGCGTGTTCTGCGGCGTGCCGGAGTAGAAGCTCACCGGGTTGTTCGGGAAGGTGCTGGTGCTGCCGTTGACGTTGTGGGTGCCGGAGCTTTCCTCCCATTCCACGATGTCGCCGACCTCGATCACCAGGTTCTGCGGTGCATAGTACGGGTCGGTGGTGCCGATGGTGCTGCCGCCCACGTCCACGGTCCAGACGGTCTGGGCAAGGAGCACGGTGGGGCAGAGGGCAAGTAGCGTCAGGGTCCTGCGCATGCGGTGGGATTTTGCTCAAAGGAAACTCACCCCGGTTTTCGACCACCCTTTGCGGGACCTTTCCCGTGATCCCAAGGACACGGTCCGTCACTTCCCGGGTCGCAGGCTGCGGTCGATGCGGTCCAGCACCATGGTCATCAGATGCAGCCGGTCGCGGCCCCGCACGTTGTGGGCATGGCCGGGATACACGAAGAACTCCACCTGCTCCCCCTTGCCGATGCAGTCCTTCAGGAAGGCGTAGCTGTGCTCGGGCAGCACCACATCGTCCTGCAGGCCGTGGATGAGCAGCAGTTCGCCCTGGAGCTGATCGCACTTGCCCACCAGCTGGCTGGCCGCATAGCCCTCGGGGTTCTCCTGCGGCGTGTCCATGTAGCGCTCGGTGTACATCACCTCGTACATGGCCCAGTCCATCACCGGACCGCCGGCCACGCCGAGCTTGAAGGTGCCGGGGGCCTTCAGCATCAGGCTGGTGGTCATGAAGCCGCCGAAGCTCCAGCCATGCACGGCCATGCGCTCGGGATCCACGAAGGGCAGGCTCTTCAGGTAGGCCACGCCGTGCAGCTGGTCCTGCAGTTCCGCCTCGCCCAGGCGGCGGTGCACGGCCTGTTCGAAGACCCGGCCCCGACCCTGGCTGCCGCGGCCGTCCACCGTGAACACCAGGTAGCCGCGCTCGGCCGCGTGCAGCATCCACAGCGGTGCGCCGCCCAGCCAGCTGTCGGTGACCAGCTGCACGTGGGGACCGTTGTACACATAGACGATCACCGGGTAGCGCTGCCGGCTGTCGAAGTGGCTTGGCTTGATCAGGCGCGCGTGCAGCCGGTCGCCGTCCTGCCCCGCGATGTCGAGCAGCTCCACCGCGCCATGCCGGACCCCGGCCAGCGGGTCCCTGCTGTTCAGCAGCACCTTCAGGCCCTGGCCGGTGCGGGCGTCCAGCAGTTCGATGCGCGCGGGCACCGTGGTGCTGCTCCACTGGTCCAGCAGGTACTGCCCGTCGCCGCTGAGCTCGCCGTGATGCGTGCCGGGTGCGTGGGTGAGGGCCGTGCTCCGGCCGTTGTTCAGTTCCACGCGATGGAGCTGCGTGCGGATGGCGCCGGCGCCGGTGAAGCCCGTGCCCACCTCGGTGCCCTCCACGATCACGGCCGTTTCACGCGCGTCCAGCCCCACGATGCGCTTCACGTTCCACGCCCCGGAGGTGAGCTGCCGCACCAGCCCGGTCCGCAGGTCGTACAGGTACAGGTGCGTCCAACCGTCGCGGGTGCTGGTCCAGATGAACTGCTGGGGCTGCCGCTTCAGGAAGCGCATGGGCACCAGCGGTTCCACGTAGCGGTCGTTCCGCTCCTCCAGCACGGTGCGCACCGGGTTGCCGGTGGCCAGGTCGTACTGCACCATGCGGGCGGTGGTGGTGGCCCGGTCCAGGTGCACCACGTACAGGTGACGCTCATCGGGGCCCCAGGCGATGTTGGTGAGGTACTGATCCTCCGGTCCGCCGGTGTTGAGGAACAGGGTGCGGCGCGTGGCCAGGTCGAACACGCCGATGGTGACGTGGTGGCTGGCCTGCCCGGCCATGGGGTAGCGGATGGCCTTGAAGCTGCTCGGCTTGCTGCCGATGTCCTCCAGTTGGTAGGTGGTCACCATCCGCTCATCCATGCGGTAGAAGGCCAGCTTGCCGCCACCCGGGCTCCAGAAGGTGCCCTTCTCGATGCCGTATTCGTTGCGGTGCACGCTCTGGCCGTTCACGATGCCGTCCGCGCCATCGCTCGTCACCCGCACCGCCTGCTGCTCGTTCGGCAGACCGATGTAGAGGTCGTTCTCCACCGTGTAGGCCACGCGGCCCCCTTCGCCCATGTCCTCATGTGCGGCGTCCGGCAGCAGCCGCACGCGGGCTTGGAGCACCCGGCGGCCGCGGTCCCACGCGTACACATGCCCGTTGTGCTGGAACCGGAAGCGCGCCGGCGATTCCCAGGTGATGGGGGGGAAGGCCTTCAGCTTGGCGCTGTCCGGCAGGTCACGGTTGAGGTCGGTGAGCGTGGCCGCCACCTGGTCGGTCATCTTGCCGATGCCGTTCTCCCACAGCGTGTCGCGGCGGACGAAGCTGTAGGTGGCGGCGCCTTCCACCCAGGCCAGCTGCGGAAGGCGCTCGGGGCCCAGGTCGGTGCCAGCCTTCTGCATGGCGTCGCGCAGGGTGAGCTCCTGCAGTTGGGCCGTGGCGGTGGCGACGAGGAGCAGCAGCGGCAGGGCCGCGCGGGTGCGGAGGTGGGCCATGGTTCGGGGATCGGGCCCCGAAGATGCGGATCCCGTGCCGACGGTGGGCCGTGCCGTGGGACGGTCGGGGCGCGCGGAGTCAGAGGATGTTCACCTCGCGCTCCAGTTCCACGCCGAAGCGGGCCTGCACATCGCGCAGGATGCGCTCGCTGAGGTCGAACACCGCACGTCCGGTGGCTCCGCCGTGGTTCACCAGCACCAGGGCCTGACGATCGTGCACGCCGCAGGCGCCGGCGCGGTGCCCCTTCCAGCCCGCCTGCTCGATCAGCCAGCCGGCCGCCAGCTTCGCCTGGCCGTCGCCGGCCGGGTACACGGGCGCTCCGGGATGCGCCGCCCGGATCTTGTCGGCCACCGCCACGGGCACCACGGGGTTCTTGAAGAAGCTGCCCGCGTTGCCCAGCACCGCCGGATCCGGCAGCTTGCTGCGGCGGATGTGCACCACCGCGTCGCTGATGTCGCGCACGCTGGGCGTGGCGATGCCGCGTTCGGCCAGCACCTCGCGGATGGCGCCGTAGCTGGTGCTGAGCACGGGGTGCTTGTGCAGGCGGAAGGTGACGTTGAGGATCACGAACCGGTCGCGCCCCTCGCGCTTGAAAAAACTTTCGCGATAGCCGAAGCGGCAGTCGTCCGGGCGGAAGGTCACCACCGCGCCGTCGTCGATCTTCAAGGCCTCCAGCGCGGCGAAGTGGTCCTTGAGCTCCACACCGTAGGCGCCGATGTTCTGCATGGGGGCGGCGCCCACCTTGCCGGGGATCAGGCTCAGGTTCTCCAGGCCGCCCCAGCCGCGTTCCACGGTGTGCATCACCAGTTCGTGCCAGGGCACACCGGCGCCCGCCTTCAGCCACACGTGCGCCTCGTCCTCGTGCACCACGGCCACGCCGGGCAGTTCGTTCAGCAGCACCACCCCGGGCCAGTCGTGCGTGAAGAGCACGTTGCTGCCACCGCCCAGCACCAGGCGGGGGAGGGGCTGCAGCTCGGGCGCGGCCAGCAGCTGCCGGAGGTCGTCCACCGCGCTGAACCGGGCCAGGGCCTTGGCGCGGGCCGGCACCCGGAAGGTGGTGTGCGGGGCCAGGTCGGCGTCGTGCTCCACGGTCATGGCGCAAAGGAACGGAGCGGGAGCGAGCGCGCAGGGGAGCGCGATGGCGTCCCTCACGCAGAGGAGCAGAGGGCGCGGAGCAGCTTCGAACAGCGATCGCGTCCTTCACGCAGAGGGGCAGAGGACGCAGAGGAATTTCAAACCTTTCTCGCGAGCAGCCCGAAGGGATGCGTGGCGACCTCCTTCCCAGCTCGTCATCGCGAACCGGTCCCGCAGGGCCGGTGTGGCGATCTCCATCCTCAACGTCATCACGAGCAGCCCGAAGGGATGCGTGGTGATCTCCCTCTCACCGTCATCGCGAGCCGGTCCCGCAGGGCCGGCGTGGCGATCTCCCTGGCCAGTGATCCGATCTCTACCGGGGAGTTCGCTTCGCCTGCAGAGCCTTGCTCGCGAAGACGATTGAAGGAGATCCCTTCAGTTGCGTCCCCCCCTGTAAAGCCCACGTGAAGTTTTCAACCAGCAGCACCAACTGGCTCGTCGTCGACTAGTTTCGACCTGCGATGCCTGCCGTGAACCCCTTTCCAATTGAACGCGGATCGCATGGATCCCCATATCGGCGTGCATCGCAAGCGTGCGGCTGGTGGCCGGAAGCTGGAAGCTGGCGGCTGGAGGCTGGCGGCTGGCGGCCGACACAACACGGATCAATGAAGGTAGGCGGGACTTCCCCTGCCCCCACGAAGAAGCCCCCGGCGCTTGACACACCGAGGGCTCTGCCACTCATGTCCCACCTAACTACGACGAAAGATGAACACGAGCTAGCGCAAAGGTACAGACCCTTGGGGAGCAGGTGCATGGCCCCAATGGTGCCGGTCGCAACGGAGGGCCCAAGGCCGATCCGTGCGGGAAGGCAGCGCATCCATCGGGTGTGCTGTCTTCCTGGTGACCAGGAGCGCCGCAACAAGTAAGGAGAACGTATATGCCCAGAGCACTCCTTCTTCACTTGATGAACCTGGCCCTCGCCGCGATGGCGACGGCGCAGAACCTCGTGCCCAACCCGAGCTTCGAGGATACCACCCATTGCTCCCTGTATCAACCGCCGTACGAGGAGGCGGTCGGCTGGTATAGCGCCAACCTGGCCACACCGGACATCTACGACTGCGATACTGTGGATCCTTGCGGCACCTTCATGGACCCCACGGACACTGGAATACAGGCAAAGGGATACAGGACGGCATACGACGGGAACCGATTGGCCGGCGGATTTCATTGGTATGGGACGGACAGTACTGGCAGCACGCGAGAGTACCTGAGCGCCAAGCTGCTCGCCGGGCTCGAAGTCGGAAGAAGCTACCGTGTGAGCCTGTACTGTGCACGACCAAAAGGGCACCGACGCGCTATTGACCACATTGGCGTGTACTTCGGCCCGGATAGTATTCACGAACAGCACACCACAGTACTACCGTTCAGCCCGCAGATACAGCTCCGCGATCCGAACAGCGCCTATCTGCTGGATACGAATTGGGTCGAACTGGCTGACACCCTTATGGCGCAGGGCAACGAGCGCTGGCTGGTGATTGGCACCTTTCTGGACGACCCACAAGTGAACGGCATCGACCTGCCCCCCTTGTTCCCACAGCCCAAGGCCTACTATTACATTGATGCGGTGTCCGTGGTACCGCTAGATGCTGAGGCGGTTGAGGAGCAGCTGGCTGGGTATGCAGAGCTATCGGCGACGTCCGAGATGATCCGATGGATCAGCAGCGATCCCTTGCGCTCCTTGTTGGTCATTGATGCGGCCGGCCGGTTGGTCTGGCAGCCGCGCGTATCCGAGAGCCGAGAGGGTGGCGTACTGGTTCCAAGCAGCTTGGCGCAAGGCCTGTACACGGTCATCGCGCACATGGGTGGGCAACGAAGGGTCGTCAGGTTCATCAAGTGAGAAGGGGCCTTGGGCGCAACCCCAAGACCATGAGAACGACAGTTTTCGCAGGAACGTTGATACTTGGTTCCATTGCCGCCGTGGCCCAGAATCCGTGGCTACTAGCCGGGAATGGTGGTACAGACTACACGCTTGACTTCCTGGGCACCACCGATGCCGAGCGGCTTGCTCTTCGGACTTACGACAAGGTCCGCTTGGTGGTGAACCAGGAGGACAACTACGACATCGAGAGCTTCAGCCTGATGCCTACGGCGGGCTTTGTGGGCATCAGTCCCAGCAGCTACTTCTGGGACAACGGTCCGGGCCCCTTCAGCCGGTTGCATTTGGCGGAGCCCGGTGCCAACGGGTTCCAGGGCATCGGCTACCGGCCGTGGATGCGCAACGGGGTCACCTTCACGGGCAACAGCGACCAGATGTACATCGGGCAGAAGTACACCTACGACAACCCCGAGGAGCCGGAGTCCGGCGAACTGAACGACTACACCGACGCCATTGTGCAGTGGAGTGACAACCCGGGCACCTGGCTGAGTGATCGGATGCGCTTCATCTTCACCTCGGAGTACATCAGCACCAACCCCACGGGCAGCAACTCCATGGAGAGCCTTGAGGCCATGCAGCTCTACCCGCACGACAGCGGGTCGGAGGTGTTCGTGGGCATCGGCGACTGGTTCGGCCAAAGCGCCACGCCAGATGAACGGCTGGACGTATTGGACCGCACCGTGATGATCCGCAGGCTGGTGCCGGACTACGAGAACCAGGAGCTGGACCGCTTTGTGGTGACCGACAACGACGGGCGTCTGCACTGGCGCAGCCTGGCCAACCTGCCCGACAATTGCGAATGGACGATGAGCGGCACATCGCCGAACCACGTGATCACCGCGGTCGGTGCGGCGAACAATGCATGCCCGGATGCGGCCGAGAACGTCGGGATCGGGGTGAGCACGCCGATCGCCAAGCTCGATGTCTTCGACGATACCCCGGCAAGCAACGATATCATAGGCCTTCAGCATCGTACAGGGTGCAACGGATGAGTGCATCGGAGCCAAGATCACCACAGGTGTGTCGGGCTCTTCTGGAACCTATCGTATCGGAACGTTGTCGATCAGCCGCAACGGTACAGACCAGAACTACGGCTCACGCAGCAAGGCGGAATTGGATGTGACCCAATCGGGCTTATTCCTGCACAATCATGGCCAACGTGGGGAATCTATCCAAACTGGGGGCACCACCTATAGCACCTGCGGCCTGACTGGTGAGGCGTCCATGACGGGAGGGACTGCCACATGGAATGCCGGGGTGTACGGACGAGCGGTCCTTGGTGGATCACCCTCGGTGACCTACAATGTTGGGGTTTACGGCATTGCTGAGAATGCCGGTACCGACTATGGTGTGATGGGCGAGGTGAATGACACCTTGGACTGGGCCGGCTTCTTCAAGGGTCGGGTGAATGTGACCGGCAAGGGCTTCATTCCGGGAGGCCTTTGGCAGAACAGCGACGCCCAGTTCAAGACGAATGTGCAGCCGTTACAGGGAGGCCTGGCCGCGCTCGATCTCGTGCAACCACGCACCTTCGAATACCTCACGAACCAGTTCCGCATGTTCGAGCTACCGACAGGCGTTCAACCCGGGGTTGTAGCCCAGGAGCTCCAGCAGGTGCTCCCGCAGCTCGTGACCGATGTGACCTTCCCCGAACAAAGGGACAGCTTGGGTAATGTGATCACGGCCGCATTCGACTACAAGGCCGTGAACTACGTGGGCTTCACCCCCTACCTGATCAGTGCTGGACAGGAACTGGCAGGGATCACGGAGGCACAGCAAACTACCATCAATACCCTACAGGATCAGATCAGCACCCTCCAACAGGACCTGGCCACCTGCTGCGCGGACCACGGCAGCACGGATGGGCGCAGCATGAGCCCAGGGGCGGGCGCAGGTGCACGGGCAGGAGAGGCCCTGCGCACCGACCTGTTCATCGTGCCCAACCCGGTGGCGGACCACACGCAGCTGCGCTACACGGTGGCCACACCAGGCCGCACGCGGCTGGAGGTGAGCGATGCCAGTGGCAAGCGGCTGGAGCTGCTGGAGGAGGCCGTGCGGGAAGCCGGTGCCTACACCCACGACTGGACCACCACGAATCTGGCGCCCGGCACCTACCACGTCACCCTGTACCTCAACGACAGCTACGTGGTGAAGAAGGCGGTGAAGGTGGCGCGATAGGCTTGTGCACAAGATGGGTCAGGGGCCGCTTCGCGTTCGCGGGGCGGCCCTTGGTGTGGGGGCACATGGGCACTCGGCTCGAGCCCCCTCCTGAGCAGCGATCGCTCGCTGCTCCAATCAAGGAGGGGTACGGGTGGTTTCCGCTTTCATGAAGAATGCGGCTTGACTGCGGTGAAACCTCCCCTGACCCCTCCTTGCCCGGCGCGTGAAGCGTTCCACGCGCAGGAGGGGCGTTCACGTGTTCAAGCCCCCTCCTGAGCAGCGATCGCTCGCTGCTCCGCACAAGGAGGGGTCAGGGGAGGTTTCTGCTTTCATCAAGTATGCGGCCTGACTGAGTTGAAGCCTCCCCCAGCAGTGTCCGCCATAGCGAAGCGACGGCAGACCCCTCCTTGCCCGGCGCGTGGAGCGTTCCACGCGCAGGAGGGGTGTTCACGTGCTCATGCCCTCTGCCCGGCCAAGTCTAGAGTCGCGATGACGACGTGGGGATGGGAGATCGCTTCGGCGCCAAAGCCCGCCTCGCGAAGACGTGTTGGGATGATCACCCGCCCATCCTCCTCCGCCGTTCCTTTGCGCCATGCGGCGCGCCATCGTTTCGGTGACCAACGACCTGGCCACGGACAACCGCGTGCACCGCACCTGCACCGTGCTGCAGGACCTGGGCTACGACGTGCTGCTGGTGGGGCGCAGGCTGCCGCAGAGCCCGCCGGTGGACCGCCCCTACGCCACGCGCCGCATACGGCTGCCCTTCACCAAGGGGCCGCTCTTCTACGCCGCCTACAACGTGCGCCTTTTCCTGCTGCTGCTTTTCCGGCGCGCGGCGCTGCTGGTGAGCAACGACCTGGACACCCTGCCCGCCAACTTCCTCGCCTCGCGGATCACCGGCACACCGCTGGTGTACGACAGCCACGAACTGTACACCGAGGTGCCCGAACTGGTGGGCCGGCCCGGCGTGCAACGCGTGTGGCGCACCATCGAAGGCTGGATCTTCCCCCGCCTGAAGCACGTGATCACCGTGAATGAGAGCATCGCCACCGTCTACCGCCAGCGCCACGGGGTGCCGGTGCAGGTGGTGCGCAACATCCCCGTGCCGCGTCCCCTGGGTCCACCGCCTGGCCGCGCCGGGCTGGGCCTGCCGGCCGACCGGTTCATCCTGGTGCTGCAAGGTGCGGGCATCAATGTGGACCGGGGCGGGGAGGAGGCCGTGCTGGCGATGCGGCACCTGCCGCAGGCCCTGCTGCTGATCATCGGCAGCGGCGACGCCTGGCCCGTGCTGGAGCGGCTGGTGCAGGAGCACGGCCTGCACGACCGGGTGCGGCTGATGGGGCGCATGCCCTACGAGCGGCTCATGGACTTCACCCGGGCCGCCGACCTGGGCCTTTCGCTGGACAAGGACAGCAACCTGAACTACCGCTACAGCCTGCCCAACAAGCTCTTCGACTACCTGCACGCCGGTGTGCCCGTGCTGGCCACCGACCTGCCCGAGGTGGCGGCGGTGGTGCGGGGCCACGACTGCGGCGTGCTGCTGCCAACGCCCACGCCGGAGGCCATCGCCGGGGCGGTGGAGTCCCTGCGCACGGATCCGGCCCGCCTTTCCGCCTTGCGGACGAACGCTACTTTCGCGGCCCGAACGTTCGACGGCGCCCGGGAGCGCGACCTCCTCCGCCGCCTGCTCTCCGACCTTGGCTGAACGCCACCTGCATATCGTCAGTTTCGACGTGCCCGCCCCGCCCGACTATGGCGGCGTGATCGACGTGTACTACAAGGCCTCCGCCCTGGCCGAACTGGGGGTGAAGGTGCACCTGCACTGCTACACCTACGGCCGCAAGCCCAGCGACGACCTGGACCGGTTCTGCGCCAGCGTGCACTACTACCCGCGCAGCACCAGCAAGCACCTGCTGCTCAGCAGCCTGCCCTATGTGGTGGTGAGCCGGCGCAGCGACGAGCTGCTCGACCGGTTGGCGCAGGACGAGCACCCCATCCTGTTCGAGGGCCTGCACGCCTGCTACTTCCTGGGCGACCCCCGCCTGGCCGGCCGCCAGCGGCTGGTGCGCACCCACAACGTGGAGCACGACTATTACGACGCCCTGGCCAGGGCCGAACGCGGCACCTTCAAGCGCACCTACTTCACCCAGGAGGCCCGCAAGCTGAAGCGCTTCGAACCCGTGCTGAGCGAGGCCGATGCCCTGCTGGCCATCTCCCCGAACGACCAGGCCTATTTCGCCGCGCACTTCCCACGGGTGCTGCATCTGCCCGCCTTCCATCCCAGCGCACGGGTGGACGTGCCCGACGGACTGGGCCGCTTCTGCCTGTACCACGGTGCGCTGAGCGTGCCCGAGAACGACCAGGCCGCCCTCTTCCTGGTGAACGAGGTCTTCAACGAGCTGCCCGTGCCCCTGGTGATCGCCGGCAGCGGGGCCAGCAAGGAGTTGCGCGCCGCCGTGGCCCGTTCCACCAACGTGAAGCTGCGCGAGAACATCCCCACCGAGGAGATCACGGCGCTGGTCCGTCAGGCCCAGGTGAACGTGCTGCCCACCTTCCAGGCCACGGGCATCAAGCTGAAGCTGCTGCTCTGCCTCTTCACCGGCCGCCACGTGGTGTGCACCAGCCGCATGGTGAAGGACACCGGCCTGGAGGACCTCTGCCTGGTGCACGACGACCCGGAGCATCTGCGCTTGAGCATCCAGGCCTGCATGGCCAAGCCCGCCAACGGCAGCACGCTGGAACGCCGCATCGCTGTCCTGGAGGAGCGCTTCAGCAACCGCCGCAACGCCCAGGCCATCGTGGACCTCCTGCGCTGAGCGCGTGGTGGGAGAGGAGCTCGCGGCGCGACCGAAGCTCAGGCAGAGGGAGTCGGGAGCTCGAGTGCGTCCACTGAGTCAGGAGTCTGAGGGGACCTGACGGCAGCAATGGACTTGACCTCACGCAGAGGGGCAGAGGGCGCGGAGGCCGGAAGCCTGTGGCTGGGAGCTGGAGGCTGGTGGCTTGAGGCTGGCGGCTGGTAGGTGGAGAAGTGCACGAGGTCTGACCGAAGCTCGCGCAGAGGGGCAATGGGAGTCGGGAGCTCGAGTGCGTCCACTGAGTCAGGAGTCTGAGGGGACCTGACGGCAGTAATGGACTTGACCTCACGCAGAGGGGCAGAGGGAGTCGGGAGCTCGAGTGCGTCCACTGAGTCAGGAGTCTGAGGGGACCTGATGGCAGCAGTGGACTTGACCTCACGCAGAGGGGCAGAGGGCGCGGATGCCGGAAGCTGGAGGCTGGAAGCTTGAGGCTGGCGGCCGGAAGCTTCAGCGCTCTCCTTGCGCAGCTCAGGGCTCAATCGTTGATCCGCTCCTCGAGCAGCTTGCCGTCCTGGCAGCGCACCACCCGGGCGTTGAGCTTCTTCATGTGGGTGTAGTCGTGCGTGGCCATCAGCACGCAGCTCCCGCTCTGGCTGATCGTGTACAGCAGGTCCAGGATGCCGCCGGTGGTCTCGGGGTCCAGGTTGCCGGTGGGCTCGTCCGCCAGGATCAGCTCCGGGTCGTTCACCAGGGCCCGGGCGATGCTGACGCGCTGTTGTTCGCCGCCGCTGAGCTCATGCGGCATCTTGTAGCCCTTGGTGCTCAGGCCCACCTTCTCCAGCACTTCGGCCACCCGCTGCTCCATCCGCTTGCGGTCGGTCCAGCCCGTGGCCTTCATCACGAAGAGCAGGTTGTCGTTCACCGTGCGGTCGCCCAGCAGCTGGAAGTCCTGGAACACGATGCCGATCTTGCGGCGGAGGTAGGGCACCTGGCCGCGCTTGAGCGCGCGCAGGTCGAACCCGCAGCAACGTCCGTCGCCCTCGCGCAGCGGCAGATCGCCGTACAGCGTGCGCATCAGGCTGCTCTTGCCCGTGCCGGTGCGGCCGATCAGGTAGATGAACTCGCCCTTGGACACCGTGAGGTCCACCAGGTTCAGCACCAGGTTCTCTCGCTGGAAGATGCGCGCTGCGCGCAGCTCGATCACAGGGGCGTCGCTCATGCCGGATACCGCGTGGAACCCGTGCGGGACGCGGGGCCCCAAAGGTGGAAAATTTCCAGGCGGATCACCGCGTTGCTCCTGGGCGGCCCCTGGTGCCGCATGAACAGTTCCGCGTGGATAAGTCCGAACGGCACACGCCTTGCCTCCCTGGCCCGCCCAGGATCTTTGGTCGCTTGATGAGGACCCACTGCACCGTCCGCTCCGCCGCCCTGGCCCTGGGCCTGTTGCTGGCGGGTGCCGCCGATGCCCAGCGGCCCGCCCATTACGAGCGTCCGCGCGCCGCCATCGACCACGCCCGCGACCTCTTCGACAAGGCCCAGTACACCGCTGCGCAGTACGAACTGGACCGCATCGCCGAGGCCACCCGCGACGCCAAGGCGCCCGTGCGCATCGAGGCCGAGTTCCTCAGCGCGCTCTGCGCCGTGCGCCTCTTCCACCAGGATGCGCCCGTGCGGCTGCTGCGCTTCATGGACGAGCACCCCGAGGACCCGCACGTGGCCGCCGTCCGCTTCGAGCTCTTCCGCCACTACTTCAGCGGCAAGCGTTGGAAGGACTGCCTGGCCTGGGCCGCCCAGGTGGATGTGGCCGGGCTGTCCGCCGCCGACGCCGAGGAGTTCCACTTCAAGCACGGCTACGCCCACTTCCAGGAGGGCCACACCGAGCACGCCCTCACCGCCTTCGGCCGAGTGAAGGATGGCACCGGCCCCTACGCCGTGCCCGCCCGCTACTACACCGCCCACATCGACTACGAGCGCGGGCGCTACGCCACGGCCCTGCCCGTGTTCGAGCAGCTGCGCGACGATCCCGCCTTCGGGCGCATCGTGCCCTTCTACATCGCCGAGATCCACTTCATGCAGGGCCACTACGAGGAGGTGATCTCCTACACCAAGCCCTTGCTGGAGGATCCCGAGGGCACCAAGCGCATCGGCGAGATCAACCGCCTGGCCGGTGAGGCGCACTACCGTACGGGGCGCTATGCCGAGGCCGTGCCCTACCTGGAGAAGGCCATCGCCCGCGGCGCCGGGGTGGGCCGCACCGAACGCTACCAGCTGGGCCATGCCTACTACAAGGCCGGCGACCACCAGAAGGCCCTGTCGCAGTTCACCCTGGTCACCTCGGAGGACGACAGCCTGAGCCAGCTCGCCGTGTATCACATGGCCGACTGCTACCTGGCCCTGAAGGAGAAGAACTACGCCCGCAACGCCTTCAAGCGCGCCTACCAGCTCGGTTTCGACGCCCGCATCACCGAGGACGCCCTGTTCAACTACGCCAAGCTGGCCTACGAGCTGAGCTTCGACCCGTACAGCGAGGCCATCATCGCCCTGCGCGACTACCTGAAGAAGTACCCGGACACGCCGCGCCGCGACGAGGCCTACGGCTTCCTGGTGGACGTGTTCCTGAAGTCGCGCAACTACGAAGCGGCCCTGGAGGCGCTGGACGAGATCCGCGACAAGGACGTGCGGCTGAAGTCCACCTATCAGCGTCTGGCGCACGACCGCGGGGTGGAGCTCTACGACGGCCGCCGCTACGCCGATGCCGCCAAGGCCTTCCAGCGCGCGCTCAAGTTCCCGATGGACCCCGAGGTGAACGCCCGCTGCCACTACTGGATGGGCGAGTCGTACTACGGGGCCGGTGAGCACGAGCCGGCCCTGCGCAAGTACGACGACCTGCGCAACAGCCCCGGGGCCTACGCCACCGACCTGTACGAACAGGCGAGCTATAGCATGGGCTACGCCTACTTCAAGCTGAAGCAGTACGACGAATCGCTCACCGCCTTCCGCCGCTACACGGCCGCACCGGGCAGCGTAGCGAAGCTGCGTGCCGACGCCCTGCTGCGCA
Source organism: Flavobacteriales bacterium (assembly GCA_016715895.1). Taxonomy (NCBI): domain Bacteria; kingdom Pseudomonadati; phylum Bacteroidota; class Flavobacteriia; order Flavobacteriales; species Flavobacteriales bacterium. The sequence goes on along the minus strand of JADJXH010000003.1, from coordinate 1,382,565 downwards.
TCGGCGACCTGTACTACCTGGCCAAGGACGAGGAGCAGGCCGTGGCGTACTACGACCAGGCCATCAAGGCCGGCACGGCGGACAAGGATTACGCGCTCTACCAGAAGGGCGTGTGCCTGGGCCTGGACCAGAAGTTCACCGAGAAGATCGCGGTGCTGAGGTCCCTGCTCACGGACCGGCCGAACTCCCGCTTCGCCGCCGATGCCAAGTTCCAGCTGGCCGAGACCTACATCAACCTGGACAAGGATGCCGAGGCCCTGGGCTACTACGAGCAGGTGGTGAAGCAGCACCCCAACAGCCCGCACATGCGGCAGAGCATGCTGCAGAGCGCGCTGGTGCACAAGCGGCAGGGTGATGCGGCCCGGGCCCTGGAGGAGTTCAAGGCGATCGTGGCCCAGTATCCCACGGTGGAAGGCTCCCGGGATGCGCTGGCCGGCATCGAGAGCATCTACGTAGAGCAGGGCAGGGTGGGCGAGTACGAGGCCTACCTGCGCTCGCTGAGCTTCGTGGACCCGGCGAGCCTGGACCTGGACGAGAAGTACTACCGCAGCGCGGAGGCGCTCTACTTCGACGACAAGTGCGACCAGGCCATCGGCGCCTTCGGCGACTACCTGGCCAAGTACCCGCAGGGCGCCTTCGCCATCAACGCCCGCTACTACCGCGGCGACTGCGCCTACCGGGCCAAGCGCTACACCGAGGCCCTGCCCGACCTGGAGGCCGTGGCCGCCGCCGGCACGCCCGATCTGCTGGAGAGCGCCCTCTTCGGCGCCAGCGACATCCTGTTCCGTGAGCAGCGGTGGGAGGGCGCGTTGCAGCACTTCACCCGCCTGGAAGAGGTGGCGGCCATCCCGCAGAACGTGCTGGCGGCCAAAGTGGGCCGCATGCGCTGCCTGCGCGAACTGGGCCGTCCGGACGAGGCCGCACAGGCCGCCGAAAAGGTGCTTCTGGAGCCCGGCATCAGCGGCGACCTGAAGGCCGAGGCCGGTCTGCTGGCCGCCGCGCGTGCGCTGAACGCCAACGAGCTGGACAAGGCCTACACCGCGTACAAGGCGGTGGCCCAGGCCAGCACCAACGCCTTCGGCGCCGAGGCCCGCTACCACATGGCCTACGTGCGCTACATGCAGCAGCGGGGGCGCGACGCCGAGCAGGAGGTCTTCCAGCTGGTGCAGAAGTACCCGAGCTATGAGCACTGGAAGGCCCGGGGCTTCATCCTGCTGGGCGATGTGTACATGCAGCTCAACGACCCCTTCCAGGCCAAGGCCACCCTGCAGAGCGTGATCGACCACGTCACCGATCCCGTCCTAGTGCAGCAGGCCCGCACCCGCCTGGAGGCCATCCTGGCCAGCGAAGTGCAGCAGACCACGCCCGCCCCGCAGGACGACATCGAGGTGCCGGTGAACGAGAGCCACCCCAACGCCGAAGAGGAATGAGCGCCCGCCACACCCTGTTCCCGCTGGTCCTGGCCCTGCCGCTCTGTGCGAACGCGCAGGACGGCAACGCCCCCGGTGGTCAGTACTACATCCACGGCATCTACAACCCCACCATCGCCGACGTGCAGAAGATCGACCAGCGGCCCACGCTGCTGGACACGGTGGTGCCCGAGCGCACGATCACCTACACGGTGCAACCCGTGCAGGCCCGGCTGCCGGTGAAGGTGGACAGCATCGCCCCGGCCAGGCTCAGCGTCAGCCAGGCCAACGAGCGCCTGTACAAGGGCTTCGTCAAGCTGGGCTTCGGCCTGTACAACACCCCGCTGGGCGAACTGTACTACGACCAGGGGCGCAGCAAGAAGGACGCCTACGGCATCCACCTGAAGCACTTCAGCAGCGCCGGCGGATTGCAGGACGTGGGCCCCAGCGACTACAGCTTCAACACGGTCGACGCCTTCTACACCCGCATGCTGCGCCACCATGCCATCCAGGTGCGCGGCGACTACGTCCGGCGCGGCGTGGGCTACTACGGCTTCCGCACGGAGGGCTTCGACACGCTCGGGCTGGAGGTGCCCAATCCCCGCCAGGTGTACAACGACCTGGGCTTCACGGCCCGCGTGCGCAGCCTCTACGCCGACAGCGCCGCCCTGGCCCACGACGTGCGGCTGGACGCCCGGTACTACACGAACAAGACCGGGAGCAAGGAGACCAACATCCGCTTCGTGGCCGAGGCCGGCAAGCAGGTGGGCACGGAGACCTACGCCGGCCAGCTCCTGATCGACAACAACGCCTACACGGGTCTGGCGAGCGACACGGTGCCCAGCTTCCGCCAGAACGGCACCCTGGTGACCCTGACGCCCTCGGTGAGCACGCGCGGAGAGCGCTACGTGGTGCGGGTCGGCGCCGGCATCACGGTGGACGCCCTCACAAAGACCAGCTTCCACGTGTTCCCGCAGGCCTACCTCAGCTACAGCCTGTTCGACGACATCCTGGTGCCCTACATCGGGGTGGACGGCCAGCGCCGGCGCAACAGCCTGCGCAGCATCACCCAGGAGAACCCGTGGACCGAGGCCGCTCCCGTGCTGGTGAACAGCAGCCTGCTCTACGACCTGTACGGCGGCCTGCGCGGCAGCCTCAGCAGCACCCTGGGCTTCGATGTGCGCGTGAGCTACGGCGGCTGGAAGGACCGCCTGCTCTACGTCACCGACGCGTTCACCAGCTTCGGCAACCAGTTCACCCCGGTGTACGACGACATGCAGGTGCTGGACGTGAGCGGCGACATCACCTACGACGCCGGGCACGGCACCCGCGCCCACGCCCGGCTGGACATCTTCAACTACACCATGGGCGACCAGGCCGAACCCTGGAACCTGCCGCCCTATCAGCTGACCCTGGGCGGCCAGTACAGCCTGCGCGACAAGCTGATCGTGAAGCTGGACGCCGTGCTGATGGGCAAGCGAAAGGCCTTCAGCCCGGTGTGGAGCAGCGTGCAGGACCCCGACCCCGACCGCACCGAGGTGGTGGACCTCAGCGGCTTCGTGGACCTGCACCTGGGGGCGGAGTACCGCTACACCAAGCGCCTCAGCGTGTTCCTGCAGGCCAGCAACCTCAGCGCCAGCCGCTACGAGCGCTGGTACCGCTACCCCGTGCAGCGCACCCTGCTGATCGGCGGGGCCAGCTACGCGTTCTAGCCGTGGAGCCCTTTGAACGGACGAACCCCGCGCGTGGCGGGGTTCGCTTGCCCGGATGGGCGTGACTACTCGATCATCACCCGGGTGCTGCCCAAGGGCTTGCCCTTGCGGAAAACCTCCAGCACGTAAAGGCCGGCAGGGAGTTCCTTGCGCGCGAGCACCGTGGTCGGGCCGTTGTTCAGGGCAGGCTCAGAGCGCACCAAGCGCCCCATGGCGTCACGCCAGATCAAGTGGTCCGGTGGTGGGCTATTACCCCACACCAAGGCACCCCGCTCGGCGATCGGGTTGGGCACGGCCCTGAACGCTGGTTCCCGGCCATCCTCCTCGCGCTGGCCCAACCACGCCGGATCGCTGTCGTGGTAGCGCTTGCAGAAGAGTGGGAGGCCCCAGGTCGGTGGATCTCCTGGAAAAAGGATCGAGGTCCAGCTTGGGTCTGGACCTCCCAGCAGACCGGGGAGATCATTCAGCTGCCGCAGGTATCCCGTGTTCAAGTGGGGTGTTCGGAGGTATAGTTCGCCATCCGCAGCTAAAAGCAGGCTCTCTCCGAGCGTATCCGCTCCCCAAGGATTACCTCCTAGGTTATGCCCATTGAAGGCGTAGGGATGATCAGGGAGCGTACTTTCCTCCAACCCTAGGTCATATTGGACAATATGTGTATCGCCAGAGCCACCCACGCTGCTGGTGTCCACATAGACGACATAGGCGAAATCGTCCGTGTTCAGGAAGTCCAGCCCGGCCACCCCTGCGGAAACTCCATATACGATCAGCGTGTCCCCAGTGAACGGATCAACGTAGCGGTTGCGATCCCGCAGTGCATCCGTTCGCAAGGTCACCCCACCGTTCGCCGTGCTGAACCAGAACAGGGCTGCGGCCATGGTGTCCGGTGCCAAGTCATAGCCCATGAGCAATTGTTCACCGCTCACCGAAAATTTCATGGACGACTGGTGATCCGAGGAGTAGGGCGCGTTCGAACCGGTCGGGCCAAGCATGGGTCCCACATTGGAAATGACAGGGGACTGAGCCAGTCCGGACGCGGTGAAGAGATAGGCATGGAACGTATCGGTCCCATCGGTGTGCTGCAGCAGCCAATAGTCGGTGCCGTTGGCGTGCAGGGTGGCCGCCAGCTTCGCCGTGCAGTCGGTGAGGTACCACGTGGTGCCCGAGCCCACGACGGCACCGGACCCGCCGTTGGCGCTCATGTCCACCTCCACATATCCGGCCTGCTTGGTGGCCTCGGTGGTGTTTAGGAAGACCACATAATGCTGCGGGGCATCGGGCTTGGGTAGGATCAGGAGGCTAGCCAGCTCGGTCGGCCAGCCCAGGTCCTGCGCACCGCCGCCCTGCACCAGATCGAAGTTGGCGTTGTGGATGCCGGTCTCATCCACCACCACGCTCAGCGCACCGTCCGGCTCGCTGATGCTGGCGCTGCGCTTCGAGATCGGCCAGGAGCACGGGATCACGGTGGCTACCTCGTTGTAGAAGTTCAACCAGTGACCCGTGCCAAAGAGGACGTTGTAGTTGCGGGCTTGTGCATGCACCACATGCTGCACGGTCGCCAAGGTGGCCGTGACCACCCACCACCTCAAGGCTCCCATTCGATCTTATTGTTGGTATAGCCATCACCTTGCAAGCGGGCGAAGAGATTGGAGGGAGGGATGTATTCACATCGATCGGCCAGGTCCGCCCAGCTACCATTTGTGCCGCTTGTGCAGGTCCAGCGCGCGATGACCACCGAGCCGTCCCAGATCTCCACTTTATTGATGATCGAACCTGTAACGGTTATCGTTGCCCCCGTTGCATACTGGGGTATGCTCAGCGTGCTTGTCGCTGGGATCGTGGTGGCAGGGCAGACATTGCTGTGATGGACAATTGCCGCGTACGGACAGTCCGTTCCGTTCGAGATCGTAAAGGTGGCCCCGGCCATGGGGGCGATGGGGCGGCCCGAGCGGAAGGCCGTGAGCAGCGCGCTGGGCAGGGCGAGCAGGCCCACGAGCACTAGCAGCCTAGCGGTTGGCGGAAGGGCGGAAGGGCGTTCTCATGGTGTGAAGAGTTCGCCCCGAAGCTAATCTCCGTCATGTTCATTCGACAGGGTTGTGGAGAACTTCTCATGGAGGTACGGATGCCTTGTGGATCGGCGGGGCCAGCTACGCGTTCTAGCCGTCGAGCCCGATGAACGGACGAACCCCGCGCGTGGCGGGGTTCGCTTTCCCGGATGGGCGTGACTACTCGATCATCACCCGGGTGCTGCCCAAGGGCTTGCCCTTGCGGAATACCTCCAGCACGTAAAGGCCGGCAGGGAGTTCCTTGCGCGTGAGCACCGTTGTAGGTCCGTTGTTCAGGGCAGGCTCAGAGCGCACCAAGCGCCCCATGGCGTCACGCCAGATCAAGCGGTCCGGTGGCGGGCTGTTCCCCCACACCAAGGCACCCCGCTCGGTGATCGGGTTGGGCACGGCCCGGAACGCTGGTTCCCGGCCATCCTCCTCACGCTGGCCCAACCACGCCGGCTCACTGTCGTGGTAGCGCTTGCAGAAGAGGGGGAGGCCCCAGGTGGAACTATTCACAGTGACGGGTACGGATACTCCGTCCTGCCCAGTTCCGTCCAATTGAGCTGGCAGCGAGTCGAATTGTTCAACGTCCCCAAGGTCGAGATGTGGTCTCCGTAAGTATAGGAAACCGTCAGGGGCTAACAACAAGCTCTCTCCCAATGTATCGAGTCCCCACGGGGATGCACCGGGCTCCTGACCATTGATCGAAACGGTCTCATACGGGATCTCTGTGGTGGCAAGGGATAGGTCATACTGGACGATGTGTGATTCCCCTGATCCATCCCAAGTTGTCGTGTCCAGGAAGGCAACGTAGGCGAAATCATCCGTATTGATAAAGTCCAGACCTGCGACTGCCGCAGAAATGCCGTTCACCTGCATTGTATCACCGGTGAAAGGATGCACGTATCGATTGATATCTCGGAGCGCATCGGTGCGTAATGCAACGGACCCCGTGGCCGCATTGAACCAGAACAGAGCCGCTGCCATGGTGTCCGGTGCCACGTCGTAGCCCATGAGCAATTGCTCACCGCTCACCGAGAACTTCATCGAGGCATGATAGTCCGAGGAGTATGGAGCATTCAATGTGGTCGGGCCCAACACCGGTCCGGTACTTGAAACCACCGGGCTTAGCGCGAGCCCCGATGCATCGAACGGGTAGGCGTGGAACTCGTTGGACCCATCGGCGTGCTGAAGCAGCCAGTAGTCGGTGCCGTTGGCATGCAGGGTGGCCGCCAGCTTGCCCGTGCATCCGGTCATATACCAAGTGGTGCCCGTCCCCACCACGGCCCCGGCCCCGCCGTTGGCGCTCATGTCCACCTCCACAAGGCCGGCCTGCTTGGTGGCCTCCGTGGTGTTGACGAACACGACGTAGTGCTGCGGGGCACCGGGCTTGGGCAGGATGAGCAGGCTGGCCAGCTCGGCCGGCCAGCCCAGATCCTGTGCGCCACCGCCCTGCACCAGGTCGAAGTTGGCGTTGTGGATGCCGGTTTCATCCACCACCAGGCTCAGGGCGCCGTCCGGTTCGCTGATGCTGGCGCTCCGCTTGGTGATGGGCCAAATGCACGGTATTGCCGTGACTTGCTCATTGTAGAAGTTCAGCCAGTGACCCGTGCCGAAGAGGACATTGTAGTTGCGGGCTTGTGCACTCGCCACTTGCTGACCGGTCACCAAGGTGATCGCGAGCGCTCCATACCTCAGGGCTCCCATTCGATCTTGTTATTGGTGTAGCCATCCCCTTGCAGCCGAGCGAATAGTCCGGAACTGTAGTATTCGCATCGATCGGCCAGTTCTGCCCAACTCCCACTGGTTCCGCTTGTGCACGTCCAGCGTGCAATGATCACCGAACCGTCCCAGATCTCTACTTTATTAATGAATGACCCGGCTACGGTGATCGTAGCGGCCGATGCATACTGTGGGATGCTGAGGGTACTGGTTGCTGGTATCGTCGTGGCAGGACAAGCACTGCTGTGATGGATGATCGCAGCATAGGGACACCAAGTGCCATTTGATATCGTGAACGTGGCCCCGGCCATGGGGGAGATGGGGCGGCCCGAGCGGAAGGCCGTGAGCAGCGCGCTGGGCAGGGCGAGCAGGCCCACGAGCATCAGCAGCTTAGCGGTTGGCGGAAGGGCGGAAGGGCGGAAGGGCGGAAGGGCGTTCTCATGGTGTGATGAGTTTGCCCCGAATCTAATCATCCGTCACCTTCATTCGACAGGGTTGTGGAGAACTTCTCATGGAGGTACGGATGCCTTGTGGATCCGTGGTGCCAGCTACGCGTTCTAGCCGTGGAGCCTTTTGAACGGACGAACCCCGCGCGTGGCGGGGTTCGCTTTCCCGGATGGGCGTGACTACTCGATCATCACCCGGGTGCTGCCCAAGGGCTTGCCCTTGCGGAATACCTCCAGCACGTAAAGGCCGGCAGGGAGTTCCTTGCGCGCGAGCACCGTGGTCGGGCCGTTGTTCAGGGCAGGCTCCGATCGCACCAGGCGCCCCCTGGCGTCACGCCAGATCAAGTGGTCCGGTGGCGGGCTGTTCCCCCACACCAAGGCACCCCGCTCGGTGATCGGGTTGGGCACGGTACGGAACGCCGGATCACGGCCGCCCTCCTCGTGCAGGCCCAACCACGCCGGATCGCTGTCGTGGTAGCGTTTGCAGAACAAAGGGACCCCCCACGTTTCATGAAGGTCAGGTGATGAGATCACTGTGAGACCACCGACGGACGTATTGAACTCGTGTGGCACATTGTCAAACCTCAAGAGAAAGCCTTCGTTGGATCTGGCGTTACGCAGGTAGAGTCTACCATCAGGCCCGAGGATGAGGCTCCCACCGGTCGTATCGGCACCCCATTCTGTTCCTGAACCAACGGACGAAGTGTTGGATGCCAGGGATGTGAGGGGTATGCATCCGTCGCATACGGTGAGGTCATACTGCGTGCCGAAGAAGCCTCCATCCCCATCCGTGGTGCTCGTATCCAAATAGGCCACGTACAGGAAGTCTTCGGTCGCCAGGAAGTCCGTTCCGCTTGTGAAGTCCATCGGCAGGGTCACCGCGATCGTGTCTCCTGTCAAGTCGTCCAGGTCGTACGCAGTGTACGCGAGGGATGAATTGCGCACGGTAACTGTTCCTGTGGAACTGTTGAACCAGAAAACGGCAGCGCCGGCGGAATCCGGGGCGTGGTCAAATCCGAACGCGAGTTGATCACCGGAAACCGAGAACTTCATCGGTCCCCAGAAATCCGACGAGAGGCGGTCGGGAACTGATGTTGCGCTGAGCACTGGACCAGTGGCCGAGATGATCGGTACTGGGTTCAATCCACCAGGCCCGAATTGGAACGCATGGAAGGTATCCGTTCCGTCCGCGTGTTGCAGCACCCAATAGTCCGTTCCATTCCCGTGTGCTGTCGCGGCCATCTTGGCGGTGGTATTGTTCATGTACCAAGTGGTTCCTGAACCCGCCACACCCCCGGCGCCAAGGTTCAGCGACATATCGACCTCCACGTAACCCGCCTGCTTGTCGAGCTCCGGCGTGTTAATAAAAACGAAGTAGTGCAAGGGAGCTTCGGGCTTTGGCAGGATGAGCAGGCTGGCCAGGCGCGCGGGCCAGCCGAGGTCCTGTGCGCTGCCGCCTTGCACCAGATCGAAGTTGGCGTTGTGGATGCCGGTCTCATCCACCACCAAGCTGAGCGCTCCATCCGGCTCGCTCATGGCAGCGTTGCGGGCGGTGACTGCGAAGGTGCTTGGAATGATCGTCAGTTGCTCGTTGTAGAAGTTCAGCCAGTTCGTTGAGCCGAAGATGATGTTGTAGTTACGGGCTTGACCGATACACTCGCTGACGAGCAGTAGGGTGGCGGCCGTGGCAATGAGTGTTCTCAAGGCTGCCATTCGATCTTATTTGAGTTATATCCATTACCCTGAGCGCGCGCATATTTGTTGGGAGTTCCGCTGAGTAGACAAACATCGGCGTTCGCCGCCCAGGAACCCGATGTGCCAGAGGTGCATGTCCAGGTGGCGAAGATGGTGCTCCCCGACTTAAGTTCAACCTTATTGATGCGGCTCCCGCTGACCGTGATCGAGGAGCCGTTGGTGGACGCCGGGATGCTTAAGTTCGAAGTGCTTGGAATGCTTACCGCTGGGCAAGCGTCACTATGGTGGATGACGGCTGTGTATGCACAGTCCGTGGAGTTGTCAATGGTGAACGTGGCCCCGGCCATGGGGGCGATGGGTCGGCCCGATCGGAAGGCCGTGAGCAGCCCACTGGGCAGGGCGAGCAGGCCCACGAGCATCAGCAGCTTAGCGGTTGGCGGAAGGGCGGAAGGGCGGAAGGGCGGAAGGGCGTTCTCATGGTGTGATGAGTTTGCCCCGAAGCTAATCAGCCGTCATGTTCATTCGACAGGGTGGTGGAGAACTTCAGGAGCCGGAAAGGGGGGCGCTGGACCAAGGGGCCGTGCCGGGGCCCGTTCCCGGACCACCATGACGCCCCATTCAGCACCGCATAGCGATCCCCCGGACATGGGCAAGCCGGAAGGCTCTGTTAAATATCAACAAAACCCGCGTCGCTGTTGGGAAAAGGCCCCCTTCGGCACCCGCCGATCCGGTATCTTCGCGAGCCCTTCCCATCCGGGGAGGCAGAACCTCAAGGAACATGTCCGAGACCGTCGTAGAAATGAGCGAAAAGAAGAAGGCCGCCGCCAGCTATTCGGCGGACAGCATCCAGGTGCTGGAAGGCCTGGAAGCGGTGCGCAAACGCCCCGCCATGTACATCGGTGACATCGGGGTGAAGGGCCTTCACCACCTGGTGTACGAAGTGGTGGACAACTCCATCGATGAGGCCCTGGCCGGCCACTGCGACACCGTGGAGGTGAGCATCACCCCCACCAACGGCATCCGGGTGAAGGACAACGGCCGCGGCATTCCCGTGGACATGCACGCCAAGGAGGGCCGCAGCGCCCTGGAGGTGGTGATGACCGTGCTGCACGCCGGCGGCAAGTTCGACAAGGACAGCTACAAGGTGTCCGGCGGTCTGCACGGCGTGGGCGTGAGCTGCGTGAACGCGCTCAGCACCATGCTGCTCGCGGAGGTGCATCGCGGGGGCAAGATGTACCAGCAGGAGTACAGCGAGGGCAAGCCGAAGTACCCCGTGAAGGAGGTGGGCACCACCGACTACCGCGGCACCATCGTCACCTTCCAGCCCGACCTCAGCATCTTCCAGGTCAGCGAGTACAACTTCGACACCCTGGCCGCCCGCCTGCGTGAGCTGGCCTACCTCAACAAGGGCATCAAGCTCTCCCTCACCGACGAGCGTCGCACCAACGAGGACGGCAGCTTCGTGAGCGAGACCTTTTACAGCGAGAAGGGCCTGGTGGAGTTCGTGAAGTACCTCGACGGCAACCGGCAGCCGCTGATCGAGGACGTGATCTACATGGAAGGCGAGAAGCAGGGCATCCCCGTGGAGATCGCCATGGTGTACAACGACTCGTTCAACGAGAACCTGCACTCCTACGTCAACAACATCAACACCCACGAGGGCGGCACGCACCTGGCCGGCTTCCGCAGCGGCCTCACCCGCACGCTGAAGAAGTACGCGGACAGCAGCGGCGCCACCGGCAAGCTCAAGTTCGAGATCGCCGGCGACGACTTCCGCGAGGGCCTCACCGCCGTGATCAGCGTGAAGGTGGCCGAGCCCCAGTTCGAAGGGCAGACCAAGACCAAGCTGGGCAACAACGAGGTGAGCGGCGCGGTGAACATCGCCGTGAGCGAGATGCTCGAGAACTACCTCGAGGAGCATCCGCGCGACGCCAAGAACATCGTGGACAAGGTGATCCTGGCCGCCCAGGCCCGCCACGCCGCCCGCAAGGCGCGCGAGATGGTGCAGCGCAAGGGCGCCTTCACCGGCGGCGGCCTCCCCGGCAAGCTCGCCGACTGCCAGAGCAAGGATGCCAGCCAGAGCGAGCTCTTCCTGGTGGAGGGCGACTCGGCCGGCGGCACCGCCAAGCAGGGCCGCAACCGCGAGTTCCAGGCCATCCTGCCGCTGCGCGGCAAGATCCTGAACGTGGAGAAGGCCATGCAGCACAAGATCCTCGACAACGAGGAGATCCGGAACATCTACACCGCGCTGGGCGTGCACATCGGCACCGAGGAGGACTCCAAGGCGCTGAACATGGAGAAGCTCCGCTACCACAAGATCATCATCATGTGCGATGCCGACGTGGACGGCAGCCACATCCAGACGCTGATCATGACCTTCTTCTACCGCCACATGCAACCGCTGATCGAGCGCGGCTGCCTGTACATCGCCACCCCGCCGCTGTACATGGTGAAGAAGGGCAAGGAGCAGGTGTACTGCTGGACCGAGGCCGAGCGCGACGCCGTGATCGAGCGCATGAAGGCCGCCGGCAAGGACGCCAGCGTGAACGTGCAGCGCTACAAGGGCCTCGGTGAGATGAACGCCGAGCAGCTCTGGGAGACCACCATGGACCCCACCCGCCGCACCCTCCGCCAGGTGACCATTGAGAACGGCGCCGAGGCCGACCGCATCTTCAGCATGCTCATGGGCGACGATGTGCCGCCCCGCCGCGAGTTCATCGAGAAGAACGCGGTGTACGCGAAGCTGGACGTGTGATGTCGCACAGGCATCGTGCCTGTGCCACCACGGAACGAGAAAGCCCGGCGATGAGCCGGGCTTTCTCGTTCCACTTTTCCCGTGGATCACTTCAGCACAGTCACATGCCCCATCACCGCCTCCTTCCTGAAGGAACGTCCGTCCTTGTAGATCAAGCGCCAGGTGTACACCTCCTGCTGCACGGCCTCGCCGTGGTAGTCCCCGTTCCAAGGCTCGTGCGGCACCGTGCTCTCCCAGATCAGTTCGCCCCACCGATCGAAGACCATGAAGCTGTACTCGGTGAGCAGCGAGGGCTCGTTGAACACCGGCATGAAGTCGTCGTTGATGCCGTCGCCGTTCGGGGTGAAGGCGTTGGGCACGTGCACGGCGAGCAGGTCGAGCACCACTAGGGGATGGCAGACGCTGTCCACGCAACCATTGCCGTTCACTGCGGTGAGGCACACGGTGTAGGTGCCGCCCAGCACATCGGGGAAGGTGAAGGAGGGGGCGTGCAGCGTGCTGGTGCCCAGCCCGGCGAAGTCCCAGGTGAACCAGCTGGCGTTGTCGCTCTGGTTGGTGAACACCACGGTCGGGTCGGAGACGAGCACCGTGTCCGGCTGGGCCACGAAGTCGGCCACCACGGGTGCCGGTGGGATGAGCGCCGCGGGTGAGGCGGCGAGGCAGCCGTTCGCGCTCATCATCATCACGACGTAAGGACCGGAGCACAGCCCACCCAGGGTCGCCACCGGCTGCCAGGTGACCCCGCCGTCGAAGCTGAACAGCGCGCCTTCCGGATCGACCACCTGCAGCGCGCCGTCACAGGTGCCCGGGCAGGTCTCCGGCGTTGCCAGGACCGCGTCGATCACCAGCGGCGGTGGCTCGCTGATGCTGAGCGTGAGCGGCATGGAGCAGGCGTTCGTGTCCAGCACGAATACCGTGTACGGGCCGGCACAGAGCCCTTGCGCGTTGAAGCTTTCCGCCGCGGCCGTTCCGCTCACGGCCGGCGTCCATTGAAAGGTGAGCGGTCCGTTGCCGCCGGAGGCCTGAACCACCGCGGTCCCGTCGCATGCGCCGTGGCAGATCGCATCGGTGGTCTGCGCCAGCGCGCTGATCGGTGTGGTGAAGGTGATGACGACCGTGTCGGCCATCGCACAGCCGTCGGTGGACAGCACCGACCAGATGAAGGCGTAGGCTCCGGAACCGGGGGCTTTGGCCATCGTCGCCGCAGCGGTCGCATCGAGCACCTCCGCACTGTCCTCCACGAGCCATTGCCCGGTGCTCCACGATCCGGAGGCGTTCAGCGGGGCCATCAGGTCGCAGACCACCAGGTCCGGTCCCGCGTCCGGCGGTGCCAGCACGAAGAGGCTCACCATGGCACTGGAGCTGGCGTTGGGGCAGGCGCCCTGGCCGAACACGGTGTACGTGTACCCTCCCTGCGGGTCGGAGGCCGGGTCGAACCAGCCATTGCTCGGTTGGCCGTACGGGTCCGCCCAGGTTCCGCCCGCGTCCGGTGACCCACCCAGGAGGCTGAACAGATCCACCGGTGCCGCCTCAGGGCAGATCGTCGTGGATCCGTCCGTGCCCGCATCCGGCAGCGCCTCCACGGTGACAAGTACAGTGGCGGCGTCGTTCGGGCAGGGTGCGGTGCCGTTGACCTGATAGGTATAGGTGCCGGCCGGATGGCTGGCCGGGTCGAACGGGCCGGTCCACGGCTGGTTCATGGGGTCCGTCCAGGTGCCGCCCGCATCGGGTGTGCCGCCCAGCTGGTTGAACAGGGGCGTGGGTGCGTCATTGGCGCATACGAGCAACGCGCCGTCGAGCCCGGCATCCACGGCTTGCACAACGGCGACCAACACCTGTGCGGTGTCGTTCACGCACGGGGCGGGGACCACGAGCACGTAGGTGTACGCACCCACCGTTGCCGTGGCCGGATCGAAGGTGGAGCCGACCGGCTGACCTTGGGGATCGAGCCAGAGCCCGCCTGCATCCGGCGCTCCACCCAGCTGTCCGAAGAGATCCAGCGGAACACCGGTGGAGCAGAGCGTGATCGAGGCGTCACTTCCCGCATCGGGATCGGTGAGCACATGGACCTCCACCGCGGCGGCGGCGGACGGGCAAGGCGGCGTTCCGGCCAGCGTGTAGGTATAGGTGCCGGGGAGGTCGGCCGTTGGGTCGAACGGATCGGTGAAGACGGTGCCGTTGGGATCGGTCCACGTTCCGCCCGGGTCGGCCCCACCAAGCGTGGGGAACAGGTCCACCGGCGATCCGCTCGCGCATAGGTTGAGGACCGCAGGTGTGCCGGCGAACGGAGCCGCCTGCACCATCACCGTGGCCGAGGCCGACAACGCCGGGCAGGGGGCGATGCCCCCGACCGTGTAGGTGTACGCACCAATGGGGTCCAGCTGCGGGTCGAACAGGCCACTGTGCGGATCGCCGTTGGGGTCGGTCCAGCTGCCGCCCGGGTCGGGGCTTCCGCCCAATGCCGCGATCAACGAGGCAGGGCCACTGATCGCACACACGGTCAACACGCCATCGGTCCCCGGATCAGGAGGGGTGTTGAGCGCGACCGTCACCGTGCTTGAGGCGTTGCTGCAAGGCGGCGGAACGGTGATGGTGTAGGTGTAGACCCCGGCGAGCATGGTGCCGGGATCGAAGCCGCTGCCATTGAGCGTGCTGGGACCGCTCCACGTGCCGCCGGCATCCGCCGTGCCACCGAGCTGTGCGAAGAGATCGACAGGGGCATCGCTCGTGCACAGGGTGATCGCGCCCGGCGTGCCTGCGTTGGGGTTGGCCACCACAGTGACATCGACGAGTGCAGAGGCTGCCGGGCAAGGCGCCGTGCCGGCCACCGTGTAGGTGTAGGTGCCAGGCGTCATGCCCGCCGGATCGAAGAGGCCGCCGACCACGGGGCTGGGCCCGCTCCACGCACCGCCCGCATCGGGGCTTCCACCCAGGCCGCTGACAAGTGCGGTCGCCGGGCTGGTGGCGCAGAGCAGCAGGGCGCCATCGGTCCCCGGATCCGGCGGGGTGTTGAGCGCGACGGTCACCGTGCTGCTGGCGCTGGTGCACGGCGGCGGCACGGTGATGGTGTAGGTGTAGACCCCGGCGAGCATGGTGCCGGGATCGAAGCTGCTGCCGTTGAGCGTGCTGGGACCGCTCCACGTGCCGCCGGCATCCGGCGTGCCACCGACCTGTGCGAAGAGATCAACGGGGGCATCGCTGGTGCAGAGCGTGATCGCGCCGGGAGAGCCCGCATCGGGGTTGGCCACCACAGTGACATCGACGAGTGCAGAGGCTGCCGGGCAAGGCGCCGTGCCGGCCACGGTGTAGGAATACGTGCCGGGCGCCATGCCCGCCGGATCGAAGAGGCCGCCGACCACGGGGCTGGGCCCGCTCCACGCACCACCCGCATCGGGGCTTCCTCCAAGGCCGCTGAGCAGCGCGGTGGCCGGGCTGGTGGCGCAGAGCAGCAGCGCGCCGTCGGTCCCCGGATCAGGCGGCGTGCTGAGTGCCACGGTCACCGTGCTGCTGGCGCTGGTGCACGGCGGCGGAACAGTGATGGTGTAGGTGTAGCCGCCGGCGAGCATGCTGCCGGGATCGAAGCTGCTGCCGTTGAGCGTGCTGGGCCCGCTCCACGTGCCGCCGGCATCCGCCGTGCCACCGAGCTGTGCGAAGAGATCGACAGGGGCATCGCTCGTGCACAGGGTGATCGCGCCCGGCGTGCCGGCATCGGGGTTGGCCACCACCGTGACCTCCACGACCGCGAACTCCGCCAGGCATGGCGCCGTGCCGGCCACCGTGTAGGAATACGTGCCGGGCGTCATGCCCGCCGGATCGAAGAGGCCACTGACCACGGGGCTGGGCCCGCTCCACGCACCGCCCGCATCGGGGCTTCCACCCAGGCCGCTGACAAGTGCGGTCGCCGGGCTGGTGGCGCAGAGCAACAGGGCGCCATCGGTCCCCGGATCGGGCGGCGTGCTGAGGGTGACGGTCACGGTGCTGTTGGCGCTGGTGCACGGCGGCGGAACGGTGATGGTGTAGGTATAGACCCCGGCGAGCATGGTGCCTGGATCGAAGCTGCTGCCGTTGAGCGTGCTGGGACCGCTCCACGCACCGCCCGCATCAGGCGTGCCACCGAGCAGTGCGAAGAGGTCGGCCGGTGCATCGCTGGTGCACAGGGTGATCGCGCCGGGCGTGCCGGCATCGGGGTTGGCCACCACGGTGACCTCCACCACCGCGGATTCCGCCGGGCAGGGCGCCACACCGTTCACCGTGTAGGTGTAGGTACCGGGCGTCATGCCCGCCGGATCGAAAAGGCCGCCGACCACCGGGCTGGGTCCGCTCCACGCGCCACCCGCATCAGGCGAGCCACCCAGGCCGCTGAGCAGCGCGGTGGCCGGGCTGGTGGCGCAGAGCAGCAGCGCGCCATCGGACCCCGGATCAGGCGGCGTGCTGAGGGTGACGGTCACGGTGCTGCTGGCGCTGGTGCACGGCGGCGGTACGGTGATGGTGTAGGTGTACACCCCGCCGAGCATGGTGCCGGGATCGAACAGTCCGCCGAGCACAGGGCTCGGGCCTGACCAGCTTCCTCCGGCATCCGGTGTACCTCCGAGATGCGTGAACAGCAGAGCAGCGGCATCGTTGGTGCACAGGGTGATCGCGCCCGGCGTGCCGGGGTCCGGGTCCGTGGCCACGATGACATCCACGGTCGCGCTTGCGGATGGACACGGGGCGAGACCGTTCACCGTGTAGGTATACGTGCCCGTGGGATCCAGCCCTGGAGTGAACAGGCCCCCGATCACCGCCCCTCCTGGACCGGTCCAACTCCCCCCGGCATCTGGCGTTCCGTTGAGTCCGCTGAGCAGCGGAACTGCGGCGCTCGATGCGCACAGCGTCAACCCTCCATCAAGTCCGGCATCAGGAAGGGTGTTCACCACCACCGTCACATCTGCGCTCGCGCTGGGGCAGGGTGCCACACCGTTCACCGTGTAGGTGTAGCCGCCGGCGAGCATGCTGCCGGGATCGAAGCTGCTGCCGTTGAGCGTGCTGGGCCCGCTCCACGCACCGCCCGCATCGGGTGTGCCGCCGAGCAGCGCGAAGAGGTCAGCGGGTGCGTCGGTGCTGCAGAGCGTGATGCTGCCGGTGGTACCGGGATCGGGTGGCGTGTTGACGGCCACGGTCACATCCGCGCTCGCGCTGGGGCAGGGTGCCACACCGTTCACCGTGTAGGTGTAGATGCCGGCGAGCATGCTGCCGGGATCGAAGCTGCTTCCGGCCAGGGTGCTGGGTCCGCTCCATGCGCCGCCGGCATCGGGTGTGCCGCCGAGCAGCGCGAAGAGGTCAGCGGGTGCGTCGGTGCTGCAGAGCGTGATGCTGCCGGTGGTACCGGGATCGGGTGGCGTGTTGACGGCCACGGTCACATCCGCGCTCGCGCTGGGGCAGGGTGCCACACCGTTCACCGTGTAGGTGTAGATGCCGGCGAGCATGCTGCCGGGATCGAAGCTGCTTGCGGCCAGGACGCTGGGTCCGCTCCACGCACCGCCCGCATCGGGTGTGCCGCCGAGCAGCGCGAAGAGGTCAGCGGGTAGGTCGGAGCTGCAGAGCGTGATGCTGCCGGTGGTGCCGGGATCGGGTGGCGTGTTGACGGCCACGGTCACATCCGCGCTCGCGCTGGGGCAGGGTGCCACTCCGTTCACCGTGTAGGTGTAGACGCCGGCGAGCATGGTGCCGGGATCGAAGCTGCTGCCGTTGAGCGTGCTGGGTCCGCTCCACGCACCGCCCGCATCGGGTGTGCCGCCGAGCAGCGTGAAGAGGTCAGTGGGTGCGTCGGTGCTGCAGAGCGTGATGCTGCCGGTGGTGCCGGGATCGGGCGGTGTGTTGACGGCCACCGTGACATCCGCGCTCGCGCTGGGGCAGGGTGCCGCACCGGCCACCGTGTAGGTGTACACCCCGGCGAGCATGCTGCCGGGATCGAAGCTGCTTCCGGCCAGGGTGCTGGGTCCGCTCCACGCGCCGCCCGCATCGGGTGTGCCGCCGAGCAGCGCGAAGAGGTCAGCGGGTAGGTCGGTGCTGCAGAGCGTGATGCTGCCGGTGGTGCCGGGATCGGGCGGCGTGTTGATGGCCACCGTGACATCCGCGCTCGCGCTGGGGCAGGGCGCCACCCCGTTCACCGTGTAGGTGTAGACGCCGGCGAGCATGCTGCCAGGATCGAAGCTGCTGCCGTTGAGCGTGCCGGGACCGCTCCACGCACCGCCCGCATCGGGTGTGCCGCCAAGCAGCGCGAAGAGGTCAGCGGGTGCGTCGGTGCTGCAGAGCGTGATGTTGCCGGTGGTACCGGGATCGGGTGGCGTGTTGACGGCCACGGTCACATCCGCGCTCGCGCTGGGGCAGGGTGCCACACCGTTCACCGTGTAGGTGTAGACGCCGGCGAGCATGGTGCCGGGATCGAAGCTGCTGCCGTTGAGCGTGCTGGGTCCGCTCCACGCACCGCCCGCATCGGGTGTGCCGCCAAGCAGCGCGAAGAGGTCAGCGGGTGCGTCGGTGCTGCAGAGCGTGATGTTGCCGGTGGTACCGGGATCGGGTGGCGTGTTGACGGCCACCGTCACATCCGCGCTCGCGCTGGGGCAGGGCGCCACCCCGTTCACCGTGTAGGTGTAGACGCCGGCGAGCATGCTGCCAGGATCGAAGCTGCTGCCGTTGAGCGTGCTGGGTCCGCTCCACGCACTGCCCGCATCGGGTGTGCCGCCAAGCAGCGCGAAGAGGTCAGCGGGTGCGTCGGTGCTGCAGAGCGTGAGGTTGCCGTCGGTGCCGGGATCGGGCAGGTCGACCACGGTGACGGTGACCGTCGATTGGTCGTTCCCGGGACAGGGAGCGCCCGTGGTCACCGTGTAGGTGTAGATGCCTGGCGGATCCGAGCCCGGCGTGAAGGTGGCCCCCACCGTCGCTCCTCCGGGGGCGGTCCAGGTGCCGCCTGACGTGGCTCCGGTCAGCAGGGTGTACAGGTCGAACGGCGGCGCATCGCTGCACACCGTGATCGATCCATCCGTCCCGGCGCCATTGGGCGTGGCCACGGTGACGGTGACCTGATCGGTGCCCACGCAGCCGGGCTGGCCGTTCTGCGTCACGGTCACGGTGTAGGTGGTCGTGGACCCGGGGTTCGCCGTGGGGTTGGCGATGTTCGGGTCGCTCAGCCCGGTGGTCGGGCTCCAACTGTAGCTGTAGGTCACCGGTACGCTGCCGCAGTCCACCACACCGGTCCACGCCGGTCCGATGGTGGGGGAGGGCCCATCCTGGAACACGATGGCGTTGGAGCCGTTGCGCAGCCGGTAGGTGATCTCGTTGTCGTAGGTGCCCGAACTGAATGCGATCGTGATCACATCGCCGGTCTGCACCGGCAGGTTCACCGTGCCGTTGGCGCCGTTGTTCAACGTGTACGTTGCTGGCACGCCGTTGATCGTGATCGTCACGGATGCACCGTTCCATCCATCCCCGAAGCTGTCCAGCATCTGCAGCACATAGGTGCATGCCGAGGTGGGTGCACCTCCGCTGGCGGTGGCGCCGAGCTGCACGGGGCCCTGGCCCGCGCAGATGGTGGCATCCGCTCCGGCGTTCACCGTGGGCGGGGGATGCACGGTGATGGACACAGTGGTGTCGTAGGTGCAGCCGAAGTTGTCCGTGGCGTGGTAGACGTAGTCGTAGCTGCCCGGGGCGGGCGGTTGCACGCAGATCTCCTCGCAGTCGCCTGTGCTGCTCACGATGTCCGGACCGGTCCACCACGTGCTGTCGCAGGCCGCGCCGTAGGTGGGGGTGAACTCGGTGAGCGTGCCGAAGAGCCCCGGGTCGAAGGCCATGCTCCAGCCGCAGAGGAAGCCGTTGTCGAAGGTCCACAGGTCGCAGATCTCGATCGTCCACATCCCGTTCAGCTGTGCACCGAGCAGGCCGCTCAAGGGGTCGACGCTCTCGTAGGTGCCGGCGGGCAGGGTCACGCCCGCGTTGGCCGCCATGGTGCCGTTGGTCGCCGAGGGGCTGAAGCAGTAGGTCCAGCAGGTGCCCACGGCGTTCGGCGTCAGCTCGTTGTCCACCGGCACTCCCAGGTAGGTCCCCAGTCCACCCTGCTGGTGGAGCACCACCGTCTCGCCGCTCGGGCTGATGATGCTGATCACCAGGTCGCCCAGGAAGGAGTGCTCGATGTCGATGCAGATGCTCTGCAGCTGATTGACGTTCGTGAGCGTGGCGCCCGGCGCGAAGCCGCTGAACTGCAGCTGCGAGGTGAAGCAGCTTCCCACGTTGTCCGGAAGCGCCACTCCACCGCCGAAGTCCACCGTCGGCTGGGCGTTCCAGGTGGTGGCGTTCACCACGCCCTCCAGGCAGACCGGCGTGCCCACGCAGGTGCCCGGGTCGGCGAGCGTGCCCGTGAAGGTCGGCTCGGTGCCCACCAGCACCTGCAGGTCCAACAGGTTCACGCTGGCGCACCCGTTGTTGTCCTCCACCACCAGCTGCACCACGTATTCACCCGGTGCGTTGAACGTGTGCGTGGCGTTCGGGCCGGCCGAGGTGGATGTGGTGCCATCGTCCCAGTCCCAGGTATGGCTCGCGATGCTGAAACCCGCTGCTGCGGTGGACGCGCTGCCGTTGAAGCTGACGCTCTCACCGGGACAGATCATCGCCGGCGCTGCGGGCACCATCGAGGCCGCCGCTACAGGCCGCACGCAGGGCACATAGCAGGTGATGGAACCGGCGAAGACCCCCGTGCCCGTGGAGTTCGAGGTCCACACGAAGGTGAGGCAGCCGCTGCTGTTGCCCGGGCTCGCCGACACCACCTGGCCCTGCAGTTGGGTGCCGGTGTACGTGCCGATCAGCGGGGCCGATGTGCTGTTCCCGTCATGGATCACCAGGTTGTCGATCGGCGCAGGTCCGGCCGTCGACAGCTGGAACGTGATGAAGTCCACCGAGATCGCATCCCCCGGATTGTCCGGGCATAGCGTGTAGGTATAGTTCTCGTTGTTGCCGTAGCCCGTGCCACCCTGTCCGCCACTGTCCAGAAAGGCGCCCGCGCAGGTGTTGTCCGTGCCGTTGGAGATCTCGAAGGCCTGGGACCATGCGGACGCGGGCCACGCCGCGGCCACCACGAGCAGCAGCGCAGCGCACCGTCCGCGCGTCCCGTGGGTCACGGGCTGCGCCGGGCGCTGGATCGTCGAGGGGAATGCGGGCCGGGTAGCGGTCAATGCATGCGGGCGGTTGCTGCGCTCGGGCGCGCCGCGTGAAGCTAACCGCCTTCCTCACATGCGCCTCGGGATCTGGACGAGCCCGCTGTTGTGGTCGACGAACGCGTGGGCCGCCGATCCGATGCCGTTGATCCAACGGCACTGCACGACCCGTGGAGCGCCCTTATTTCAACAGGTTCACGGAGCCGCGGTATTCACGGGACTCCGTGCTGTACAGGGAGCGGACACGCAGCAGGTAGGGATACACACCGGTGACCAGCGGCCCCCCGGCGTTGTTGGCCGTGCCGTTCCAGGCCTCGGCCGGGTCGGTGGTGCTGAAGAGCACCGCCCCCCACCGGTCGAAGATGGTGAGTTCGAACTCGTCGGGATCGATGTCGTTCCCGATCACCCGGAAGGTCTCGTTCAGGCCGTCGCCATCGGGTGTGAAGGTGTTCGGCACGTAGACCAGGAGCTCGTCGCGCACCTCCACCCAGCGCGTGGTGCTGTCGGGGCAGCCCAGGATGTTGGTCACCAGCAGCGTCACCGGATAGGTACCGCCGAACTGGTCGGGGAAGGTGAACAGTGGATCGGGGTCCGTGGAGCTGCCCAGCCCGCCGAAGTTCCAGTCGAAGGTGACGGCATTGTCGGCGCTCTCCTCATGGAACTGCACATGCGGCCAGAGGATGGTGGGCGGTTGCGGTGTCCAGCTGAACAGGGCCTGTGGAAGCGCGATCACCGTGATCATGTCCACGATGGTGGTGGTGTCCGTGCAGCCGTTCGGCCAGGTGACGATCGCCGTCACGTCGAACCCGCCCGGATCGCCATAGGCATGGCCCACCTGCGGCGGACCATCCACCGTGACGCCATCGCCGAAGTCCCACTCCACCAGCGCGCCGCCGGTGGTGTCCTCCACGGTGAACCACACCGCGAAGGGCTCGCACCCCAGCGTGCTGTCCGCCGAGAGCACCAATGGCGGGATGGGCGTCACCTCCACCACCGTGCACCGCGTCAGCGCCGGGGTCTCGCATCCATCGCGCAGCGTCATGCAGATGGTCTGCGTGCTGGTGAGGATCACGGTGTCCGTGGGAAGCGGACCCGGGCCCATGCCCCAGTCGTAGGTGTAGGCCCCATCGCCGCCCAGCACGCCGGCCGCCACCAGGCCGACCGGGACCTCCGGACAGGTGACCACGGTATCCGGAAGGCTGAAGTTCAGGAAGGGCAACAGGGTCACCGCCACCTCCAGGGTGTCCGAGCTGCACCCGTTCACATCCAGGGCATACACGCTGTAGGTGGTGTTGGACGCAGGGCTCACCAAATGGGGGCCATTGCCGATAAGCCCGTTCGACCATTGCTGCTGAACGCCTCCGGATCCCCCGCCGGAGACGGCGTTCAGGATGGCGGTACCCGTGCGGCATATCGTGGTGTCGCTTCCGATCAGCGCGAGGGTCACCGGCGGTGGTTCATTGATCGTGGCCGTCAGGGTGTCCGTGCAGCCGTTGCCGTTGGGGCCTTCGGCGATCACCACCGTGTAGGTGCCGGCGGGGCCGGTGAAGCTGCTGCCGTTCGCGCCTGTCACGGCAAGGACGGTGTCGTTCGCCGCATCCGTCCACGTGTAGTCCCAAGGCCCGCCGGTCCCCGTGGTGATCACCTGGATCGTCCCGGGATCGGCGTTGCACACCGCATCGGTCACCACGCTGTCGTTCCCGAGCACCGTGATGGGGTTCACCAGAACACTGTCCACCGCTGCGCAGAGCGGGTGACCGGCGATGAAGACGTTCACCACGTACCACGTGGGCAGGGCCGGGGACGCCAGCGGATCGCGGATGTTGGGGTTGGTGAGCCCGGCCGGCGGGGACCATTGATAGACCAGTACGCCCGGCGCCAGCGGTGGCAGCAGGTCCACATCCAACTGCACCGGATCGCTGCATGAGGCGCTCTGGGTGGCCGTGGCGTCGATGGTGGGAGAGGGCGTCACGGTCAGCGTGAGCGTCGTGTCGTAGGTGCAGCCGTGGTCGTCGGTCACCGTGTACGTGTAGTCGTATGTGCCGGGAAGGCTCGGCGCCACTTCCACCGAGTCGCAGCCCGGACCGTTCCACACGATGTCCGGGCCCGACCAATAGGTGCTGTCACAGCCCGCCCCGTAGCTCGGGGTGAACTCCACCACAGCGGGGTAGAGCGAGGGGTCCACATCGATCCACCAGCTGAAGATGAACCCATCGTCGGCCAGCAGGTTGTCCGTGATGGTCAGGGTCCACGTTCCGTTGAGGTCGCAACCCACGAAGTCGGTGAAGGGATCCTCCGAGGTGTAGCTGCCCGGCGTCATGCTGTTCCCCGGATTGATCGTGGAGAGGGTGTGATTGCCGGCGGCGTTCTCCAGGGAGAACGGGCCGAACACACCGGTGGTGCTGAAGCAGTATTGCCAGCCGTTGCCCGGAGTGCCGGTGCCCGGATCGATCGGATCGCCCAGGAAGGTGTTGCCCGCCCCCGTCCCCAGGTTATACTCGTCGAAGAGCGTCACCTGCGTGCCGTTCGGGCAGGTCAGCGTCACCGACAGGTCGCCGATGTAGGAGTGCTCCATCACCAGGCATACCTGGGTGATGTCCGTACCGGTGGTGATCTGGGTGCCGGCGGGAAAGCCGCTGATGTTCACCCCGGCCGAGTACGAGACCCCGCTTCCGTCCGGCAGCACGGTGAGGCCATCCACGAACGGCTGGGGTACGTTCGTCCACACCGTACCCTCCGTGGCGCCCACCAAGGTGGCCGTTTCACCATCGCAGATGGTGGTCGGCCCCAGGCTCACGTCAAGCTCGGGCACGGTCCCCACACGCACCCTGACGTCCTCGTAGTTCACGCTCACACAACCGATGTCGTCCGTGACGGTCAAGGTCACCGTGTATTCACCCGGGGCGGGGAACACATGCACCTCCTGCGCGGAGGTGCCGGTGGCACCATCGTCAAAATCCCAGAGGTAGGAGGTGATGATGCGGCCGGGGGCTGCGAACGAGCCGCCGGCGTCGAAGGTCACGGCTTCGCCAGGACAGATCTTCAGGGGGTCGGCGGCCAGCGGCGCGATCACGACCGTGGGTTCATCGCATGGCTGATCGCACAGGATCTGCGCTTCCCAGCCGAGGGCCACGCCCGCCCCATCCGACGTGAACTCGAAGGTGAGGCATCCCGAGGCCCCTGTGGCGGCCACGACAAGCCCCGAAAGGGTGCCGCCGGTGCCCGAGGCGAGCAGGGGAGAGCCCGTGTTGGGCCCATCGTACACGTTCAACACATCGCCGGGACCCACTTGGAACTGGAGGAAGGCCACCTGTGACAAGGCGCCGGGGATCCCCGGGCAGAACGTCAGCACACTGTACTCGCCGTTGCCGTGATCACCGTTGTACCCGCTATCGTAGAACAGGGCATTGCACAGGCTGTCCACGCCATCGTTCATCAGCACCACCGGCTGCGCGAACGCGACGCTGCTCATCAGGAGCGAGCCGCACAGGACAAGCAGGGAATGACGCAGCCGCTTCACGTGGGTTCTCTGGTCGGGCATCCGCGCAAGTGACGTGGAAGAGGATCGGTCCGTCGCCCGGGCGGCCAAAGATCGCACCTCGCGGCCTCACGGTACGGCCCATGCCGGGGCACCCTTGGGTTCCAAGAAAAAGACCCCGCCGGGGCGGGGTCTTTCATGTCGGTCGTTCGGTTCAGCGCACCAGGCTCACCTTGCCATTGAAGACCACATCGCCAAGATGCGCGCCTTCCTTGATGGTGGCCATCCACACGTATTCGCCGGCGGCGCAGAGCTCGCCGCGGTTGTCCACGCGACCGGTCCAGGGCCTGGTGGCGTCGGCGGTCTCATACACCTTGCGGCCTGATCCGGCGTCCTGGATCACCAGGTTGAAGCGCACACCCAGGGTGCGCAGGGCCTCCGGCATGAACAGGTCGTCGTTGCCGTCGCCATTGGGGGAGAAGCTCTGCGGTGCGTCCAGGTTGTAGTCGCGCTCGATGCGGATCTCGCGCTCCCGGGTGTCCATGCATCCGTTCTCGTTGGTCACCGTCAGCTTCACGGAATAGACGCCCTTCTTCAGGTAGATATGGTCCGGATGGGCCACGGCCGAACTGCTGCCGTCACCGAAGTCCCAGGCGTAGTGCTTGCCGCCGATCGAGCGGTTCTCGAAGTGCACCGAAGGGATGTGCCCCTCGTACTCCACTTTCTGTGCGTTGAAGGAGGCTTCCGGTGCTTCGTGGATCACGATGAGGTCGCTGCTCGGTTTGCTGAGGATCGTTCCCCCGCCGGGGTTGGACACCGACAGCATCACCTCGAACTTGCCCGACTTGGCGAAGGTGTGGTCCGGGCGGGCCTGGTTGCTGAAGCTGCCGTCCCCGAAGTTCCACAGGTAGATGGCATCGTCCGGTGTGCCGTTGGCGGTGAATTGGATGGCGGTGCCCGGGCAGCCCTCTGAAACACTGGCACTGAAGGCCATGGTGCCGTCGTCCTTGGCGCTCGGGGCAGTGGGGGGCACAGCGGCCGCCACCGTCGCGCCGGTCGTCGTGCCGCGTTCGATGCGCGCGGCCACCGCGCTTGTCGGGGTCGTGGAGCGGGCCGGCATGGCAGGCAAAGCGGCCTCCGCTGTACCGGAGACCCCGGCGACCGGACCATCGACCTTCCCGCCCTCGGGCTCCCCGTCGACCGTGCCTTGCGTCGCAGAGGGACTCTCGGGGGACGCATCGGACCGGACGGTGACCGCAGGGGAGGTCCCCATGTCGGCGATCTGCTCATCGCTCGTCAGCCAGTACGCGGTACCAGCGGCGACCATGCCACCGGTGAGCAGCAGGGCCAGAAGCCCACCCTTGCTCAGGCGCGAACGCGCGGTGCCACCCGCCATCGCCCGCTGCAACTGCGCCCAATCGGCCGAGTTGTACGGCACCTCGAACTCCTCCAGGGAGTCCTTCAGCCGCCTCTCGAATGGATCCAACGTGTTCTTGTTCATGTCAAGTTCTCCACGCTCAGAGCAGCTTGCGCTCCTTCCTGAGCATCTTTTTCAGGTTGTTCTTCGCCTTCGCCAGATTGCTCTTGGAGGTGCCCACGTTGATGCCGAGCATGTCGGCGATCTCCTTGTGGGTCATCTCCTCGAACACGTACAGGTTGAACACCGTCCGGTAGGCCGGTGTCAGCTTCTGCATGGCATTGATCACGTCCGCCGGCTTCAGGTCCATCTCCTCCTCGCCGCTGTTGTCCTCCAGCACGTCCTCTTCATCCTGGTCGCCGAAATCCTCGATGCTGCGCTCCTCGCCCAGCAGCAGGTAGGCGTTCTTCGTGCGCCGGAAATGGTCGATGGCCGTGTTCACCATGATCCGCCGGATCCAGCCCTCGAAACTGCCGCTCCGGTTGAACCGGTCCATGCTGCGGAACACCTTGATGAAGCCGTCCTGCAGGATGTCCTTCGCCTGGTCGGTGTTCTTGGTGTAGCGCAGGCATACGGCCAGCATCTTCCCGTAGAAAAGCTCATACACCCGCTGCTGGCTGCGGTGTTCGCCTGCGATGCATCCATCGATGATGGGCTCGAAGCCGGGCTCAAGCCCTCCCTCCACGTGCTGCACGGTAGGCAGACGATGCTCGATGGGGTCGGTTGCCAGGCCGGGAGGCATGGTGGCACGTTGGGTGGATGCCAAGGTAGCCATGTACGATGAACAGACGCAAGGCGTCCGAAAAGGATGCCTGGCCCGACCCCCGCCCGTCACTTTTTTCCCGCCGGTGCCGGGTTCCAGGCCGCCGGGTGACCGGGCTCACCCTGCTCCGGCCTGGCTCGGTTAATTTCGCCCCCGCTCCGGCCCGGCCGGGCGTTCATCCTAACCGTCCAAACCGTCAACACATGAAGATCACCGTCGTGGGAGCGGGCAACGTGGGCGCCACGTGCGCCGATGCCTGTGCCCGTTGGGAGCTCGCCAATGAAGTGGTGCTGCTCGACATCAAGGAAGGCTTTGCCGAGGGCAAGGCGCTCGACCTGTGGCAGACCGCGCCCATCAGCCTGTTCGACAGCCGCATCACCGGCAGCACGAACGACTATGCCAAGACCGCGGGCAGCGATGTGGTGGTGATCACCAGCGGCCTGCCGCGCAAGCCGGGGATGAGCCGCGATGACCTCATCGCCACCAACGCCAACATCGTCAAGAGCGTCACCGAGCAGGTGGTGAAGCACAGCCCCGAGGCGATCATCATCGTGGTGAGCAACCCGCTCGATGTGATGACCTATTGCGCCTTCCTCACCAGCAAGTTCCCCGCCCAGCGCGTGTTCGGCATGGCCGGCATCCTGGACACGGCCCGGTACCGCGCCTTCCTGGCCACCGAACTGAACGTGAGCCCCAAGGACATCCAGGCGGTGCTCATGGGCGGCCACGGCGACACCATGGTGCCTCTGCCGCGCTACACCACCGTGGGCGGCATCCCGGTCACCGAGCTGATCGCCGAGGACAAGCTCAACGCCATCGTGGAACGGACCAAGAAGGGCGGCGGCGAGATCGTGAACCTGCTCGGCACCAGCGCCTGGTACGCCCCCGGTACGGCCGCGGCCCAGATGGTGGAGGCCATCGTGCGCGACCAGAAGCGCGTGTTCCCCGTGTGCGCCTGGCTCACCGGTGAGTACGGCCTGAAGGACGTGTACATGGGCGTGCCCGTGGTGCTGGGTCGCAACGGCATCGAGCGCATCATCGAGCTCAAGCTCACCAAGGACGAACAGGCGCTCTGCAACGCCAGCGCCAAAGCCGTGAAGGAGGTGATGGACGTGCTGGACAAGATGAACAACGTGCCGGCCTGAGCCGGTCCCGGTCCGAACGCGGAGCGCCCGCCTTGACGCCGATCGGCGCGCAAGGCGGGCGCTTCCGTTCCCGACCCGGTGGTGCCTACCGCAGCACCATCAGGCGTCCACGCTGCGCCACGGCACCGCCTTCCACCCACACCGCATAGGCGCCCGGGCTCAGCCGGCTGATGTCGATGCCCTGCCGGGCCTGTTCCACCCGCCCGCTCAGCACCAGCTGACCGGTGGGCCCCACCACGCGGTACGTCATGCCGTTGGTGAAGTCGTCGCCGAGCAGCAGCTCCACACGGTCGCCGGCCGGGTTGGGCCGCAGGGTCAGCGTGGCCGCGGCACCGGCCATCGGACCATTGATGCCCACGCCCGCGTCGTTGCGCCAGAAGCCGATGCCGCCCCGGTAATTGCCGGTGAACGCATCCAGGTGCCCGTCGCCGTTGATGTCCACCAGCGTCATGCTGCTCCGCATGCCCTCGCGGATCTCCTGGAAGGTGCTGTCCACCAGGGTGAACACCCCGTTCAGGTTGCCGTCGATGTTCTTGTACTGGTGGATCCAGCCCGATTCGGAGCCCACCACCAGCTCGCGCTCACCGTCGCTGTTGAGGAACATCCAGGGCACGCTGTAACCCGTCACGTTCCACCACTCGTTCACCACCACGCCGCCCAGCGAGTCCTCCGTGGCGGTCCAGATGGGCGCTGCGGAGGTGCCGGTATTGCGGAAGTAGTTGATGTTGCCGTTGCGTTCGCCCACGATCAGGTCCAACAGGGCGTCGTTGTCCACCTGGACGAGCTGCGGCGTCGCGAACTGGCCCACGTCCATCACATCCCCGTTGTTGTCCGTGATGTTCGGGGTCTCCAGCGTGAAAGCGGCCACCGGTCCCGTGGTGGTGTTGCGGAAGAAGTGCATCCGCCCCTGAAGGTCGCCGATGATCAGGTCCTTGTCCCCGTCGCCGTCCAGGTCACCGAAGGCCGGGTACATGGCCGCGCCGATGCCGCTCGTGCTCAAGCTCATGTAGTCGTCCGTCACCAGGGTGAACGCCGGTGCCGTGGCGCTGCCCGTGTTCTCCAGCAGCGCCAGCTTGCCGGGGTAGTCGCCGCCAGGGTTGTAGTAGCCGTAGTTGGCCACGATCAGGTCCATCAGCCCGTCGCCGTTGTGGTCGAAGGGCACCGGATAGGCCCCTTCGCCGAAGTCCAGCATGTCACCCTGCCAGAGGGAGGTGCTCTGTTGATCGAACACCGGCACCGCATCGGTGCCCGTGTTCAGGTAGTACCAAACGCTCTGGAAGTTGTGCGTCAGGCTGGTGGCGTTGGGGCTCACCACCAGGTCGCGCTTGCCATCGTTGTTCACGTCCACGTGGTAGGCACCGGGGAACACCGGCAGGGACACCGGCACGTCCTGCACGGGGTAGGTGCTATCCTGGGCCACCATCAGCGCGTCGTTCAGGCCGCCTCCGTTGAACAGGGCGTTCAGGGTGTTGAAGGAGATGTCGCCCAGGATCAGCTCCTTCACGGTGTCGCCATCGAGGTCGAGGCTCAGCAGGGTGCTGCCCACGTGCGCTGCGGATCGCCCGTCGACCACCTCGTCGCCCCGGGTGCGCACGGCCTGGTGACCGCGTTGCTGCAGGGCCTCCACCGCTTCGGCGATCACACCCGGCTCCAGGGGGAACTCCGGGTTCGGCACGTTGAAGCCGCAGGGGTGGTTCAGTTGGGTGGAGTTGTTGTTCACGTTCTCGCTGAAGTAGCCCCAGCACCGGTTGCGCACCTCGTACACCAGGCTGTCGCAGGTGCCGTACAGCTCCATGCTGAGGTTCTTGTGGTACTCCACGTACGACCCGAAGATGCTGAAGGTGAGCACGTCCAGGTCACCGTCGGCGTCGATGTCGTCGATGGCCGGAACGTCCACCTGCGTCACGTACAGGTTGGGGCTCCAGGTGGGCACGTAGTTGCTGCCCACCAGGTTGAAGGCGAGCTCGAACTCCAGCCCGTTGCCATCGCTCACGTTCTTGTACACCCCGAAGCCGCCCTGGCCCGGCACATAGCCGAAGAGGTCCTCCTTGCCATCGCAGTTGTAGTCGCGCAGCAGGGCCCAGCTGTCCAGCTCGTTGAACGGCCAGGTGCTGCTCAGCACGGGGTCGTAGCTGTAGTTCGTACTGCCCGGCACGCCATCGTGCAGCACCACCACCACCTCGTCCCCGGCCCGGTCGAAGATGAAGATGTCCTTGGTACCATCCTGGTCCAGATCGGCCTGTGACACCTGGCACCAGTTGAGCCCGCCCGCCCAGGCCATCGGGACGGCGTTGCCGTTCCGCGTCACGGGCAGGCTGCCGTCGTGGCGCAGGACGAACTGGGCGTGGGCCGGTGCGCCGAGCATGAGGAGCCCGGCGGCGAAGGGAAGGAGCGAGGTGTGCATGCGGAGGGTGCCTGTCGGACGGGCGTGGTCATGCTCGCGTTGTCCGGTCGGGCCATGGCAAAGCTAGGGGGCTGACCAGCGGTTCCGGCGCGTCGAGGCCCTTTCTATATTTGCCGCCCCATTGAAAGGCCGTGCCCCATCCGGGCGTGGTCCCCCACCCCCCGAAACACCCCGTCGGACATGCAGAACAGAGGCGCGTTGTGGATCTTCACCCTCCTGCTGGCGCTCGCGTGCCTGTGGCAGCTTTCCTTCTCCCTGTTCACCTCGCGCGTGGAGCGGGAGGCCCGCGAGCAGGCCGCCTACCTGGCAGATTCGGTGATGGCCGTTCCGGGGAACGCTTCGGCCGACCGCGACTCCCTGCTCATCGCCATGGAGAACCGCGTGCTGCGCGACCGGGCCGAGGAGAAGATCTACCCGGTGTTCGGCTACAGCTACCGCGAGTGCAAGGAGAAGGAGATCAACCTGGGCCTCGACCTCAAGGGCGGCATGGCCGTCACCCTGGAGGTGAGCATCCCCGAATTGGTGGCCAACCTCAGCGAGAACAGCTCCGATGCCACCTTCCAGTCCGTGATGGCCGCGGCCCGCACCCGCCAAAGCAGCAGCACCCAGGACTTCATCACCCTTTTCGCCGACGAATGGAACAAGCAGGCCCCCAACGCCAAGATGGCCGCCGTCTTCCACTCGGCCGACAAGAAGGACATGTTCCCCCGGGAAGCCGGCAATGATGAGATCGTGGAGGCCCTTCGTCGGGAGGCCCGCACGGCGATCAACAACACGGAGAACATCCTGCGCAACCGCATCGACAAATTCGGTGTGGCCCAGCCCGGGATCCAGAAGCAACAGTTCAGCGGCCGCATCCAGGTGGAACTGCCCGGTGTGAAGGACAAGGAGCGCGTGCGCAAGGTGCTGCAGAGCACCGCCAACCTCGAGTTCTGGGAGACCTACGACAACACCGAGGTGTACCCGCTGCTGGAGGAGGCCAACAAGCGCCTGCGCGATGCGAAGGGCGGTGTCACCGCTGCGACCGACGGAGAAGGCGCGTTCAACAAGGCCCTCTCCACCGGCGTCACCATCGACGGCCTGGCCGGCGGTGTGGAGAGCGGCCTGCTCGGCTTCCTGGAGGCAGGTCGCCCGGTGGACAAGACCACCTGGTTCAACTTCGACCGGGTGGTGTTCCGCAGCGGCAGCGCCGAACTGCTCGCCGACAGCAGCGATGCCCAGCTGAACAACCTGGTGGAGATCCTGAAGGCCTACCCCGAGGTGCGCCTGAAGATCGGCGGATACACGGACAGCACCGGCAACGCGGCCGCCAACCAGAAGCTCAGCCAGCAGCGCGCCGAGGCGGTGGTGGCCGAGCTGGAGAAGAAGGGTGTGGCCAAGGGCCGCTTGGAGGCCGAGGGCTATGGTTCCCAGTATCCGGTGGCCAGCAACGCCACCGAGGAGGGCCGCGCCAAGAACCGCCGCATGGCCCTGCGGGTCCTGGAGACCGGAGCGCCCGCCGTGGTCGCCGCCGACAGCACCGCCGCCGACAGCGCCAGCGGCCAGGACCTGCTGGACGCCCTCAGCGCCGATAACGACTCCGCCGCCGTGGATACCGCGGGTGGACGCGCCGAGTTCCAGAAGGAGAACCCCCTCTTCGCCATCCTCACGCCCAGCGTGTTCGGCACCCAGGCCGGCGGCTATTCGCTGTCCAAGGGCGCCGCGGTGGGCAATGCCCGGGCGGTGGACACCGCCGCCGTCAACGCCACCTTGCGCGGCCCGGCGCTGACCGGGGTGTTCCCCGCCGACCTGCGCTTCGCCTGGGGCGCCAAGCCCATCGAAGGCACCGACGTGCTCACCCTCTACGCCCTGCGCGTGCCCCGTGGCGGCAAGCCCAAGCTGGACGGCGCTTCCATCGTGAACGCCGCCCAGGATTTCGACATGAAGGGCGATGTGGAGGTGATGATGCAGATGGACGCCGAAGGCGCCCAGACCTGGAAAGTGATGACCGGCGACAACGTGGGCAAGTCCATCGCCATCGTGCTGGACGAACTGGTGTACAGCGCCCCCACCGTCATCAGCGAGATCGCCGGTGGCCGCAGCAGCATCAGCATGGGCTCGGGCGACCTCAACCAGCAGATCCAGGAGGCCGACGACCTGGCCAACATCCTGAAGGCCGGCGCCCTGCCCGCCCCCGCCCGCATCATCGACGAGACCGTCGTGGGTCCGTCCCTTGGGGAGGAGAACATCACCAGCGGCCTGCTGTCCTTCGCCGTGGCCCTCGCCGGTGTACTGCTCGTCATGGGCCTCTATTACGCCCGCGCCGGATGGATCGCCGACATCGCCCTGCTGGCCAACGTGTTCTTCTTGGTGGGCACCATGGCCTCCATGCAGGCCACGCTCACCCTGCCCGGCATCGCCGGTATCGTGCTCACCGTGGGCATGGCGGTGGACGCCAACGTGCTGGTCAACGAGCGGGTGCGGGAGGAACTGCGGGCGGGCAAGATGCTCAAGTCGGCCATCCAGACCGCCTTCAGCAACCAGGGTGCGCTATCGGCCATCATCGACTCCAACGTCACCACGTTCGTCACGGCCGTCATCCTCTACATCTTCGGTTCGGGACCCATCCGCGGCTTCGCCACCACCACCGGCCTGGGCATCCTCACTTCCATGTTCACGGCCATCTTCATCGCCCGCATGATCATGACCTGGCGACTGGACAAGGGCCGGACGATCTCCTTTTGGAGCAGCTGGTCGAAGGACATCTTCGTGAACGCCAACTACGAGTGGATGGGCAAGCGCAAGCTCTTCTACGGCATCAGCGCGGTCCTCATCGGCATCGGCATCTTCAGCATGGTCACCCGCGGTTTCAACTGGGGCGTCGACTTCAGCGGTGGCCGCACCTACGTGGTGAAGTTCGAGAACGAGGTGAGCGCCGAGGGCGTGCGCGGTGTGCTGGAACCCCTGATGGTGGGTGAAGGCGGCCGCCAGTACTCCACCGGCGTGAAGACCTACGGCGGCAGCCGCCAGTTGAAGATCACCACCAACTACCTGATCGACGACCTTGGGCAGGACACCGATGCCCGCGTGGAGCAGCGGCTCAGCGAGGGCCTGGCCCAAGTGGGCGGTGCCTATGACATCATCGAGACCCGCAAGGTGGACGCCACCATCAGTGACGACATCAAGACCAAGGCCATCACCTCGGTCCTGATCGCCCTCGTCTTCATGTTCATCTACATCGGCATCCGATTCAACAACTGGCAGTACGGTGTGGGCGCTCTGCTCTCCCTGGTGCACGATACGCTCATCGTGCTCGGCCTCTACTCCCTGCTGTGGGGCGTGGTGGGCTTCAGCCTGGAGATCGACGAGGCCTTCATCGCGGTCATCCTGACGGTGATCGGCTACTCCATCAACGACACGGTGGTGGTGTTCGACCGCATCCGCGAATACCTGCGCGAGCACAAGCGCGAGGACACCGTCACGGTCTTCAACAAGGCCATCAACTCCACCCTCAGCCGTACGTTGAACACCGGCTTCAACACCATGTTGGTCCTGCTGATCATCTTCTTCTTCGGCGGGGTCAGCATCAAGGGCTTCGTGTTCGGTCTGTTCGCGGGCATCCTGGTGGGCACGTACAGCTCCATCTTCGTCGCCTCGGCCGTGGCCGCCGACCTGCTGAAGAACAAGGCCCGCAAGGGCGTCCCGGCCGGCGTGGCCGCCTGATCAGCAAGGCGCTCCCGGAAGGTCCCGCAGCGCACGCTGCGGGACCTTCCTACTTTTGGGCGGTCCATGGGCGTGCTCCTGTTCTTCGATGTCAGCGGCGGCGAACTGATCGTCATCCTGCTCTTCGTGCTGCTCTTCTTCGGCGCCAAGGGCATCCCCGACATCGCCCGCACCGCCGGGCGTACCATGCGCCAGCTGCGCGACGCCACGGACGATGTGCAGCGCGAGATCCGCAAGGGCGCCAACGAGGTGCGCCGCGAGGTGGAGGCCCAGCAACGGGCATTTGAGGCGCGGCCGGCCGAGGGCAGCAGCCCCCAGCAACCCGCCTTGCCCGCCACGCCGCCACCGCCCGCCCCTCCGGCGGATCCGCCGGCCGCCACCTAGGCTTTCCGTTCCGTTCCCCTGAAGGCCCCATCGAGGTGTGCCCTTGGTTCGCCGTGGGTCTGTACGAAGAACGTTGTTCCCGGGCGACCCCCATCCTTGAACAGGGTGTTCGTAAGAAAACATTCGTCTTTCCGACTTCATACCCCCTTGTTGGAATACCTTCGCGGCCAAAAACACCCCATTTTTCATGTCCACCCCCCATTTGCGCTCAAAGGCCCAGGAGGATGTGCTCAACCGGGAGCCCCGCCCGGTGGATCCGCCCAGCCTGCGCATCAGCGAGTACTTCGGTGCCAACGTCTTCGGCGAGGAGGCCATGCGCATGTTCCTCACCGAGGAGGCCTATTTCGCGGTGCGCCAGGCCATGACCCACGGTACCCGCATCGACCGCAAGCTGGCCGACCAGGTGGCGAGCGGCATGAAGGAGTGGGCCGCCAGCAAGGGGGCCACGCACTACACCCACTGGTTCCAGCCCCTCACGGGCACCAGCGCCGAAAAGCACGACGCCTTCTTCGAGCCCATCGGCAACGGCCGCAGCATCGAGCGCTTCGACGGCAGCATGCTGGTGCAGCAGGAGCCCGATGCCAGCAGCTTCCCCAGCGGGGGCATCCGCAACACGTTCGAGGCCCGCGGCTACAGCGCGTGGGACCCCGGCAGCCCGGCCTTCCTCATCGGCCGCACGCTCTGCATCCCGAGCATCTTCATCAGCTACACCGGTGCGGCCCTCGACCACAAGATGCCCCTGCTCCGCGCCATCAAGGCGGTGGACGAGGCCGCCACGCCCATCTGCCAGTGGTTCGACAAGGAGGTCACCAAGGTCACCTGCACCCTGGGCTGGGAACAGGAGTACTTCCTGATCGATGAGGCCCACTACTACGCCCGTCCGGACATCATGATGACGGGTCGCGCGCTCTTCGGCCACAGCCCCGCCAAGGGCCAGCAGCTGGAGGACCACTACTTCGGCAGCATCCCCGAGCGGGCGCAGGCCTTCATGCGCGACTTCGAGACCGAGTCCCTCAAGCTGGGCATCCCGGTGAAGACCCGCCACAACGAGGTGGCCCCCAACCAGTTCGAGTGCGCCCCGGTGTTCGAGGAGCTCAACCTGGCCGTGGACCACAACATGCTGCTGATGGACGTGATGGAAAAGATCGCGCGCAAGCACCGCTTCCGGGTGCTCTTCCACGAGAAGCCCTACGCCGGGGTGAACGGCAGCGGCAAGCACAACAACTGGAGCCTGGGCACCAACACGGGCAGGAACCTGCTGCGCCCGGCGAAGACGCCGAAGGAGAACATGCAGTTCCTCACCTTCTTCGTCAACACCATCGCGGCCATCAACACCCACGCCGACGTGCTGCGCGCCAGCATCGCCAGCGCCAGCAACGACCATCGGCTCGGGGCCAACGAGGCACCGCCCGCCATCATCAGCGTCTTCATCGGCGATCACCTGAGCAAGCTGCTCGATGAACTGGAGCGTAACGTGAAGAGCACCATGAGCCCGGCGTTGAAGACCGAGCTCAAGCTCGACATCGGGCGCATCCCGCCGGTGATGCTCGACAACACCGACCGCAACCGCACCAGCCCCTTCGCCTTCACCGGCAACAAGTTCGAGTTCCGCGCCGTGGGCAGCAGCGCCAACTGCGCCGGGCCCATGACCGTGCTGAACACCATCGTGGCCCAGCAGCTCACCACCTTCCGCAGACGGGTGGAGGCCCTGGTGGAGAAGGGCACCAAGCGCGATGAGGCCATCCTGCGCGAGCTGCGCGACCTGATCGCCGACAGCAAGCGCATCCGCTTCGAGGGCAACGGCTACAGCGATGAATGGAAGGCCGAGGCCAAGCGGCGCGGCCTGAGCAACATCCCCGACACGCCGCGCGCGCTGGACGTGTGGGAGAGCAAGGAGACCAAGAAGCTCTTCGCCAACATGGGCGTGCTCTCCGAGGTGGAGCTCGAGGCCCGGCACGACATCGAGCTGCACAGCTACATGCTGAAGGTGCAGATCGAGAGCCGCGTGGCCGGCGACCTGGCCCAGAACCACATCGTGCCCACCGCCATCACCTACCAGAACCGCCTGATCGAGAACGTGAAGGGCCTGCGTGAGGTGCTCGGTGCCGAGAAGGCCGGGAAGGCCACCGTGGCCCAGATCGCCCTCATCGAGGAGATCAGCGAGCACATCGGCCGCATCATCGCCCTGGTGGACGAGATGGTGGAGGCCCGCAAGAAGGCCAATGCCATCGACGACGCCCGGGAGAAGGCCATCGCTTACTGCGATACGGTGAAGCCCTTCCTCGACCTGATCCGCTACCACAGCAACAAGCTGGAGCTGCTGGTGGACGACGAGATCTGGCCGCTGCCCAAGCTCCGCGAACTGCTCTTCACCCGCTGAGATCCCGACGTCGGCAAAGGCCGGTGGGGCCGTCCCACCGGCCTGATGCCTCCACATGGGGGTGCCAACATTTGTTTACTTTCGCCCGGAACCAACCGGACTTATCCTGCACGATCCGATGCGTACAAGCATGTTCCTGGCCTGCCTCAGCGCGGGCCTGCTGTTCTCCACTGTGGCGATGGGCCAGACCAAGCTCGCCGAGGAAGCCGATGCAGCCTTCAACAAGGGGTATTACTTCAACGCCATCGAGCTTTACAAAAAGGCCTACACCACCGAGAAGAAGGCCAGCGACAAGGCCGCCCTCATCTTCAAGGTGGGCGAGTGTTACCGCGTGCTCGGGGATGCCCAGCAGGCCGCCGTGTGGTACGAGAAGGCCAACAAGGCCCAGTACAGCGACCCCATCACCTATTTCCACCTGGGTGAGGCCCTGAAAGAGCAGGGCAAGTACGCCGAGGCCATCGCCGCCTACAACAAGTACAAGGAGAAGAACCCCGGCGACACCCGCGCCGATGCCGGCATCAACGCCTGCCAGGTGGCGCAGCAGTGGAAGGACAACCCCAGCCGCTACAGCGTGGACCCCGAGGTGCTGCTCAACTCCCAGCAGTACGACTTCACCCCCGCCTTCAGCGACAAGAAGAACGAGGACGTGGTGTTCACCAGCACCCGCGCCGCCAGCACAGGCACCAACACCGACCAGATCATCGGCGAGGCCTTCAGCGACCTGTTCGCCAGCAGCCGCGACAAGCTTGGCAAGTGGAGCGAACCGGTGAAGCTGCCCCCCAGCATCAACACCGAGGGCAACGAGGGCGCCCCCACCTTCAACAGCAAGCGCAGCATCATGTACTTCACCCGCTGCGCCTTCGAGAAGAACAAGGTGCACGGCTGCGAGATCTGGATGACCAAGAAGGTGGGCAGCAACTACAGCGAGCCGGAGCTCCTGGCCCTGCGCCCCGCCAACGCCGGCAAGGAGAGCAAGCTGGACACCCCGGTGGTCACCCTCGGCCACCCGGCCCTGTCCCCCGACGACCAGACCCTGTTCTTCAGCAGCAACATGAAGGGCGGCAAGGGCGG
Organism: Flavobacteriales bacterium; assembly: GCA_016715895.1. Lineage (NCBI taxonomy): Bacteria > Pseudomonadati > Bacteroidota > Flavobacteriia > Flavobacteriales > Flavobacteriales bacterium. Next base: position 1,344,852 of record JADJXH010000003.1, on the reverse strand, counting down.
CAAGGACATCTGGATGGTGAAGCTGGACAAGGACGGCAAGCCCGTGGGCGCCCCCACCAACCTGGGCGCCGAGATCAACACGAAGAAGGACGAGATGTTCCCCTTCAACCGGCAGGACGGCAGCCTGTACTTCAGCAGCGACGGCCACCCCGGCATGGGCGGCATGGACATCTACCGCGCCGAGAAGACCGGTGACAACACCTGGGGCCAGGTGGAGAACGTGAAGTACCCGATCAACAGCCCCTCGGACGACTTCGGGATCATCTTCGACGGTGAGGAGGAGCGCGGCTACTTCACCAGCAACCGCCCCGGCGGCAAGGGCCAGGACGACATCTGGCGCTTCTACATGCCCGACCTCGTCTTCGCCCTTCAGGGAACCGTGTACGACAAGGAGACCAGCACCCCGCTGCCCGGCGCCAAGATCGAGGTGGTGGGCACCGACGGCACCAGCTACAACGCCCTGGCGGATGACAACGGCGGCTTCAGCTTCGCCGAGAACGGCCGCGACCGCTTCATCAAGGAGAACACCACCTACACCATCCGCGTCAGCAAGGACGAGTACCTGGTGGTGAACGACCAGATCACCACCGTGGGACTGGATGAGAGCACCACCTTCGTGAAGGAGTACTTCCTGCAGCCCGCCCGCAAGGACGTGGTGATCAAGATGCCCGAGGTGCAGTACGAGCTGGGCAGCTTCGCCCTCACCCAGGCCGGCAAGGACTCCCTGGAGTTCCTTTACGCCACGCTGACGGAGAACCCCACCATCGTGATCGAACTGGCCGCCCACACCGACTCGCGCGACACCGACAAGCGCAACCAGGTGCTCTCCGAGAACCGCGCCAAGAGCTGCGTGAACTACCTGGTGAGCAAGGGCATCGACCCGGCGCGCATGCAGGCCGTGGGCTACGGCGAATCACGGCTGCGCATCACGGACGCGGAGATCGCCAAGATGAAGACCAAGGAGGAGCAGGAGGCCGCCCACCAGATGAACCGCCGCACCGAGTTCCGCGTGCTCAGCTTCGACCACGTGCCCAAGGAGCAGCCCGCACCGGCCCCGGCCCCCAACAACTAGCCCCGATCGATCACGGAACGCATCCGCCATCCGGTGGGTGCGTTCTTCTTTTCCGCCATGAGCACCACCGACCGCTATGCCCGACGCGGCGTCTCCTCCGGCAAGGAGGAGGTGCACTCGGCCATCGCCCACCTGGACAAGGGGCTTTTCCCCAAGGCCTTCTGCAAGGTGGTGCCCGACACGCTCACCGGCAGCCCCGACCACTGCATCGTGATGCATGCCGACGGCGCCGGCACCAAGAGCGCCCTGGCCTACGCTTACTGGCGGGAGACGGGTGACCTGTCCGTGTGGCACGGCATCGCGCAGGACGCGGTGGTGATGAACCTCGACGACCTGCTCTGCGTGGGCGCCACGGATCACATCCTCCTCAGCAGCACCATCGGGCGCAACAAGCGCCTGATCCCCGGAGAGGTGGTCGCCGCACTGATCGAAGGCACCGAGCGCTTCCTGCAGGCGATGCGCGAACGGGGCATCGACATCCGCAGCACGGGGGGTGAGACCGCCGATGTGGGCGACCTGGTCCGCACCGTGATCGTGGACAGCACGGTGACCTGCCGCATGCGGCGCGATGCCGTCATCGACAACGCGCGCATCCAGGCCGGCGACGTCATCGTGGGCCTTTCCAGCACCGGGCAGGCCACCTACGAAAGCGGCTACAACGCCGGCATGGGCAGCAACGGCCTCACCAGTGCCCGCCACGACGTGTTCGCCAGGGCGGTGGGGGAGAAGTACCCCGAGACCTACGACCCCGGCACCCCTGCGGAGCTTGTGTACTGCGGCCAGGCGCAGCTCACCGACCCGCTTGAAGGCACCCCGCTCGACCTGGGCCGTGCCGTGCTGTCGCCCACCCGCACCTACGCCCCCGTGGTGAAGACCATGCTGGAGACCCTGCGCGCGGACATCCACGGCATGGTGCACTGCAGCGGCGGCGCGCAGACCAAGGTGCTGCACTTCGTCGAGGGCCTGCGCGTGATCAAGGACGACCTGTTCCCGATCCCGCCCCTGTTCGCCACCATCCAGCGGATGAGCGGCACCGACTGGAAGGAGATGTACAAGGTGTTCAACATGGGCCACCGGCTGGAGGTCTATGTGCCCGAGGCCCGCGCGCGGGAGATCATCAGCATCTCCACCGCCTTCGGCATCGAGGCGAAGGTCATCGGACGCGTGGAGGCGGCCCCCGCCAAGGAAGTGGTGCTCACGAGCCCCCACGGCACCTTCACCTACACATGAGGACGTTACCCGACGTCCCTGCGCCTCTGCGGCCCATCCTCATGTCCGACCAGCCCGACCAACACTGACCGCTCTTCCCTGCGCCTCTGCGTCTTTGCGGCCCATCCTCATGTCCGACCTCCTCACCAAGCTCTCCGCCCTGCACGACCGCCGCAGCGAGATCGGCAAGCAGCTCGCCGACCCGGCCGTGATCGCCGACCAGCGGAAGTTCGTGGAGCTGAACCGCACCTACCGCGACCTGGAGCCCATCGAGACCGCCTTCCTCCGCTTCCGCAAGCTGCACGACGACCTGGCAGGAGCCGAAGAGATGCTCCGCACCGAGAAGGACCCCGACCTGCTGGAGATGGCCCGCGCCGAGCGCGACGACAGCCGCGCCGCCATCGCCGCCATGGAGGAGGAGGTGCGCCTGATGCTGGTGCCCAAGGACCCCAACGACGCCCGCCATTGCACCGTGGAGGTGCGGGCCGGCACCGGCGGTGATGAGGCCAGCCTCTTCGCCGGCGACCTGTTCCGCATGTACAGCCGCTACTGCGAGGGCCGTGGCTGGAAGGTGGAGGTGGTGGACGTGAGCGAAGGCACCGTGGGCGGCTACAAGGAGGTGATCTTCAACGTGATCGGCGAAGGCGCCTACGGCACCCTGAAGTTCGAGGCCGGCGTGCACCGCGTGCAGCGCGTGCCCGCCACCGAGGCCAGCGGCCGCATCCACACCAGCGCCGCCACCGTCAACGTGCTGCCCGAGGCCGAGGAGACCGATGTGGAGCTGAAGGAGAGCGACGTGAAGATGGAGACCGCCCGCAGCGGCGGCGCCGGCGGCCAGAACGTGAACAAGGTGGAGACCAAGGTGCGCCTCACCCACATCCCCACCGGCCTCGTGGTGATGTGCCAGACCGAGCGCAGCCAGCTGGGCAACCGCCTCAAGGCGATGCAGATGCTGCGCACCAAGCTGTACGAGGACCAGGTGCGCGAACAGGAGGCCGCCGTGGCCGCCCAGCGCAAGAGCCAGGTGAGCAGCGGCGACCGCAGCGCCAAGATCCGCACCTACAACTACCCCCAGAGCCGCGTCACCGACCACCGCATCGAGTTCACCGCGCACAACCTGCCCGCCATCATGAACGGCGACCTGCAGGCCCTCATCGACGCCCTTCAGCTCGCCGAGCGCACCGAGAAGCTGCAGGCCGAGGCGGGGCTGTGAGCATCCGATCGGCCGAACTTCGCCCCCCGATGACCCGCGCCGAACTCGTCGACCTCATCCACCAGCGCCAGAGCCTGCTCTGCGTGGGCCTCGACACCGAGGCTCATCTGCTGCCGGACCATTTCCGCGCCGAGAGCCACCCCGTGCGCGCCTTCAACGAGGCCATCGTGGAGGTGACGCATCACCTGGCCGTGGCCTACAAGCTCAACCTGGCCTTCTACGAAGCCTTGGGCGACCAGGGCTGGCTCGACCTGGAGGCCACCATCGCCTACATCCGCAGTACGGGACCCAGCTTCATCATCGCCGACGCCAAACGCGGCGACATCGGCAACACCGCCCGCAAGTACGCCGAGGCCTTCTTCGACCGGCTGGACGTGGACGCCATCACCCTGTCGCCCTACATGGGCCGCGACAGCATCACGCCCTTCCTGGGTCGGACCGGCAAGTGGGCCGTGGTCCTGGGCATCACCAGCAACCCCGGCGCCGAGGACTTCCAGCTGCTGCCGGTGGACGGCGGGCGCCCGCTCTGGAGCACGGTGATGGACCGCTGCGCCGCGTGGGGCTCCCGCGAAGAGCTGATGTTCGTGGTGGGGGCGACGCGCCCCGAGGTGCTGGCCGAAGCACGACGCACCGCCCCGGACCACTTCTTTCTGGTGCCCGGTGTGGGCGCCCAGGGCGGCGACCTCGATGCCGTGCTGCGCGCCGGGCTCACCGCCGAGGGCGGCCTGCTGATCAACAGCAGCCGCGGCATCCTGTACGCCGGTGAAGGCGCGGAGGCGCTGCCTGCCGCCCGCCGCGAGGCCGCACGCCTGCAACAGGTGATGGCCCAGGCGCTCAGCGCCCGCTGAGCCAGCCGACGGTCCGGCGCAACAACGCCAAGTTGCCGCGGGCCCCGGGACTGTTCATGCCCATGGGCGACCGCTCCGGTCCGGCGAGCTGCGCGCTGAACATCGCGGCCTCTCCGAGCACGACCAGCCGGCCTTTTCCGATCTCCATCCACGCCCCTTGGAACCACCCTTCGCCGGAACGCTCGGGCGTGCCGTCCGTGAACTGCCAGGCCGTGTCGGGCTCCAGCAAGGTCCAGTCAGGCCCCAGCTCCAGCAGCGGGGACGCCCCGGGCGCGAGCCGGAACGCGCTGCCCGTGAAGGTGGTCACCGTGTCCAGCCCGGCCGCGAAGCCCTCGGCCACCAGGCCATCGCCCACGGTGAAGTGATCCAGCCCCCGATGGCGACGGCGCTGCGCGAAGCCGTTGCTGAAGGTGAAGCCGAAGGCGGACGCCAGGTCCGAGGCCGCGCCGGCGAACGGCATATGGTCCGCCAGCAGCAGCAGCGCGCCACCATCCTCCACCCACCTCCGCACCGCAGCGATCTCCCAGGCCGTGAACGCGGACGGGGTGGGCAGGGCCCATTGTTCGGCGTTGGACGGGTGCAGGGCGTTGGCGATCAGCAGCACGTCCACGCTGTCCAGGGCCCCCTCCGCGAACACGTCCTCCCACGCACGCACCCGGTAGCCGTCCGCCTCCAGCACCCGCGTACAGCCTTGGTAGCGGCCATCGCGCGTGTGGAAGTTGCCGTGGGCCTGGTCGATGGCCACCACCGGGCCCCGGCCGGCGGCAAAGGCCGCGTCCGCAAAGACCGGGCGGAAGTCGGGGTCGGCCACCTGCTGCGCCATCAGCCCGCTGCCGGCCACCAGTCCGATCAAGAGGATGGAGCTCCGCATGGGGCCAAACTACGCAGCTCCCCCTGTTCGCTGCCGGACGCACCGAACGGTCCGCGGACCAATGGGCCGTCAGTCCCGCGCGGTCGTTATCTTATCCGTCGTCGAAATGATCAAAAACACGTCAAGCCATGTTCCTCCATCCGCAGCCTTCGCCCCTTGCCTGGCGGTCCGCCCCGCACCATGGCCCCCTGCACGTGGTGCGCGATCCAGCGGCCCCGGGCGTCCATGACCTGCTGCTGGACCCCGCCTTTCCCTACGGCGAGGACCTGTTGCAGTTCATCTGGGAGGCCCAGCTGTTCGACCGGCATGGCCTGCGCACCGTGGACGGGCGGCCGGTGGAGGTGATCCATGCCGGCCGCATCCAGCGCGACGCCGGGCCCGATCTGCGCGATGCCCGGGTGCGCATCGACGGCCAGGAGTGGGCGGGCACCGTGGAGGTGCATGTGCGCAGCAGCGAATGGACCCAGCACGGGCACCAGCACGACCCGGCCTACGAGAACGTGGCCTTGCACGTGGTGTACGAGCACGACGCCGAGGTGCACACCGTGGGCGGCCGCGTGCTGCCCACCGTGGAGCTGCTGCCCCGCGTGAGCACCGCCAGCCTCAATGTGTTCGCCGGCCTGTTGCGGGGACGCGGCGATGTGCCCTGTGCCGCACACCTGCCCCCGGCCGAACCGGAGCGCCTCCACACCTGGCTGGAGAGCGTGCTCGTGGAACGCCTGGTGCGCCGCACCGCCGCCGCCGAGGAGCTCTACGGCCTGCTGCAGCGTGACAGCACCGCCCTCGCCTGGCACCTGCTGTGCCGCGCCTTCGGCCAGCGCGCCAACGCCGAGCCCTTCGCCATGCTGGCCCATGCCCTGCCCTGGAGCGTGCTGCGCCGCGTGCGCGACGACGCCTTCCGTGTGGAGGCCCTCGTCTTCGGCCAGGCCGGCCTCTTGCAGGTGGACTTCGTGGACGAGCACCCCCGCCGCCTGCAGGCCGAGCACCGCGCCCTGGCCCGCCTGCACGGCCTGCGCCCCGCGCCTGTGGCCGCCTGGACCTTCGGGCGCCTGCGCCCCGCCGCCTTCCCCACGGTGCGCCTGGCCCAGCTCGCCGCCCTGGTGGCCCGCATCCGGGGCGACCTCACCGACCTGGCCGCCGCGCCCGATGTGCCCGCGCTGCGCCGCCTGCTGCAGGCGGACCCTTCGGCCTATTGGTCCACGCACTACCGCTTCGACCACGCCACGCCCGCCCGGCCCAAGCCCCTCGGGGCCGCCACGGTGGATCAGCTCATCATCAATGCCGTGGTGCCCCTGCTCTTCGTGCTGGGCCGCGCCCGCGGTGAACAGGCCTTGCGCGACCGCGCCATCGCCCTGCTGGAACAGCTGCCGCCCGAGCACAACGCCGTGCTGTCCCCATGGGCCGCCCGCGGCGTGGTCGTCGACTCCGCCGCCCGGGGTCAGGCCCTGCTGGAACTGCAGCGGCACTACTGCACCCCCCGCCGCTGCTTATCTTGCGGCTTCGGACGCCACCTTTTGCGGGCCACGCGTCCTTAGACCATGATCGACCGCATCAAGACCACCTTCGAGCGCCAGGCCTTCGGGGTCTGCGCGTGGTGGGGCGAGAAGCTCAACATCAAGACCGAGCAGGTGCGGCTCAGCTTCATCTACCTCAGCTTCGTCACCGCCGGTCTGCACCTGGTGGTCTACCTGGTGATGGCCTTCGTGCTGGCCCACAAGGAGCGCATCAAGCGGCCTTTCGCCAAGCGCAGCACCGTGTGGGAGCTCTAGCGGACCCCGTCTGACGCACGTCACCCACCCGGGCCGCAACGGCCGCCTACATTCGAGCCGTGCGCAGCACCGTTCGCAAGCTCATCATCGGGCGGGGCCAGCGGCCCGGTGAGCGTCAACCCACCATCGCCAGGCGGTGGGACAATCTGCGCGCCGTCTGGAACAACACCTTCGAGGAGGACGCCGGGCTGGAGAAGCTGGTGAGGCTGGGGCTCGCCGCCAGCCAGTTCCTCTTCCCGGGCATGTACATCAAGCACCTCTTCTGGCGCAGGGGGCCGCTGTACCAGGACTTCGCCATCGAGGTGCTGGTGCTGGTGAAGACCGTGCTGCCGCTGCTGGTGCTGGCCCTGGGCTGGGAGCGGCACCCGCTGGCCCTCGTCGTGGTGCTGTGGCTCATGGCCGAGACCATCCTGTACATCCCCACGCTCATCTTCGCCTCGGATGCCTTCGGCTCGCCCCGCAGTTACCGCCGCAGCAAGCTCCTCATCTTCCTCAACTACCTGGAGGTGGTGTTCAGCTTCGCCATGCTGCACATGGCCATGCAGGCGATGAACCGGCCCATCGACCAGTGGACGGATGCGGTCTACCTCAGCTTCGTGATCACCAGCACCATCGGCTTCGGCGAGTACTTCCCCGTCACCGGCTGGGGCAAGCTGGTGGTGGCGCTGCAATCGCTCTTCTACCTCAGCTACATCGCCCTCTTCATCAGCTTCTTCATCCTGGGCGGCAACAAGGGCTACTTCGAGGACCTGCGGAAGTGACCGGTGCACCGCCCAGCCGCTCCGTTGGGTCGTTCCCGCCCGGCTCAGCCCGTGGGAAGGCCGTGGGTGCCGAGTGGGGGGATCGATAGGGCCACCGGCCCGCCTTCCACGCGGATGTTCTCGCTCGGCTCAGCTGGTGGGTAGGCGGGGCATCCGTCCCAGCCCCCTGTCCCATCTTCGGCACGCCTGGGGTGCATGGATGAGGGGGATCGTGCGGCTCATTGATACCTTAGAGTTCAAAGTCAACCAATAGTCCGGTTCGCTCTGCTGAAAACAGAAAATCATCCCAAGATTTCAGTCTTTCAATTGCTTCATCCCGATTAATATGCTCATACACGTGCGATCCGTCCGGAATCTGCGCGCGTACAAACTGAAAGGACGTATCCTTGTTGCGAAGGTCGTCTTGGGCTATAGCAATTTCGTCTCGCACAATTGGTAATTCGCTTATTGCGACTTCGGCATGTTCGAAGTGGTCAAATCGTTCACCCATCCTTTTATTAAGTCTTTCCCAGAATCCAGAGACAAAGAGCCAATCAGAAATTGCTGAATTCAATTCGAATATCTTACTCACTTGAGCTGAATCCATTATTACGAATCTGGCCGCATGACTTGCCATAACTAGTGTGCGTCTGCGTCGTTAAAGTGTGTCAAATCCCCCCCTCGCGCGAGCATCCACGCTCGTGCAATATTCTTGCCAGCCGTCTTCATGCCTCATCCAGATCGACACCCGATCGGTCGTTGGCGCTACTCCACATGTAGGCAGTTTCATCATTGACGAGTCCAGCCTCCATATCGCGCACCTCTTCCCGCGCTTGGATTCGCGCGGGGAGACTTGTGCGTTGGATACCTGTCGCGGATCCGCGAACCCGGCTCGCGAAGTCTCTGACCTCGCCCCATCCAAGGTTGCGCCGATCCCTTCCTGATCCAGGATGCGATACCACCGGCTCATGCGATGGGAAGATAGGACGTGTCGGCCGGTTGCAACGCCTGGGAAGCGCAGGGTGCGGCCGGTGGCTGTCCTGCGGTGGCCCTCACATCATCCACCACGGCATCGCGGTCACCGTGTCGCTGATGGCCTGGGGGCGCTCGCAGCGGCAGACGATGAACCCGTGCCGGGCCTCGTGCGGGTGATCTTGCAAGAACGCATGCAGGTGCCGGGCGTCCTTCGTACTGGGCCGCTCGGTCCACTTCACCTCGATCGGGGTCAGCTGTCCGCCGAGGGACACGATGAGGTCGACCTCCAGACCGGCCTTGGTGCGCAGGTAGTGCAGCGAACCTTCGGCCCGGTAGCGCAACCGTTTCCACAGTTCGATGGTGACCCATTGCTCGAACAGCGGTCCCGGAGCGGTGCGCACCATGTCCAGCGACAGGGGAAGCTCGGCGGCGGCGTTGCGCACCCCCTGGTCGAAGAAGAAGAAGCGCCCCGTGCTCAGCGCGCTTTTCCGCGGGCTGCCGCTGAAGGCCGGCACGGTGAACCCCATGAACAGATCCTCCAGAAGCTGGTAGTATGCTTTCACGGTGGGCAGGCTCATCCCGGCCTCATTGGCGATGCCGGTGTAGTTGATCATCTGGCCGGACCCCAGGGCCGCCAGGCGCAGGAAGCGTGCGAAGGCGGGCCAGTCCTTCACCAAGGCCTCTCGCCGGAGCTCTTCCTCCAGGTAGACCAGCGAGCAGGTGCGCAGGAGGGCTGCCCGCCTTGCCATCGGTGCCGTGGCGATGCCGGGCAATTCGCCGTACAGCAGCCGCTCTTCGATGTCCGCCATCGGGAACGGCCGCGCCACCACGGTCGATCCAGGGCGGGTCCACGGCCAGTGCGGAGGGGGATGGGGACGAGCCGGACGGCCGGGTGCGGGCCGTTCGGCCAACGTCAGCGGATACAGGTGGTGGATCATGCTCCGCCCGGGCAGCAGGTTGGCTCCTGTGATCCGAAGCTTCCGGGCCGAACTACCGCACAGCACGAACCTCCAGCGCGCCTTGTCGCCATCGTAGAGGTACTGTACCGCGTCGAACAGGGCCGGTACGTTCTGGGCCTCGTCGATCACGACCACCCAGGGGCGCCGCGCCCGTGGCATGGCCAGGCATTCACGCACCAGCTGATCGGGGTCGCGCAAGTAGGTCGCACGCAGGGCCGGGCGCGAGAGGTCCAGGTACAGCGCCGCGTGCGGACAGAGTGCTTTCAGAAGCGTGCTCTTGCCGGTCTGCCGCGCTCCGAAGATGATGTGCACGTAGGGCTGTTTGAGCGCCCGGGCCCAGGACGTCTTTTCAAGCCGACCATGTTCCATGATCACTTTAGATTCGTCGGACGAATATAAGCCCATGGTGACGATCGGTGGTCCGTCCATGGAAACACTTCACCGGCGAGGCCCGAGCGCCATCACGTGCGGTCCATTCCCATCCAGGCGCTTTCTTCGCAGCGCATGCGCATCCTGATCACCGGAAGCAATGGCCTGCTGGGCCAGAAGCTCGTGGCCGCCCTGCGGAACGACCCGGCCGTAACGCTCACCGCCACCAGCCGGGGGGGCGACCGCAGCCCGCAGCCCCTGGGCGAGCGCTACAGGTCCCTCGACATCACCGATGCCACCGCGGTGAACACCGTGTTCGATGCCGTACGCCCCGAGGCGGTGATCCACACCGCGGCCATGACCAATGTGGACGCCTGCGAGCTGGACCCTGTGGCCTGCCGGCTGCAGAACGTGACGGCCACCGAACACCTGGTGCATGCAGCGCGCCGCCATGGCAGCCACTTCATCCACCTGAGCACCGATTTCATCTTCGATGGAGCGGCGGGACCCTACCGCGAGGACGACGTCCCCGCGCCGCTGAGCGTGTACGGACACAGCAAGCTGGACAGCGAGCGGGTGGTGCGCGAAGGCGGTCTCGCGAAGTGGGCGATCGCCCGCACCATCATCGTGTACGGCGTGGCGCCGGGGCTGAGCCGCAGCAACGTGGTGCTGTGGGCCAGGAGCGCCCTGGCGAAGGGGGAGCCCATCAAGGTGGTGGACGACCAATGGCGCATGCCCACCCTGGCGGAGGACCTGGCCGAGGGCTGCATTCGCATCGCCCGGCGCGGTGCCACGGGGATCTATCACCTCAGCGGCCCGGACGGCATGAGCATCCTGGAGCTGGTGCACCGGGTGGGTCGGTTCTTCGGCCTGCCGCTGGACGGAGTGCAGCCCGTGAAGAGCCACACGCTGGGCCAGCCCGCCCGGCGCCCGCCCCGGACGGGATTCGTGCTGGACAAGGCGCGCCGCGACCTGGGGTATGAACCGCGCGGTTTCGAGGCCGGACTGGCCGTGGTGCAGGCCCAGTTGGCCGGTTGAGCCGATCGGCTACCTTGGTGCGCATCGAGATCCATGCGCCGCGCCCGTTGGATGGATGCCTTCAGCATGCACCGCGCCGAGCGGCGCGGCCTCTTTGTGCTGGTGCTGGCCATGGCCGCGTTCGGGGGCTGGATCGCGTGGGAACGGCAGCGTCCGCCCGACCCTGCGCTGATGGCCGCTGCGGAAGCCCAACTGGCCGTGTGGCTCGCCGAACGGCGGGCCGCCGACAGCCTGCGCACCCGGGGCGCCACGGACCGCAACGCCGCGGCAGACAGCCTCTTCGCCTTCGATCCCAATACGGCCACGGCCCAGGACTGGCGGCGCCTGGGCCTGAGCGAACGGCAGGCGCGCGGCGTGCTGAGCTACATCGCGCATGGCGGCACGTTCGAGCATCGGCAGGACCTGGCCCGCCTGCGCAGCCTGCATCCCGACCAGGTGGCGCGGCTGCTGCCCTACGTGCGACTGCCCGACCGGGCGGAGGGTGGGGGAGCAGCGCGTGCGGAGCGGCGATGGACGAGGGACAGCACGCGCGCCTGGACCCGCGCGGAGCGGCCGGCGCGCCCGGAGCGCGCGCCGCTCGAGGTGAACAGCTGCGACAGCGCCGCGCTGGTGGCCCTGCCGGGCGTGGGGCCGTCCTTCGCCCGGGGCATCCTGCGCTACCGCGACCAGCTGGGCGGCTACCACAGCCTGGACCAACTGGCCGAGGTGTACGTGCTGAAGGACAAGCCCGAGGCCCTTGCGCAGCTGCGTACCTTGTTGACGGTGGACACCGCCCTGGTGCGCCGCGTGCCCATGAACAGCGGCACGGTGGAGGAACTGGCCGCGCACCCCTACCTGCGGTGGAAGCTGGCCAAGGCCCTGGTGGCCTACCGCCGCCAGCATGGTCCGTTCCGCACCCTGGACGACCTCCGGGGCTGTGCGCTGGTGGATGAAGGGACGCTCCGTACTTTCGCGCCCTATTTTTCCGTGAAGTAATGGTTCTACAGGACCGGTTGCAGGCCGCCATCCGCGCGGTGCCTGACTTTCCCAAGCCGGGCATCCTGTTCCGTGACATCACCCCGGTGATGGAGGACCCCGCCCTGAGCCAGGCGGTGGTGGACGGCTTCATGGAACGCCTGGACGGCCGCCGCATCGATGCCATCGCCGGCATCGAGAGCCGCGGCTTCCTCTACGGCATGCCGCTGGCCTTGAGGCTCGGCGTCCCCTTCGTCACCGTGCGCAAGAAGGGCAAGCTGCCCCACCGCACGGTGAGCACCAGTTACGCCCTCGAGTACGGCACGGCCGAGATCGAGATGCATGTGGACGTGGTGCGGCCCGGCATGCAGGTGTTGGTGCACGACGACCTGCTGGCCACCGGCGGCACCGCCGCCGCCGCCGCCGACCTGGTGCGCATGCAGGGCGGCCGCGTGGCCGCCTTCACCTTCGTCATTGAACTCTCCGCCCTGGCGGGTGTTGAACGCCTGCGTCCCTACGACGCGGACATCATCCGCCTGGTGACCTACTGAACCCGCATGGAATTCACCACCACCGAGAACCAGACCATGATCGCGCAGGCCGTGCGCGACCTGTGCGAACGCGAACTGCGCCCCCACGTGATGGACTGGGACGAGCGGCAGCACATGCCCATCGACCTGTTCAAGCAGCACTTCGGTCCGGCCGGCATGCTGGGCGTGCTGGTGCCGGAAACCTATGGCGGTGCGGGGCTCGGCTATTTCGAGTACATCCACACCATCGTGGAGACCGCCCGGATCTGCGGCAGCGTGGGCCTCAGCGTGGCGGCGCACAACAGCCTGTGCACCGGCCACATCCTGGCCTTCGGCAACGAGGAGCAGAAGCGCCGGTGGCTGCCCAAGCTGGCCAGCGGGCAGTGGCTGGGCGCCTGGGCCCTCACCGAGCCCAACACCGGCAGCGACGCCATGCGCATGAAGTGCACGGCGCGCAAGGAGGGCAACGAGTGGGTGCTGAACGGCACCAAGTGCTGGATCACCCACGGCATCAGCAGCGATGTGGTGGTGGCCATCGTGCGCACCGGCGAGCTGCTGGACAGCAAGGGCATGACCGCCTTCGTGATCGAGCGGGGCACCAAGGGCCTGAAGGCCGGCAAGAAGGAGAACAAGCTGGGCATGCGCGCCAGCGAAACGGCCGAGGTGATCTTCGAGGAGTGCCGCGTGCCGCAGGAGAACGTGCTGGGCGAGGTGGGGCAGGGCTTCCAGCAGGCCATGAAGATCCTGGACGGCGGCCGCATCAGCATCGCGGCGCTCAGCCTGGGCATCGCCAAGGGCGCCTACGACGCCAGCGTGAAGTACGCCAAGGAGCGCCAGCAGTTCGGCCAGCCCATCGCCAGCTTCCAGGCCATCTCCTTCAAGCTGGCCGACATGGCCACCCGCATCGAGGCCGCCGAACTGCTCACCCAGCAGGCCGCCGACCTCAAGAACCGCGGCAAGAAGATGACCAAGGAGAGCGCCATGGCCAAGTACTACGCCAGCGAGGTGGCCGTGTGGGCCAGCAACGAGGCCGTGCAGATCTTCGGCGGCTACGGCTACACCAAGGACTTCCCCGTGGAGAAGTTCTACCGCGACAGCAAGCTCTGCACCATCGGTGAGGGCACCAGCGAGATCCAGAAACTGGTGATCAGCCGGGAGGTGCTCAAGTGACCCCATTTGCACGGATCAACGAAGGCGCTATCTTTGCGCCCCCTTCGAACAAAAGGACCCCATGCTGATCATCCCCGTCAAGGAAGGCGAGAGCATCGATAAGGCGCTCAAGAAGTTCAAGAAGAAGTTCGAGCGCACCGGCACCATGCGTGCCCTGCGCAGGCGCCAGAGCTTCACCAAGCCCTCCGTGGAGCGCCGCAAGGAGATCATCCGCGCCGCCTACAAGCTGAAGACGTACAGCGTCGAGCAATAAGCCCGCACGCTTCGCCGTACCGATAGGCGAGGGGTCCGTCCGGACCTTTCGCCTATCTTGCTTTCCGGATGTCCATCGACCGCTTCCTGGAGCACCTGGCCTACGAGAAACGGTGCAGTCCCCACACCCTGTCCGCCTATCGGCGTGACCTGCGGCAGTTCGCCGACCACCTCGCCGCCCAGGGGGCCGGGGGGATCGATGCCGCGCAGGGCGGGGATGTGCGGGAGTGGATCATGCAGCGGCTGAGCGATGGCACCGGTGCGCGCACGGTGAACCGGCAGTTGAGCGCGCTGCGAGCCTATTACCGTTTCGCCCAGACGGTGGGCGCGGTGGAGGGCGATCCCACGGCGCTGGTGGAGCCGCCCAAACAGCCCAGGCGGCTGCCCACCTTCGTGCCGGAGGCCCGTATGGCGCCCCTGTTCGATGCCGCCGGACCCGCGGCCGAGCTGCGCCCCGAGGAGCGGTTGGTGCTGGAGCTGCTGTACGGCACCGGCATCCGCCTGGCAGAGCTGCTGGGCCTTACGGTGGGCGCGGTGGACCTGCACCGGGGCACCATCCGGGTGCTGGGCAAGCGCAACAAGGAGCGCCTCGTGCCCCTGCCGGATGGAACGCTGGAGGCCGTTCGCGCGTATCTTTCCCAGCGGCCGACCACGGACCCGGCGGCCCCCCTGCTGAGGGGGGGCAACGGTGGACCGCTGGCACGGCGCAGCGTACAACGACTGGTACACCGCGTGCTCGCCACCGTCACCACACAACAGAAACGAAGCCCCCACGTGCTGCGGCACACCTACGCCACGCACCTCCTGGAGCACGGGGCCGACCTCAACGCCGTGAAGGAACTGCTGGGCCACGCCAACCTGGCGGCCACCCAGGTGTACACCCACAACACGGTGGAGAAGCTCCGCAAGGTGCATGCGCAGGCCCACCCGCGGGGCGGGGGGCAGGGAACCGAACAAACGACCTGAGCAGACCATGAACGTGAACGTGCATTCCATCCATTTCGACGCCGACATCAAGCTGGTCGGCTTCATCCGCGAACGCCTGCAGAAGCTCAACCAGTTCCACGACCGCATCCTCAGCAGCGAGGTCTTCCTCCGGCTTGAGCATGACGGGGACGACCGTCGCAACAAGGTGGTGGAGGTGAAGATGGCCGTGCCCGGCCGTGAGCTCTTCGCCAAGCGCAACAGCAAGAGCTTCGAGGAGGCCACCGATCAGGTGGCCGAGGCGATCCGGCGCCAGCTGGAGCGCTCGAAGCCCCGCCCCAAATAGGCCGGCGACGCCGCCAGTCGCGGTCGGCATACCGCAGCAGCAGGGCTCCGCGGAAGGCGGGGCCCTGCGCATGTTTGGAGGTGCCGGGAAGTTTCCTACATTTGCAGGCCCAATTCCCGGGGAGGCCTCTCCGGGAGGCGGGTGAAAGGCGTTCTTTCGCTTGCTGTACGTGCCAATGTAGCTCAGCTGGTAGAGCAGCTGATTTGTAATCAGCAGGTCGGGGGTTCGAATCCGTCCATTGGCTCCGTGATCGGAACAGGGGAGATACCCAAGTGGCCAACGGGGGCAGACTGTAAATCTGCTGCTTCACAGCTTCGTAGGTTCGAATCCTGCTCTCCCCACCACTCACTCACGGAGCCACGGATGCCGGCCTGCCTCGCCGATCGGCCTTCCTTTCAAGCGGGAGTAGCTCAGTTGGTAGAGCATCAGCCTTCCAAGCTGAATGTCGCGGGTTCGAGTCTCGTCTCCCGCTCTTCCACGATCAGAGGAGGTCAGGGCGCCGCAAGGCCCCGAACCACCTCCGACCAGAACATCGGCCTTTGTAGCTCAGGGGTAGAGCACTTCCTTGGTAAGGAAGAGGTCACGGGTTCAATTCCCGTCAAAGGCTCCGCCGGACCGGCTGCGGCTCCATCCCGCCCCAAGCGGGGAGGCACGTGCGACAGGTGAACGGACAGATCGACAACAGAACACCCATAACGACCGAACGACAATGGCTAAGGAGACCTTCCAACGTACCAAGCCGCACGTCAACATCGGCACCATCGGTCACGTTGACCATGGCAAGACCACGTTGACCGCGGCGATCACCTCCGTACTGGCCGCCAAGGGCCTCTCGGAGAAGCGCAGCTTCGATTCCATCGACAACGCCCCCGAGGAGAAGGAGCGCGGCATCACCATCAACACCGCCCACGTGGAGTACCAGACGGCCAACCGTCACTACGCCCACGTGGACTGTCCGGGCCACGCCGACTATGTGAAGAACATGGTGACGGGTGCCGCGCAGATGGACGGCGCCATCCTGGTGGTGGCCGCCACCGACGGACCCATGCCCCAGACCCGCGAGCACATCCTGCTCGGCCGTCAGGTGGGCGTGCCCAAGATCGTCGTGTTCATGAACAAGGTGGACATGGTGGACGACGCCGAGCTGCTGGACCTGGTGGAGATGGAGATCCGCGAGCTGCTGTCCTTCTATGAGTACGACGGCGACAACACCCCGATCATCCGCGGCAGCGCCCTGGGCGCCCTGAACGGTGAGGACAAGTGGGTGGACACCGTGATGGCCCTGATGGACGCGGTGGACAACTGGATCCCCGTGCCGCCGCGCGACACCGACAAGCCCTTCCTGATGAGCGTGGAGGACGTGTTCACGATCACCGGTCGTGGCACCGTGGCCACCGGCCGCATCGAGACCGGCGTGGTGAAGGTGGGCGACAACGTGGAGATCATCGGCATGCAGGAGGAGAAGATGAACAGCACCTGCACCGGCGTGGAGATGTTCCGCAAGCTGCTCGACCGCGGTGAGGCCGGCGACAACTGCGGCATCCTGCTGCGCGGCATCGAGAAGAAGGACATCCGCCGCGGCATGGTGATCGCCGCCCCCGGCAGCATCACCCCGCACACCGAGTTCAAGGCCGAGATCTACGTGTTGAAGAAGGAGGAGGGCGGACGCCACACCCCCTTCCACAACAAGTACCGCCCGCAGTTCTACTTCCGCACCACCGACGTCACCGGCGAGATCACCCTCGAGGCCGGTCGCGAGATGGTGATGCCGGGCGACAACGTGAGCATCAACGTGAAGCTGATCGTGCCGATCGCCATGGACAAGGGCCTGCGCTTCGCCATCCGCGAGGGTGGCCGTACCGTGGGTGCCGGTCAGGTGACGGAGATCGTCAAGTAAGCACAACGACCCAGGTGGCCGGGCCGGTCCGCCGCAAGGTGGACCGGCCTTCGCCGCCGAAAACGGACACAACGAACGGGTGTAGCTCAATTGGTAGAGCGACGGTCTCCAAAACCGTAGGCTGCGGGTTCGATTCCTGCCACCCGTGCCCAAGCAAGCGAACAACGTGGCAAGCTTCAAGACATACCTGAGCGAGAGCTACAACGAGCTCGTCAACAAGGTCTCCTGGCCCACCTGGAAGGAGCTTCAGGGCAGCGCCATCGTGGTGCTCGTCACCGCGCTCATCATCAGCCTGGTGGTGTTCGTGATGGACTACGTGTTCGGCGTGCACAACATGACCAACACCTCCTTCTGGAAGGGGATCCTCGGTTTCATCTACAAACTGATGAGCTGACCATGGCCGTAGCGACCGCCAACCGCAAGTGGTATGTCATCCGCGCCATCTCCGGAAAGGAGAAGAAGGTGAAGGAGCGGATCGAGAGCGAGGTGAAGCGCTCCAACATGGGCACGTACATCACCCAGGTGCTCATCCCCACCGAGAAGTTCTACCAGATCCGCGACGGCAAGAAGGTGAGCAAGGAGCGCAACTTCTTCCCCGGCTACGTGCTGATGGAGGCCGACCTCACCGGCGAGATCGCCCACAGCATCAAGAACCTGCCCGATGTGATCGGCTTCCTCGGCGCCGAGAAGGGTGGCGATCCGGTGCCCCTGCGCCAGAGCGAGGTGAACCGCATCCTGGGCACCGTGGACGAGCTGGCCGAGACCGAGGAGGCCATCCACAACCCCTATCATGTGGGCGAAGGCGTGAAGGTGATCGACGGTCCCTTCAACGGCTTCAACGGCGTGATCGAGGAGATCAACGAGGAGAAGAAGAAGCTGAAGGTGATGGTGAAGATCTTCGGAAGGAAGACCCCACTGGAACTGAGCTTCATGCAGGTTGAAAAGGAGGTGTAGGGAAGGCGCATGCCTCACCCCTCACCGGTCAAGGAACGAACGAACACGAAGACGCGACGGGACCGTCGCCCGAACGATAGAAGCAAAACCCGTCCGAGTCCCTCATCCTGTGCGGGACGCCATCAGGACACAAAACCAGAGAAATGGCCAAGGAAGTATCGGGGCTGATCAAGCTCCAGGTGAAGGGAGGGGCGGCGAACCCCTCGCCCCCCATCGGCCCGGCGCTCGGCGCCAAGGGCGTGAACATCATGGAGTTCTGCAAGCAGTTCAATGCGCGCACGCAGGACAAGGCCGGCAAGGTGCTGCCCGTGGTGATCACCGTGTACAGCGACAAGAGCTTCGACTTCATCATCAAGACCCCGCCCGCGGCCGTGCAGATCATCGAGCAGGCCAAGATCAAGGGCGGCAGCGGTGTCCCGCACACCAAGAAGGTGGGCAGCATCACCTGGGACCAGGTGAAGGCCATCGCCGAGGACAAGATGCCCGACCTGAACTGCTTCACGCTGCAGAGCGCCATGAGCATGGTGGCCGGAACGGCCCGCAGCATGGGAGTGACGGTGACCGGTACGAACCCCTTTGAGAACGCTTGATGCCATGGCGACCCTGACCAAGAAACGCAAGGCCGCGATGGCCAAGTACGACGCCACCAAGAGCTACGAGCTCAAGGAGGCCGCCTCCATCGTGAAGCAGATCAGCAGCACCAAGTTCGACGCCACGGTGGACATCGCCGTGCGCCTCGGAGTGGACCCCAAGAAGAGCACCGAGATGGTGCGTGGCACGGTGAGCCTGCCCCACGGGACGGGACGCGACGTGCGCGTGCTGGTGCTGGCCGACCCCGCCAAGTGCGAGGAGGCCACCGCCGCCGGTGCCGACATGGCCGGCCTCGACGAGTTCGTGGAGAAGATCAAGGGCGGATGGACGGACGTGGACGTGATCATCTGCACGCCCAACGTGATGGCCAAGGTGGGTGCGCTGGGCCGTGTGCTCGGTCCCCGCGGCCTGATGCCCAACCCCAAGACCGGCACGGTGACCATGGACGTGGCCAAGGCCGTGAAGGAGGTGAAGGCGGGCAAGATCGATTTCAAGGTGGACAAGGCGGGCATCATCCATGCGGTGATCGGCAAGGCCTCCTTCGACGCCCAGAAGCTGAGCGAGAACGCCCACGAGCTGATCCAGACCCTGATCAAGCTGAAGCCCAGCACCGCGAAGGGTGCGTACATCAAGAGCATCGCCATCAGCAGCACGATGAGCCCGGGGGTCAAGGTGGACACCCGTACCGTGCAGTAACCCCAGATCCCCGAGAACCATGGCAACCCGTACCGAAAAGGACCAGGCGATCGCCGACCTGATCGAGGAGATCAAGGCGACCAACGTGCTGTACCTGGCTGACACGAGCGAACTGACGGCCGAGGCCACCAGCAACCTGCGTCGCAGCTGCCACAAGGCCGGCATCCGCATGAAGGTGGTGAAGAACACCCTGCTGCAGAAGGCGATGGAGCGCATCGAGGACCGCGATTACAGCGGGCTCGTGGGCTCGCTCAAGGGCCAGACGTCGATCCTGTTCGCCGAGAAGGGCAACGCCCCCGCGAAGCTGATCCAGGATTTCCGCAGGACCCACAAGAAGCCCGTGCTGAAGAGCGCCTGGATCGACCAGGCCGTCTTCGTGGGCGACGACCAGGTGGCCGTGCTCGCCACGCTCAAGGGCAAGGAGGAGCTCATCGGCGACATCATCGCACTGCTCCAAAGCCCGATCAAGAACGTGCTCGGCGGCCTCCAGGCCTCCGGTGGCCAGAAGGTCGCCGGCCTGGTGAAGGCCCTGCAGGAGCGAGCCGCCTGAGAACAAGACACCAAGGGCGGTGTGACCGCCGCCCCACGAACGCGTTACGCACTTCCGATAGCTTCCCTTCTCTCAACTCAGTAACAACCCGCAACAATGGCAGACATCAAAGCCCTGGGCGATCAGCTCGTGAGCCTCACCGTGAAGGAGGTGAACGACCTGGCCCAGTACCTGAAGGACGAATACAAGATCGAGCCCGCCGCCGCAGCCGTGGCCGTGGCCGCCGGTGGCGCCGCCGCCGGTGGTGGTGAGGCCGCCCCCGCCAAGACCAGCTTCGACGTGATCCTGAAATCCGGCGGACAGAACAAGCTCGCCGTGGTGAAGCTGGTGAAGGAACTTTCGGGCCTCGGCCTGAAGGAGGCCAAGGACCTGGTGGACGGCGCTCCCAAGCCGCTGAAGGAGGGCGTCTCCAAGGAGGAGGCAGAGTCCATCAAGCAGCAACTGACGGAGGCCGGCGCAGAGGTCGAGGTCAAGTAAAGCCCCTGACGACGCAACGACCACGGCGCTCCGGACAGACCCCTTGCGGGGCCTGATCGGATGCGTCGTGGTCGCACGTCGTTCCCCGCCCCGATGTGCACCGCCCGGCGCCCAGCGCCCGGCCGCACCCGAAGTTCCCCGGTCCCTTCCCGTTCCCTTTCCCCGATCGCAACCCATGGCCCAGGCGAAGACCATCAGCAAGAAGAGCAAGCGCATCGACTTCGGCTCGAACCCCCTGCCGACCCCGTATCCCGACTTCCTCGAGATCCAGCTCAAGAGCTTCGAGGAGTTCTTCCAGATCGAGACCCTCCCCGAGAACCGCGTCAGCGAGGGCCTCTTCAAGGTGTTCTCGGAGAACTTCCCGATCACCGACACGCGCAACCAGTTCGTGCTGGAGTTCCTCGATTACTTCATCGACCCTCCGCGGTACAGCATCGATGAGTGCATCGAACGGGGCCTCACCTACAGCGTGCCCCTCAAGGCCAAGCTGAAGCTCTACTGCACCGACCCCGAGCACGAGGATTTCGAGACCATCGTGCAGGACGTGTACCTGGGCCAGATCCCCTACATGACCCCGCGCGGCAGCTTCGTGGTGAACGGGGCCGAGCGCGTGGTGGTGAGCCAGCTGCACCGCAGCCCCGGCGTGTTCTTCGGCCAGAGCCGCCACGCCAACGGCACCAAGCTCTACAGCGCCCGGGTGATCCCGTTCAAGGGTTCGTGGATCGAGTTCGCCACGGACATCAACGGGGTGATGTACGCCTACATCGACCGCAAAAAGAAGCTGCCGGTGACCACGCTGCTGCGCGCCATCGGCTTCGAGAGCGACAAGGACATCCTCAACATCTTCGGCCTGGCCGACGAGGTGAAGGTGACCAAGGCCGCCATGAAGGAGGCCGTGGGCCGCAAGCTCGCCGCCCGTGTGCTCAAGACCTGGGTGGAGGACTTCGTGGACGAGGACACCGGCGAGGTGGTGAGCATCGAGCGCAACGAGGTGCTCATCGACCGCGAGACGGTGATCGAGGAGCACCATGTGGAGCAGATCGTGGACAGCGGCGCCAAGACCATCATCCTGCACAAGGCCGGGGTGAACGCCGCCGACTACGCCCTCATCTACAACACCCTGCAGAAGGACACCTCCAACTCCGAGAAGGAGGCCGTGGAGGTGATCTACCGCCAGCTCCGCAACGCCGAACCGCCCGATCTGGAGACCGCCCGCGGGGTGATCGACAAGCTGTTCTTCAGCGAGCAGCGCTACGACCTGGGCGAGGTGGGCCGCTACCGCATCAACAAGAAGCTGGGCCTGGAGAGCGAGCTCAGCGTGCGCGTGCTCACCAAGGAGGACATCATCAGCATCATCCGCTACCTGATCGAGCTGGTGAACTCCAAGGCCGATGTGGACGACATCGACCACCTGAGCAACCGCCGCGTGCGCACCGTGGGCGAACAGCTGCACGCCCAGTTCGGCGTGGGTCTGGCCCGCATGGCCCGCACCATCCGCGAGCGCATGAACGTGCGCGACAACGAGGTGTTCACGCCCACCGACCTGATCAACGCCAAGACCCTGAGCTCGGTGATCAACTCGTTCTTCGGAACGAACCAGCTCAGCCAGTTCATGGACCAGACCAACCCGCTGGCCGAGATCACCCACAAGCGCCGCATGAGCGCCCTGGGCCCCGGCGGTCTGAGCCGCGAGCGCGCCGGCTTCGAGGTGCGTGACGTGCACTACACCCACTACGGCCGCCTGTGCACCATCGAGACCCCTGAAGGCCCGAACATCGGTCTGATCAGCAGCCTCTGCGTGTACAGCAAGATCAACAGCCTGGGCTTCATCGAAACACCCTACCGCCCGGTGACCGAGGGCAAGGTGGACCTGAAGGCCGAGCCGGTGTACCTGAGCGCCGAGGAGGAGGACAACAAGATGATCGCCCAGGCCAACGCCCAGGTGACCCCCGAAGGCGAGTTCAACAGCAACCGGGTGAAGGCCCGCCTGATGGGCGACTTCCCGGTGGTGGCGCCCAAGGAGATCAACCTCATGGACGTGGCGCCCAACCAGATCGCCTCCATCGCCGCCAGCCTGATCCCCTTCCTGGAGCACAACGACGCCAACCGCGCGCTGATGGGCTCCAACATGATGCGCCAGGCCGTGCCGCTGCTGCGGCCCGAGAGCCCCATCGTGGGCACCGGCCTGGAGGAGCTCGTGGCCCGCGACAGCCGCGTACTGCTCACCGCCGAGGGCGAGGGCGTGGTGAAGTACGTGGACAGCGACCGCATCGTGATCGAGTACAAACGCACCGAGGAGGACCGCATCGTGAGCTTCCACGGCGACGAGAAGGAGTACAAACTCACCAAGTTCCTCAAGACCAACCAGAGCACCTGCATCAACCTGCGCCCCATCGTGCGCAAGGGCGAGAAGGTGACCACCGGGCAGACGCTGTGCGAGGGTTACGCCACGCAGGATGGCGAACTGGCCATCGGCCGCAACCTGCTGGTGGCCTTCATGCCCTGGAAGGGCTACAACTTCGAGGACGCCATCGTGATCAGCGAGCGCGTGGCCCGCGAGGACATCTTCACCTCCATCCACATCGATGAGTACATCATGGAGGTGCGCGACACCAAGCGCGGCCTGGAGGAGCTCACCGCGGACATCCCCAACGTGAGCGAGGAGGCCACGAAGGACCTTGACGAGCACGGCCTGATCCGCATCGGCGCCGAGATCAACGAGGGTGACATCCTCATCGGCAAGATCACCCCGAAGGGCGAGACCGACCCCAGCCCCGAGGAGAAGCTCCTGCGCGCCATCTTCGGCGACAAGGCCGGCGATGTGAAGGACGCCTCCCTGAAGGCGCCCCCGAGCACCAAGGGCGTGGTCATCGACAAGAAGCTCTTCAGCCGTGCCATCAAGGACAAGAAGGGCAAGACCAACGAGAAGGCCGTGCTGGAGGCCATCGACAAGGACTACGAGAAGGAGCTGGGCGAGCTGAAGAACGTGCTCATCGACAAGATGATGCAGCTCCTGAACGGCCAGGCCTCCAACGGCGTGTACAACAAGTACAAGGAGGAGCAGATCAAGAAGGGCGTCAAGTTCACCCCCAAGGTCCTGCAGGCCATCGATTTCATCACCGTGGACCCCACCAACTGGACCGCGGACAAGAAGGTGAACGAACTGGTCCGTCAGCTCATCCACAACTACAACATCAAGCACAACGACATCAGCGGCGTTTACAAGCGCAAGAAGTTCCAGGTGAGCATCGGCGACGAGCTGCCCGCAGGCATCGTGAAGCTGGCCAAGGTGTACGTGGCCGCCAAGCGCAAGCTGGCGATCGGCGACAAGATGGCCGGCCGCCACGGCAACAAGGGCATCGTGGCCCGCATCGTGCGCGACGCGGACATGCCCTACCTGGAGGACGGAACGCCGGTGGACATCGTGCTGAACCCGCTGGGCGTGCCGAGTCGCATGAACCTCGGCCAGATCTATGAGACCGTGCTGGGCTGGGCCGGCCTGAGGCTGGGCCGCAAGTACGCCACACCCATCTTCGACGGCGCCACGCTGGACGAGATCCACGCGCAGACGGACGAGGCCGGCGTGCCCCGCTTCGGCCGCACCTTCCTGCACGATG
This sequence comes from Flavobacteriales bacterium, assembly GCA_016715895.1. Taxonomy (NCBI): domain Bacteria; kingdom Pseudomonadati; phylum Bacteroidota; class Flavobacteriia; order Flavobacteriales; species Flavobacteriales bacterium. Next base: position 1,320,831 of record JADJXH010000003.1, on the reverse strand, counting down.
GCGGCACCGGCCAGCGCTTCGACCAGCCCGCCACCGTGGGCGTGATCTACATGATCAAGCTGGCCCACATGGTGGACGACAAGATGCACGCACGCTCCATCGGCCCCTACAGCCTCATCACCCAGCAGCCGCTCGGTGGCAAGGCCCAGTTCGGCGGCCAGCGCTTCGGCGAAATGGAGGTGTGGGCGCTGGAGGCCTTCGGCGCCAGCAACATCCTGCAGGAGATCCTCACCGTGAAGAGCGACGACGTGGTGGGCCGTGCCAAGGCCTACGAGAGCATCGTGAAGGGCGAACCCCTGCCCACCCCGGGCATCCCCGAGTCCTTCAACGTGCTTCTTCACGAACTGCGCGGCCTCGCGCTCAACGTGTCGCTCGAATGAGGAGCGCCATGCGGTCACCCAACGTCGAACGCCTTGCCTAGTCAACCATGAAGAAGGAGGTCAAGCTCAACAGCAACTTCAACAAGATCGTCATCAGCCTCGCCAGCCCGGAGCTGATCCTGGAGCGCAGCCACGGGGAGGTGATCAAGCCCGAGACGATCAACTACCGCACCTACAAGCCCGAGCGCGACGGCCTGTTCTGCGAACGCATCTTCGGTCCCGTCAAGGACTTCGAATGCCACTGCGGCAAGTACAAGCGCATCCGCTACAAGGGGATCGTGTGCGACCGCTGCGGCGTGGAGGTCACCGAGAAGAAGGTGCGCCGCGAGCGCATGGGCCACATCCAGCTGGTGGTGCCCGTGGCCCACATCTGGTACTTCCGCAGCCTGCCCAACAAGATCGGCTACCTGCTGGGCCTGCCCACCAAGAAGCTCGACCAGATCATCTACTACGAGCGTTACGTGGTGGTGCAACCGGGTCTGGCCAAGAACAAGGAGGGCAACCCCGTGCAGTACCTGGACTTCCTCACCGAGGAGGAGTACCTGGACATCCTGGACCAGCTGGGCAAGGAGAACCAGTACCTGGACGATGCCGACCCCAACAAGTTCATCGCCCGCATGGGCGCCGACGCGCTGCAGGAACTGCTCAAGCGCCTCGACCTCGACGGCTTGAGCTACGACCTGCGCCACAAGGCCAACACCGAGACGAGCCAGCAGCGGAAGAACGAGGCCCTCAAGCGCCTGAACGTGGTGGAGGCGTTCCGTGACGCCAACAGCCGCCGCGAGAACAAGCCCGAGTGGATGATCGTGAAGGTGGTGCCCGTGATCCCGCCCGAGCTGCGGCCCCTGGTGCCCCTGGACGGCGGCCGTTTCGCTACCAGCGACCTGAACGACCTGTACCGCCGTGTGATCATCCGCAACAACCGCCTCAAGCGCCTGATGGAGATCAAGGCGCCCGAGGTGATCCTGCGCAACGAGAAGCGCATGCTCCAGGAGGCCGTCGACAGCCTGTTCGACAACAGCCGCAAGAGCAGCGCCGTGAAGAGCGAGAGCAACCGCCCGCTGAAGTCGCTGAGCGATTCGCTCAAGGGCAAGCAGGGCCGCTTCCGCCAGAACCTCCTCGGCAAGCGCGTGGACTACAGCGCCCGTTCCGTGATCGTGGTGGGCCCCGAGCTCAAGCTGCATGAGTGCGGCCTGCCCAAGGACATGGCCGCCGAGCTCTTCAAGCCGTTCATCATCCGCAAGCTCATTGAGCGGGGGATCGTGAAGACGGTGAAGAGCGCCAAGAAGATCGTGGACAAGAAGGAGCCCGTGGTGTGGGACATCCTGGAGAACGTGCTCAAGGGCCACCCCGTGCTGCTGAACCGCGCTCCGACGCTGCACCGCCTCGGCATCCAGGCCTTCCAGCCCAAGCTGATCGAGGGCAAGGCCATCCAGCTGCACCCGCTGGTGTGCACGGCCTTCAACGCCGACTTCGACGGTGACCAGATGGCCGTGCACGTGCCCCTGGGCCACGCCGCCATCCTGGAGGCGCAGCTGCTGATGCTGGCCAGCCACAACATCCTGAACCCGGCCAACGGCGCGCCCATCGCGGTGCCCAGCCAGGACATGGTGCTCGGCCTGTACTACATCACCAAGGGCCGCAAGAGCGACAAGGAGCGCACCATGAAGGGCGAGGGTCGCAGCTTCTACAGCCCCGAGGAGCTCATCATCGCCTACAACGAGGGCCAGGTGGACCTGCACAGCTGGATCAAGGTGCGCTGGACCGATCCCAAGACGGGCACGTCGCGCATGATCGAGACCACCTGCGGCCGTGTGCTCTTCAACGAGGTGGTGCCCGACGAGGTGGGCTTCATCAACGAACTGCTCACCAAGAAGGCGCTGCGCGACATCATCGGCCTGGTGCTGAAGGAGTGCGGCACGGCCAAGGCGGCGCAGTTCCTGGACGACATCAAGGAGCTGGGCTTCATGAGCGCCTTCCGCGGCGGTCTCAGCTTCAACCTGATGGACGTGGTGGTGCCCGACGAGAAGGACAAGCTGGTCGGCGCCGCCCAGAAGGAGGTGGACGAGGTGACCAACAACTACAACATGGGCCTCATCACCAACAACGAGCGGTACAACCAGACGATCGATATCTGGACGCACACCAACTCGAAGGTGACGTTCAGCCTCATGGAGCGCATCAAGAGCGACAAACAGGGCTTCAACTCCATCTACATGATGATGGACAGCGGCGCCCGCGGATCGAAGGAGCAGATCCGTCAGCTCAGCGGCATGCGGGGCCTGATGGCCAAGCCCCAGAAGAGCGGCGGAGGCGGCGGTCAGGACATCATCGAGAACCCCATCCTGTCCAACTTCAAGGAGGGCCTCTCCATCCTGGAGTACTTCATCAGCACCCACGGTGCGCGGAAAGGCCTGGCCGATACGGCCCTCAAGACCGCCGATGCCGGCTACCTCACCCGCCGTCTGGTGGATGTGGCGCAGGACGTGGTGATCACCACCGAGGACTGCGGCACCCTGCGCGGCCTGGTGGCCACCGCCCTCAAGAAGAACGAGGAGGTGGTGGAGTCCCTGCACGACCGCATCCTGGGCCGCACCGCGGTGCACGACATCCATCATCCGCAGACCGGGGAGCTGCTGGTGTCCGGCGGTGAGCAGATCACCGAGGACATCGCGGCCGCCATCGGGGCGAGCCCCATCGAGGAGGTGGAGATCCGCAGCGTGCTCACCTGCGAACAGAAGCAGGGCGTGTGCGGCAAGTGCTACGGCCGCAACCTGGCCACGGGCCGCAAGGTGCAGATGGGCGAGGCCGTGGGCGTCATCGCCGCGCAGTCCATCGGCGAACCCGGCACGCAGCTCACCCTGCGCACCTTCCACGTGGGTGGTGTGGCCGGCAAGATCACCGAGGAGAGCCAGATCACGGCCAAGTACGACGGCATCCTGGAGATCGACGAGCTGCGCACCGTGAAGAAGAAGGACCGCAAGGGCGACGACGCCGAAGTGGTCATCAGCCGCAGCACCGAGATGCGCATCGTGGACAGCAACACGGGCATCGTGCTCACCACGAGCAACGTGCCCTACGGCGCCTACCTGTACGGCAAGCCGGGCAAGGTGAAGAAGGGCGACGTGATCTGCACCTGGGACCCGTACAACGCGGTGATCATCTCCGAGCTGGCGGGCAGCCTGTCCTTCGAGAGCATCGAGGAGAGCGTGACGTACCGCGAGGAGATCGACGAGCAGACGGGCTTCACCGAGAAGGTGATCGTGGAGAGCCGCGACAAGAAGAAGAACCCGACCATCCGCATCATGGACCCCAAGGGCAAGGAGGAGCTGAAGAGCTACAGCCTGCCGGTGGGCGCCCACATCATCGTGGAGGACGGCCAGAAGATCGAGGCCGGCGACGTGCTGGTGAAGATCCCGCGGACCAGCGGCAAGGGCGGTGACATCACCGGCGGTCTGCCGCGCGTGACGGAGCTTTTCGAGGCCCGCAACCCGAGCAACCCGGCCATCGTCAGCGAGATCGACGGCATCATCTCCTACGGCAAGATCAAGCGCGGCAACCGCGAGATCATCGTGGAGAGCCGCACCGGCGAGCGCAAGTACTACCTGGTGCCGCTGAGCAAGCACATCCTGGTGCAGGAGAACGACTTCGTGAAGGCCGGTCAGCCCCTGAGCGATGGTTCCATCAGCCCCACCGACATCCTGGACATCCAGGGCCCCACCCGCGTGCAGGAGTACCTTGTGGACGAGGTGCAGGAGGTGTACCGCATGCAGGGCGTGAAGATCAACGACAAGCACTTCGAGGTGATCGTGCGCCAGATGATGCGGAAGGTGGAGATCGAGGACCCCGGCGACACCCGCTTCCTGGAGAAACAGGCCGTGAACAAGACCGAGTTCATGGAGGAGAACGACGACCTGTTCGACAAGATGGTGGTGACCGACGCCGGCGACAGCAGCACCATGAAGGAGGGCCAGATGGTGACCATGCGCAGGCTGCGCGATGAGAACAGCGTGCTGAAGCGCAAGGACCAGAAGCTGGTGGAGGCCCGCGCCGCCCGCCCGGCCACGGCCCGCACCCTGCTCCAGGGCATCACGCGCGCCAGCCTGCAGACCGACAGCTTCATCAGTGCCGCCTCCTTCCAGGAGACCACCAAGGTGCTGAACGAGGCCGCCGTGAACGCCAAGGAGGATCACCTCAACGGCCTCAAGGAGAACGTCATCGTGGGCCATCTCATCCCCGCCGGTACCGGCACCCGCCGCTTCCAGGAGGTCACCGTGTACAACAAGGAGGAGTATGCCCGCATGATGGCGGACAACCTGGCCGCCCAGGAGATCGATGAGTAACGCCGAACGCTGAACCGGGAGCGCTGAACGAGGAAGCTCATTCCTCGTTCAGCCCCCTCAGCGTCCACATCCGGAAGATCATGTCAGACCCCAAGGACCAACCCCGCCCCAACCAACTGAACATCGAGATCAGCGAGGAAGTGGCGGATGGTGTGTACAGCAACCTCGCCATCATCACCCACAGCAACTCGGAGTTCGTGCTCGATTTCGTGCGCGTGATGCCCGGTGTGCCCAAGGCCAAGGTGCGGGCCCGGATCCTGCTGACCCCGCAGCACGCCAAGCGGCTCATGCGCGCCCTGGCGGACAACGTGCAGAAGTTCGAGCAGGTGCACGGCCCCATCCGCGAGAGCGAGATGCCGGAGGTGCCCATGAACTTCGGCGGGCCCACGGCGCAGGCCTGAGCCCGGCGATCACCGTGGACAAGGCCCCGGTCACCCGGGGCTTTGTCATTCCCAGCTGCGCTGGGCGAAGATCACGTAGCCGAAATTGAGGCTGAAGGCCCACGGCTCGGGCAGGCCGTCGATGTAGCTGGTGTTGAACCAGATGGGGCCCACCGGGCTCTGGTAGATCAGCGAACCGGAGGCCAGGTAGGCCCGGTCGCTCACGGCAAGGCCCGCCTCGGGCTCATCGTCCGCCGTGCGCAGGACGGCCCGGTAGGGTTGGAACACGTACCCCTCCAGCCGCAGATCGAACCGGTTGCGCGCCACGGCGATGATGGTGCGCAGACCGCCCGCGATGTACTGCTGGGCCCGGAAGTTCTCCAGGAAATAGGTCCTGCTCTCCGGTGTGGGTTGGAACACCGGGGCACGGGCCACCGTGGCCGTATAGTTCGCGAAGAAGGGATAGTTGCTGTAGAGCGCCTCCACCAGTCCGCCGAACTTGAACATGCCGCGCGGCAGGAAGTACTTGTCCAGCGTGGCCTTCAGGAAGAACCAATCGTGCTGGTCCCGCACCAGGTCACGCTGGGAGTTGGTCGAGCCCGGCTCCGTACGTTCCTGTCCGGAGACGTACCGGGCCTCGAACTTCAGCTGCTCCCCCGCGTTGGCGTGCTGCTTGCGGTTCAGCGAGTTCCGCTCGGCGATGAGCCCGCCCGTCCAGTGGGAGAGCTCGGTGACGTCCGCCGTATCGGTGGGGCTGAAATCGATACGCTGGTAGTAACTGTCCCGTGTCTGGCCGTATTTCACATCCACCCGCATGCGGCCCTTGTTGCCCAGGCCCAGGCCGGCGTTCACTCCGCCCCAGGTCTCACGCAGCACCACGAAGGAGGGCCGCACCTCGTCGAAGAAGGTGGCGAAACTGCGGAAGTGGTCCATGCGGTGGATCGTGAACAACGGCTCGAGGTAGAGGGGCGCCGCGGTGGGCAGGTCGGCGCGCAGGCGCACCTGGCCGGCCGCATAGAACTTGCCGAACCACGAGAGCGCCTGCAGCGAGGAGCTCCAGCGGCCGAAGAGGTTGTAGCGCAGCCCCACCATGCCCGTGTTGATGGGCCGTGAGGAGAACATGCCCCCGAACCGGGCGTGCAGGTCCTTTTCGGCGCCCACGTCCACGCGCAGGTCGAAGTCGCCCCGTTCGGGCCGGTAGAGCGCGGACGGGTAAAGGCGCCCGATGTTGTCGTCATCGTGCAGCCGGAAGTACAGGCTCTTGAGTCGGCGCTCGTCGATGCCCCCGTCGCGGTCGGTGAGCATGCGTTCCACATATCGGGCCCGCCCCTTGCGCAGGCCGGTGACCTCCAGGGCGCCGAACCGGAGCTGCGGCCAGCGGGCCCGGAAGGCCGCGCGCCGCTCGGCCACCTCCGCGGCACCGGTGCGCCGGGCGATCAGCGCCTCGATCTCCGGCATCCACTCCATCGCCGCGGCGTAGCCCTCCTCGATCGTGGGACCGATGCGGCTGAAATCGAAGAGGCCCGTGCTGGTGCGCGGTTCGATGATGAGCCCGTTATCGCACCGCACCGAGTAATCGGTCGGTTCCTGCAACATCGCCTTCAACTGGCTCAACAGGTCGTCCTCGCTGGGCGGTGCGGAGTTGCTGGCCACGTTGCTGCCGATGATCACGTCGGGCAGGAACTCCTCGTACATGATGTCGCTGGGGAAATTGTTGTACAGGCCCCCGTCCATCATCAGGTGCCCGTCCACCCTGATCGGCTTGAAGTAGAACGGGTAGCTCATGCTGGCGCGCACGGCCCGCGCCAGGTCGCCACGGCGGAACAGCACCGGCCGCTGCGCGGTGATGTCGCTCGCCACACAGCGGAAGGGCACGAAGAGGCTGTCCATGTCGTGGCTACTGGCCGCACTGGCGCCGGCGAAGCCGCGCATCTGCTCGAAATCGATCAGCACCGGGCTGCGGAGGTTGGTGGGCAGGGAGGTCTGCAACAGCGTGTCCAGGTCGATCTTCACGTTGATCACCGAGGCGTCCGGCTGGTCGTGCTTGAAGAAGTAGGTATAGCGGTCCTCCACGCCGCCCTCCGCCATCGTGCGGTAGAGGTCCGTCCGGAACAGGCTGTCGATCTCGTGCGGGGAATAGCCGGCGGCGTACATCGCGCCCACCAGGGCCCCCATGCTGCTGCCGGTGATGAAGTCGATGGGGATGCCGTGGTCCTCCAAGGCCATCAGCACGCCGATGTGCGTCATGGCCGAGGCACCGCCACCGCTGAGCACCACACCCACGGTCTGGGCCTGGCCCCCGAAGGGCAGCAGCAGCAGAAGCAGGTGCAGGAGCCGAGCGCGCATGGTGGATGGGCAAAAGTAGCCCGCCCGTTACCGGCGCTCAGGCCGGCCATCCGGCCAACAGACCGCTGAAATAGGCCGGGGCCTTCAGCAGGCGGCTGCCGTACCAACTGAAGAGCTCACCGTCCACCAGGTGCACGGGGGTGCCCGGGCAGAGCATGGTGTAGTGCAGGATGTGCATTTCGGCGAAGGGGAAGGGCTCGGAGGAGAGCAGGATCACATCCGGATCGGCGGCGGCGAGCTGCCCCGGGGAGACCTCGGGGTAGCGCTCGGTGCGGTGCGCGAAGGCGTTGGTGAGGCCGCAGCGCGTGAGCATGTCGTTCACGAAGGTGTCGGTCCCGGCCACCAACATGGGCTCGTGCCAGATGAGGTAGGCGGCGGAGCGGGGAGGGGAGAGCGGTCGGAGCGAAGAGAAGGCCTGTTCGATGTCGGAGTTCAGCTGAACGGCCATGCTGTCGGTGCCGGTGAGGGCGCCTACGCGGCGGATCATGTCCAGGGCTCCACTAAGGTCGCGCACATCGCTCATCCACACCGGGAACTCGCGCTCCAGGGTCTCGATGTCGGCCTGACTGTTCTCCTCCTTGTTCCCGATGATGAGGTCGGGGGAAAGGGCCCGCACCTTCTCCAGGTCCACCTGCTTGGTGCCGCCCACGCGCGCCTTGCTGCGGAACCAAGCCTCCGGGTGGATGCAGAACTTGGTGATGCCTACCACGCGGTCGCCGAGGCCCAGGTCATGCAGCAGTTCGGTCTGGGAGGGGACGAGGGAGATGATGCGTTGGGGGACGTCAGGCACGCTGACCTTTCGGCCCATTTGGTCGGTGAGGGAGCGCATGGGGGGCGAGAAATAGTCTCACTGACGCTGTGTGGATTTTGTACCCCAAGAAGAGCGATAGATACTGTCCACCATAACAAGGAGCCGCTCCCGACCGATCGCAACAGCTTCAGGAAACATCGATGTAGCGCTCTCCAGACGTTGTCGATACTCTGCCAATACCTCATCGGTCGGTTGGTTCTCACTACCGATGTGCTCTTCAGCGGCCAGGTACCACGCCCATTTTTTACGCTCACCTTCGGAGATGCACTCTGACCATGCGGTGAGGAACTCTGCTGGGTTATGGAAAAGGTGTTGTGTTCCCCAGTATCCGACACCCTCCGAATAGTAGCCATCGGAGCGTGCTAAAGACTTGGTAACGATCCAGAAATAGAAGCGCCGAACATCGGCATCGCTGCCATGCAGCATGCTATCGAGCAGTGCCAATGCCTCCGTATCATTGGCAAGACTGAATTCCTGTCCTGATGCGATCCGGCGTGCCAGTGGGGTTGCAACCTCAAGTACCGGCATCATTCTGTGATCGCAGGGTCCAAGAACTCGCGCTTCCTGATCTCTCGAAACGAACAGGTAGTCGCCGACGATTAATGATGAATCGATACTGGGTTCAGGCAAGGCTGAGATCTCTTCTACGGGGGGAGTGCAACTACTCAACCCAGCGACCAGTATCGCCTGTGCAAGAAGGCGGCTGGTCGAACGAGGATCACGGCGGTTCATTCAAGACCCCATTGCCACTTCAGCCTCCCGATGATGTCCTTCCACATGGCCCTTCACGCCGCCGCCTGCCGCTTCTCGGCCAATTCCCGAAGGAATTCCGGACACAGATCGAACCCGTTCGGCCATACGATACCGCCACCAGGCTCCGTGGTCACTTGCATAAAAAGGTCTGGAGCGGCCACCTGCAAGGCCATGCCCTTGGTGAGCAGTGGTTTCAGGTCCACCTCGGCCTGGAAGCCATCTGCAAAGGTCAACTTCAACCGTTCCGACGGCAGTGCCTCGACCTTGACGACGGTGTTCATGCCCACTAAGGTAGCGGATCGATGGGCGAAGGCAGTTCTCCTTCAACAGCGAGTTTCCAATTGGCCAGCAGTTCCTGCCGATGCAACGCGGCCCATTCAAGCACCAACGCATGCGCACGGCTCGGCAAGGAACCGGCGATCAGCTCAAGGGTGCGGATGTCGAACTCGGCGCGTTGACCCTGGTATTCCGCGTGGAAGTGCGGCGGGTTGTGGTCCATGAAATACATCCGGATGATGATCCCATAGAAGCGGCAGAGTTCAGGCATGGCCCAGGTCGCGACTACCGCAATTTCCCGATGATGTCCTGTTTCGTCAGGATCCCGAACCCGTTCGGCTGTTCCACCAACACGGCGGGTGAACCATTGCCCAGCTTGGCCGCCACCTCGTCCAGCGTCGCGTCCACCTTCAGCACGGGCAGGGCCGGACCCATCACCACACGGGCTTTCTGGGTGCGCACGTCGGCGTCCTCCAGGATCGCGTCGAACAGGCGGGCATCGGTGATGGTGCCCACGGGCTTGCCGCCGTCGAACACCGGCAGCTGGTCGATGTTGTGCTTGCGCATCTTATCGATCGCGGCCAGCACGGGCTCCTCGGCCTCCACGCTCAGCAGCGCGAGCTCCTTGCCCTTCAATAGGTCGCCGGCCGTGGGCTTCTCCTCCACGAGGAAGCCGCGCTCGCGCATCCAGTCGTCGTTGAACATCTTGCCCACGTAGCGGCTGCCGTGGTCGTGGAAGATCACCACCACCACCTCGCCCTTCTTGAAGTTGTCCTTGAGCTGCAGGAGCCCCGCGATGGCCGCGCCGGCGCTGTTGCCCACGAAGATGGCCTCGTCCTTCACGATCTTCCGCGTGTAGATGGCGGCGTCGCGGTCGGTGACCTTCTCGAAATGGTCGATGAGGTCGAGGTCCACGTTCTGGGGCACGAAGTCCTCGCCGATGCCCTCGGTGATGTAGGGGTAGATCTCGTTCTTGTCGAACTCGCCGGTCTCCTTCAGCTTCTTGAACACGGAGCCGTAGGTGTCGATGCCCCAGACCTTCAGGTTCGGGTTCTTCTCCTTCAGGAAGCGGGCGGTGCCGCAGGTGGTGCCGCCGGTGCCCACGCCCACCACCAGGTGGTCGATCTTGCCGCCGGTCTGCTCCCACAGCTCGGGGCCGGTGGTCTCGTAGTGCGCCTGCGCGTTGCTGGGGTTGTCGTACTGGTTGGCCTTCCAGCTGTTGGGCACCTCCTTCACCAGGCGGCTGCTCACGCTGTAGTAGCTGCGCGGGTCCTCGGGGTCCACGTTGGTGGGGCACACGATCACCTCGGCGCCGAAGGCGCGCAGGATGTCCACCTTCTCCTTGCTCTGCTTGTCGGTGGTGGTGAAGATGCACTTGTAGCCCTTGATGATGGCGCCGATGGCCAGGCCCATGCCGGTGTTGCCGCTGGTGCCCTCGATGATGGTGTAGCCCGGTTTCAGCAGGCCGGCCTTCTCCGCATCCTCGATCATCTTGATCGCCATGCGGTCCTTGATGGAGTTGCCGGGGTTGAAGGTTTCCACCTTGGCGAGCACGGTGGCGGCGACGTCCTTGGTGATGCGGTTCAGCTTGACGAGCGGCGTGTTGCCGATGGTGCTCAGGATGTTCTCGTGGATCTGCATGGGTCGGATGCCGCAGCCTTGTGCGCAGGCATCGCCCTGCGAAGGTAGCCCGGCCTTCCGGGCCCGCAGTGTGTCTAGTCGAAGCGGATGGCGCGGGCCGGTGCGATGCGCGTCACCAGCATGCTGGGCAGCACGAGGGCCGCGACACAGACGCCAAGGGTGCCCAGGTTCAGCAGGAGCATGGGCCACAGGTCCAGGTCGACCGGCACCACGTCCACATAGTAGCTCTCCACGGGCAGCCGCACCCACCCGGTCCAGCGCTGCACCAGGGCCAGCGCAACGCCCAGCGCATCGCCGCCCAGGATGCCGAGGCCCAGGATGTAGGCGCCGTCCAGCAGGAAGATGCGGCGCACCTGGCCGTTGGTGGCGCCGAGGGCCTTCAGCACCCCGATCATCGTGGTGCGCTCCAGGATGATGAGCAGCAGCGCGCTGGTCATGTTGATGACGGCGACCACCACCATCAGCACGATCACCACGGCCACGTTGGTGTCCAGCAGTTCCAGCCAGGCGAAGATCTCCGGGCTGCGCTCGCGCACCGTGGTGAGCCGTTGGTCGGGCTCGAGCACATGGGCGTGCACCTGCTCTTCCAGTGCATCCAGCCGGTCGAACGAGGTCAGGTCCACCTCGATGCCGCCCACATACCGGTGGTGGCTGCCACGTCCGCCGCCGCGTTGCACCAGGCCGTCCACCGGGGAAAAGCGCAGCCAGGCCGTGTCCGGAAGGGTGCCACTGGCATCGGAGACGACCAACGAGATCACCCGTCCCTTCAGCTCGTGCATCAGATCGGGGTCCACGGGATGCGGGCCTTTGCCGGCCCAGCCGGGCACGGACCATTCGAAGAGGTGGTCGCGGTCGCCTCCGAAGCCGAGCCCTTCCACGGTCGGCACGCCGTTCACGGTGTCCAGCAGGATCTCGGCGGTCAGTCCCCATTGGGCGAAGCGCTGGAGGTGACCGATGTCCACCACCACCACCTGATGGTCCACCTGCTCGAGGCCGGTGCGGTAGGTGCCGGTGACGGTGAACTTGCGCGGCCGGATGTCGTCGCGGTCCTTCACCAGGTAGATGGTGATCGTGTCGCCCACGGCGATGCGCAGCCGTTCGGCGAGGTAGGCGCTGATGAGCACCTCGTTCGGGCGTTCGGCGGCACCCAGCACAGGCAGCCGGCCTTCCACCAGATGGCGCGTGAGGTAGGAGGGGTCAAGGTCTCCGCCCAGTCCGCGCACCACCACCCCTTCGATGTCGCCGTCGGTCTCCACGATGCCGGGCTTGGTGGCGTAGGTCTGCACATGGGCCACGCCAGGCACGGCGCGCAAGGCCTCGGCCTGGGCGGGATCGTACACCATGCGCGGGGTCTCCTTGGGGTCGTTCTGCGCGATGGCGGTGAGCTGCAGATGTCCGCCGATGCCCACCACCTTGGCCCGGATCTCGCGTTGGAAGCCCCGCGTGATGCCTACCGTGAGCACCATCACCGCCATGCCCAGCACGATGCCGATCATCGCGATGAGCACGATCGGCCGTGAGAGCCGGTCCTGCCGGTCGGGGTCGGCCAGGATGCGACGCGCGACGAAGGAGGCGAGGCCCATGTCGGCGCAAGGTAGCGCGGCCCGCACCGGGCTACTTTCGCCCAGGCACCCGCATCATTTCAGCACCGGACCCCATCACCACCCCATGCCCGCGCTCTTTCCCTTTCTGCTCGGCCTCGTTCTGCTCGCCGCCTGCACGGCGAAGATGCCGGCGCAGGTGGACCCCATGCCGGCGTCCAAGCCCGAAGCCCTTCGCGTGGGGGCCGAACGCATGGCGGAGTACCTGCCGCTGCTGAAGGACAAGCGGGTGGCCGTGATCACCAACCAGACCGGGCGCGTGGGGCGCGCGCATCTGGTGGATACGCTCGTGAGCCTGGGCACCCGCATCACCAAGGTCTTCGCCCCCGAGCACGGCTTCCGCGGCGACGCTGACGCCGGTGAGCACGTGAAGGACGGCCGCGACGCGCGCACGGGCCTGCCGCTGGTCTCCCTCTACGGGGAGAACAAGAGACCGAAGCCTGAACAGCTGCAGGACGTGGACGTGCTGCTGTTCGACATCCAGGATGTGGGCGCCCGGTTCTACACCTACATCGGCACCCTGCATTACGTGATGGAAGCCGCGGCCGATGCGAAGCTGCCGGTCGTGGTGCTGGACCGGCCCAACCCGAACGGTTTCTATGTGGACGGTCCGGTGCTGGATACCGCACATCGTTCGTTCGTGGGCATGCATCCCGTACCGCTCGTGCATGGCATGACGGTGGGGGAGTTCGCCCGGATGATCGTCGGGGAAGGCTGGCTCGGGGCGGGCCGTGCGTTGGACCTGACCGTGGTGCCCTGTTCCGGCTACGACCATCGCATGGCCTATGCGCCTCCGGTGCGTCCCAGCCCCAACCTGCCCAACCTCTCCGCCGTGATGCTATACCCGGCGCTCGGACTGTTCGAGGGCACTGTGGTCAGTGTGGGGCGCGGGACGGATGCCCCGTTCCAGTGCATCGGCTTCCCGGGCTGCACCCTGGGGGCGTACCGGTTCATCCCCCGGCCCATGCCGGGCGCCAAGGACCCTCCCTACCACGGCAGGGAATGCACAGGCCTCGATCTCAGCGAGTACGGAACGTTCTACAGCCGGCTCGATCCGCGGCTCCACCTGGGTTGGCTCATCGGCATGTACGAGGCCGCAGCGGACAAGGACGGCTTCTTCACCCCCTTCTTCGACAAGCTGGCCGGCGGGCCGGATATGCGGGAACGCATCCGACGTGGCGAGTCGGAGGAGCTCATCCGGGCTTCCTGGAAGCCGGCGTTGGAAGCGTTCCGGGCGGTGCGGGTGAGGTACCTGCTCTATCCGGAAGGTCCTTGAGCCCTTGCTTCCCGGTGGGCCCGGTCGTTGTCAGCGGATCCTCTGGTCGGACCGGGGCACGTCCGGAACCACCGGTCGAGGGGTCCGATCCGGTACCGGAGCCGACCTGTTGAGCCGGGCGAAGAAGGCCTCCGTATTGAAGCACTGCGCGAGCGGTTCCTCGTCCACCGGATACCCCTTGGCGGCCAACAGGGACCTGGCCCCGGCGAGCGTCCGTTCGAGGATCTCCGGATGGCTGCGGAGCAGGGCCTCCACCTCCTTCCGATCGCGGACCACCGGGGTGCGTGCCGGGGCTGCAGCGACCGCTGGGGGAGCGGCAGCGGGTTGAGCGGCCGTACCGGGAAGGTCCACCGGGAACGAAGGGTCCTTCGCCCTGAGGTAGCTCAGCAGCTCCTGCATGGTGCCCTTCAGCGCGTCCAGCTCCTGCTTCTGCCGCTTCAGCTGGTCGTTGATCGCGCCTTGGTTCATGCCCACCGCCGTGTTCACCTGGGAGGTGCCGTTGGGGAACAGGGCCCGGGACCAGGCCACGCCCACGATCCGGTCGTAGTCCTCCAGCGTCATGTCCGCCGGGGCCTTGCCGATGCCCGTTCCATCGTTCAGGCCCGAGGCCAGCACGTAGTCGCCGACGTTCACCACACCACGGACCTGCAAGGGCACCTGACCGAGGAAGGCCACCTTCTCGTAGTTCGCCTCTTCGCCCGCAGGCGGGGTGTTGCCGAGCACCAGGGGTGCGGTGGACACCACCATGAGCTGACGCGCTCCTTCGGTCATGGTGGAGATACGGCCGCCGTTCACCCCCACGATGGTCCCGGGTGCGAGGTCCTCCACACCCGCATCGCGTTGCAGCCACTCCGCGTAGTCGGCCGAGTTCGACTGATAGACGACCCCGACCTCGGTCTCCATGTGGTAGAACTCTTCAGCCCATTGGGCAAGGATGAGGATCGCATTGGCCGCCATGACACCGGCCTCGCCGAGATCCAACTGGGCTCCGCACGCCACGCCTTCCGCCAGGATGAACGCCTCATCCAGGACAGCCATGCTGTTGAACCAGATGTACTCGAAGCTGTTGTGGAGCTCGCTCAAGGTCTGGCCTTGCACACTGCCGCGGATATAGCTGTTGTCCGAGAAGTAGAGGAAGTTGTTCCCGGAGTTCACCGCGCTCGTGTTCAGCTTTACCGCGATGCCCTGCTGGGCGCCCTTGACATACAGCGGGTAGGAGCCGGTGTTGTTCGTGGCCCCGCCACTGGCCTGGCCATCTATCCGCACCTGGCGCGTACCCGGGAACATCTCGATCAGGCCATCGTCCCATACCAGGGCACGCGCGGTCCCATCGGCGCTCTCCGCACCAAGGATCGAGATATCCCCCTGACGCGCTTTCAACGTGGTGGTCTCGTTCGCGTAGCCGTCCGTGTTCACCTGAAGCTGCCCAAGGTCCGCGGTGCGACCCAGACGCAGGCTCTCGCCGATCTCCGCGCTACCCTCCACGAACAGGTCGCTCTGGAGGGTGGTGTTCCCGGCCACCGTCAGCGTGTTGTTGATGGTGGTGGCCCCGGCCACGTTCAAGGTGTTGTGCAGGGTGGTCGCGCCGTCCACATCCAGGGTGCTGTTCAGCGTGGTGCTGCCGTCCACGTCCAGGGTGCTGTTCAAGGTCGTCGCCCCGTCCACATCGAGCGTAAGGTTCAGCGTGGTGGCCCCGTCCACGTCCAGCGTGCTGTTCATCGTGGTCGCACCATCGACGTTCAGGGTGCCACTGAGGTCCGTGGGAGTGTTGTAGTTCACGTTCAACCCGTTGTTGAGGTCGGTGGTCCCATCCACAACGAGGCAGTCGTGGAGATACACGCATCCATCCACCGTCAGGGTGCCGGTGAGCAGCGTCGGGCTGCCGTTGTTCACGCTCAACGAGCTGTTGAGGTTGGTGGCTCCGTCGATGTCCATGGTGCCCGTGGCCGTGATGTTCCGGTGGTAGGCGTAGGGTGCGAAGACGAGCTTCTGGCGGCTGAACTCCACGAACATGCCGAATCCGAACGGTTCGGGGATGTTCACCTCCACCACAAGCTCCTTGGGCGTACCGTCCCAGCTGATCTCCTTGAAGACGTCGGGGCTCTCGGCCGTCATGGTCCCGTCCCCGATGATCACGGAGATCAGGCCATACCGGTCCGTCGTCGTGGTGTGCTCCTCCTGGTAGTCGATGTCGCCATCCTCATTGTGGATGGTGAACCGGATATCCAGTTGCTGGTCGGACAGGTAGCTGCCGCCGGGCACGTCCACGCCGGGGATCTCCGTGTTGTTGTCGGGCCTGTTCAGGATCAAGGCCTGGAAGGTGAGCCCGTGGGATTGGCCCATGGCGATGCCCGTGATGCCCAACGTCACGAACAGAAGCAGATGGCGGAGGAGGTCGCGGCACATGGTCACTTGGCGAATTGGGTGAGGCAATAGCGGCAATTGTTCAGGGCGATCAGGATCCCGGTGGTGAAGACGTGGGCGCGGTATCCCAGCTTCTCCTCATCATCCCCCACATTGATCGGCATGCGCAGGCCCTGTGCGAACGTGTACTCGGCGATGACGGCCACGCGGTTCGACACACAATAGTTCGCACCGACGGTGGCCCGGCCGAACAGATACGGTGCATTGAACTGCTCGGTCCCCCGCAGGTCGAACACCTCGTTGTTCAGCGTCTGCGACCCCTTGATCAGGAAGGCGGGGTTCACCGCCGCACGGGCGAACAGGGTGGTGCCCTTGTTGTTCTTGCGCCGGCTCCGGATGGTCAGCAGGTCGCGCTCAATGCCTGCGGAGATGCCGGCGTAGGTCGCTTTCCACTCGTAGTAGTTCTGATAGGCATCTTGGCTGGTCCCCCTCGTCGCATACACCTCGTAGGTGGCGCCCAACAGGTAGAACCATTTGGAGTCGAACCGCTTGAACGGTCTCCGGATGCCGGCCGACATCGCGAAGTTCTTCAGCGGCACCAGGCCTTCCAGCCGCTGGCCTTTGCTGTCCTTGTAGAGGAATTCGCTGCGCAGCATGCCGGCCTGCACATGGATCTGCTGCCCTTGGGCCGGGACGCCGAACAGTGAGGCGAGCAGCAGGAACAGGAGGGTGCGCATGATCAATGGATGCATTGGAGATGGCCGATGTAGTGACGGTCGTCGGAATCGACCCGGATGATGTACGCCCCTGATGCCAGGAGCCCGGTGGTCACGGTGATCCGCTGCGCGGGAGCGTGTTCCCGGTCCATGATCAACCGGCCGGTGATGCTGAAGAGCCTTACTCGCACCGGTTCCGTGGAGGGGTCGGTGAGCGTGATGTCGAACCGGTCGAGGAACGGGTTCGGGAAGACCCTTGCCTCAAGCACGTTCGACACGGAGACCCGTGCCGCGTGGAGGGGTTGCACGAATCCCTGATTGTAGTACCGGCCATCCGCGGGGTACGAACCCGCGACACTGGCCTGGCCGACCGCCACCTGCATGTAGTTCGTGCCCGACCGGGCATCGGAGACGGATGATCCTCCACCCGCGCCGACCGTCGAACGGACCATTACGGATTGGGCGCTCAGGGTGCGGGGCAGAAGGAACAGGATCACCAGGACCACTGCGGGAAACACCCACCGGCCGCTCCGTCCAACGCAGGGCCGGCCTGCCGGGCAGCTGCCGGAGGTGGGTCGGGATCGAGGTCTGAGGGGCATGGGCGTGGAGGTTCGATGAACGGGATCAGAACCCGACGAGCAAGGGAAGGGTGCGCATCACCCCGGCACCGACCACCCGCACGAGATAGGTCCCGGGTCCCGCGTCGCTGATCGCGATCCGTGTGATCCCCGCACCGGTGAGGAACGGGGCGATCACCAGCCTGCCCGACACGTCCAGCACCGATACTTCGATGGACCCGGTCCCGGTGTGGACAAGGTCGAACGCGCCAGGGCACGGATTGGGACGGACGATGAGGCCGATATCCGCATCGTCCTCCGCCATGCCGATCGAGAGCGCCACGTCCACGCTCAAACAGGTCGTCGCCAGACAGGAGCCCATGTCCACACCAACGCACACCTGCACGGTTCCGGCCTCGTTGTAGGTCGTGGCCTGGATCACCTCATCCGGGGTCATGTCGCTGCTGGACCAGTCATCGGGGAGGTCCCACAGGTAGGCCTGTGCGCCCGGCACCGGAGGGATCGAATAGGTCACAGGCTCCCAGCCCTGAACCGTGGTGGGCCCGGTGATCCCTGCCATCAGGATCGGATCCCCGGTGCATTCGCAGAACGGGCTCCAGGCATCGTTCGTGGTGCATGCGTTGAGGTCGTCGCAGGGCGTTCCCGGCAGCACGGCCCCACCCGGATCGCCCAGGCAGTCGATCAACTCGCCGGCGCAGATGCAATCCGCCAGCCAGACGTCATCGCCGGTCGTCGGGTCCCCATCGTTGCAGGGCGCCCCTGACACGGCCCCACCGCCCGGCACACCCAGGCAATCCACGAGCTGTCCGGCGCACACGCAGTTCGCATCGTAGACGTCCAACTGGGTGTTCGGGTTCCCATCGTCACAGGGCGTTCCGGGACCCGATACGCCGCCAGGAACCCCGAGGCAGTCGTTCACGGTGCCTACACAGATGCAGTTGGCGTCGTAGAGGTCACTTCCGGTGCCGGGGTCACCATCGTCGCAGGCGGTACCGGGCAGGGCGGCTCCTCCGGCAATTCCCATGCAGTCCAGGAGCGCGCCGCCGCACTGGCAGTTCGCACCGTACACATCGTTGCCGGTGTTCGCATCGCCATCGTCGCACGGGCTGCCGGGCACGGCCGCTCCACCGACAACCCCCAGGCAGTCGATCATCACACCGGCGCAGGTGCAGCTCCCATCGAACACGTCGTTCCCCGTGGCCGGATCGCCATCATCGCACGCATCCCCGGGACCGTGGGGCTGGAACACCTGAAGCGTGTTCGCCAGGTTGCTGGTGATGAAGACGTGGCCGTTGCCGGTCGCCACGGACCACGGGGTGCTTTGCGTGCCGGCCGAGCCGATGGCGACCGGGTCGCTCGGATCGACGATATCGAACACTTCCACGGCATTTCCGCCGCGGGCGACCACGTAGCACCGGTCGCTGCTGATCGCCAACGCGTTCGGCGCATCCCCGGTGGCGCTCGCACCGATGGGGACGGGGTTGCCCGGTACGCTCAGGTCGAAGACCTGGAGGCTGTCGCCCGTGGACAGGGTCACATAGGCGGAATTTCCGCTCACCGCCACCGCCGATGGTTGCAGGCCGGTGCTGATCGATCCGGCCAGGGCGGGCGAGGACGGGTTGACCACCGAGAACACCTCCAACATGTTCCCGAGCGCGTTCACCACAACGGCATGGTCGCCCAGGAGGGCCACCCCTTTGGGGCCGGCCGATGTGGCCACCGAACCGAGCTGGGACATCGCACCGGGATCGGCCACGTCGACCACCTGCAGGGACTGCGCGCCCTGGCAGATCACATAGGCCCTGTCATTGCTCACCGCAAGCCCGGTGGGTTGGGCGTCCGTGGTGAACTGGCCCAGAAGGTCCGGGGTGGCCGGATCACTGATGTCGAACACCTGGAGCTTGGCGCTGGTCTGCGCAAGGACATACGCCTTCATCCCCGCGCCATCGATGAACACGGAGGAGGCTCCCGATGCGGTCGAGGCTTGACCCGAAAGCACCGGCGTACCGGGAGTGCTGATGTCGAACACCTGGAGCATGTTCCCTCCGTAAGCCACCACGCAGAGCACGTTCCCGTGGACGGCGATCGGCCGGGGTCCATTGGCGGTGTTGGCCATGCCGACCTCCGATAGGCAGACCGCGTTCGTGCCCGAACGGCTCTGGCCAGCGACCGGCAGCGGAACAAGGAGCGCGTGCATCACGGTCAGCAAAGGGAAGACCGCGAACAGCTGCGGAGGAAGCCGAAGGAGCGAAAGGCGGTGCCGGACGGCCTTGGGTGGTTCGTTCATGGGCTGCGCCGCGTGGCCGGTCCGGGGGATGGATGAACACATGTCCGCGTTGGTGCATGGTCAAGATCGGCGAGCGCCCACTTCGAGGCCCTGTCGATGCCTGACCGTGTGTCGCAAGGTTATCCGGCGCTCCGTTCCGCGGGCTCATTGGTTCCAATGATTCCATGCGCGCGATGGGCCGCCCGTCCGTCCCGGAACGCACGAAGCCCCGGCCCCTGCTGATGCAGGTCGGCCGGGGCTCCGGTGCAAGGTCCGCTTTCGCGCTATTCGATCACCAACCGCTGAATGCGTTCGTGCTCGCCGGTGCGCAGCACCACCAGGTAGACACCCGATGCGGCGCGGCCGCTGAGGTCGATCACCTGTCGTACCGTCCCATCGGCCACGGGCACCTGCCCGTTGTGCACCTGCTTGCCGAAGAGGTCGATGATCGAGAGGTCGGCCGTGGTGGTTCCCATCGGAAGCCCATCGGCCAGCACGTTCACCACATCACCCCGGTTCGGGTTCGGCCACAGGCGGAATTCGGTCACCGGGCTTTCGATCACGGCGGTGACGCCGCGGCCTTGACCCTGGCCCGGAGGCACCGGGGCCGTGGTGATGGTGCATGCCGTGCCCCAGGGGCAGTAGTTCGCCCCGCCGTCGTAGCTCACCCGCACCCGCACGCTGTAGGTGGTGTTGTACTGCAGGGGCAGGGTGGCCCACGCGCTCAGGCGCAGGGCGCTGCCGCTGCTGGTGGTCCGGCGCAGGTAGGCGCTGTTGATGTCATCGAACTCCCACTGGTAGGTCACCACATTGGCCACGTACGCCGTGTGGATGTACTGCGATCCGTCGAGCACCACGTTGGTGATGCCGCAGGAGTGCAGGCTGCTGTTGATGTCGTCCACCAGCTGGGTGGCCGGGCACTGGTTCACCAGATCGATCTTCAGGCGGCAGGCCGGACCGAAGGCGGTGTACACCCCGTTCACCATGCTGCGCACCCGCACGTTCAGGAGCTGGTTGTGCGGCAGCGGCGAGGTGGTGAGGTTGCTCAGGCGCAGGTAGCTGCAGCGGCCGGGGCCCCAGGGGAAGAGGTAGTTGTTGGTGGCGTGCGTCATCAGCACCCGGCGGCTGTATCCACCGTCGGGGTTGAAGAACCAGAACTGGTAGCCGTCGTCGGCCTGGTTGCCCACGCCGAACTGGGCGCTCACGGCGGGGTTCTCCTCGGCGGCGATCCAATCCGTGGGCAGCAGGGTCTCCAGGTCGCAGCGGCTCGGGCGGATGCGATCGTTGCCCAGCGGCAGGCAGAACCCACCGTTGTTCGCGATCCGGCTCTCCGATCCGAAGGCCCCATCATTGTGGTTGTCGATGATGCGCTGGGCGTGGCCGTCGCGCAGGACATAACCACCCGTGGTCATGCCGTCGCCGAAGCTGTCCATCACGCGGAGCTCATAGCACCCGTCGGGCAGCGGGCAGCTCAAGGGCACCGTGGCGTTGTTCGCATAGCCCGAACCGCTGCACAGGGGTGCTCCGCCGCCCTGCGGGATGATCTCCCAGCTGGTCTGGTTGCCGTGGGCATCGGTGTTCAGGGTGAGGCCGACGGTCTGGCCCGTTGGCGTTCCCGCACAGGTGCAGTTCGCATCGTACACGTCGTTCACCGTGTTCGCATCGCTGTCGTCGCAGGCGGTGCCCGGCAGGGCCGCACCACCCGGCGTGCCCGCGCAGTCCAGCGGCTGGCCCACGCACTGGCAGCTGGCGTTCACCACATCGTTGCCGGTGTTGGGGTTGCCGTCATCGCAGGCCGAGCCCGGCTCCGCCTGACCGCAGCCGCAGCTGCCCGGGGCGGTCTTGTTCGGGTCCATCGGGCACAGGTCGTTGCAGTCGGCCGTACCGTCCCCATCGGTGTCGCTGTCCGGCGTGCCGCAGCCGCAGATGCCGGGCGCGAACTTGTTGGGGTCGTTCGGACAGCCGTCCAGGCAGTCCATCACCGTGTCGCCATCGCTGTCCACATCGGGATTGCCGCAGCCGCAAATGCCCTCCCAGGTCTTGTTCGGATCCGTGGGGCAACCGTCCTCGCCATCGCACGTGCCATCGCCATCGGTGTCCGTGTAGGTGCCTGCGCAGTTGCACGAGCCGTCGAGCACGTCGTTGAGCGTGCAATCGTTGTTGTCATCGCACGGGCTGCCGATCTGGCCCGGTACCGACGGGCAGTTGTCGTTCGCATCGCAGACCGAGTCACCGTCAGTGTCCTGGAAGGTGCCCGCGCAGGTGCAGGATCCATCGATCACATCGTTGATGGTGCAGTCGTTGCCGTCGTTGCAGGCGCTGCCGATCACACCGGGCGTGGCCGGGCAGTTGTCCGTGTTGTCGGCCACGTAGCCCACTGGTTGCGAGCAGGCCAGCTGCGACATGCCCGGATCGCCGAGGCCGTCGCCGTCCGCATCCGCGTACCAGGTGGTGGCCGTGTTCTCCGTCACCGTCACCGTGGCCTGTGCGTCCGTGCAGGGCAGGGCGCTCACCGTGTAGGTGTACACCCCGGGGTCCATCGTGGCCGGGTCGTAGTTGCCACCCGCCACCGCGCTCGGACCGCTCCAGGTGCCGCCTCCGTCAGGCGTGCCGCCGAGTTGGGCCAGGAGGCTGACGGGAGCGTCGTTGCTGCACACGGTCACCGTGCCGTTGGTGCCCGCATTGGGCGGCGTCACGGCCGTCACCGTGCCGGTGGTCGCCTGTGCGAAGCACCCGTTCGGGGCCGTGGCCGTCACCGTGTAGGTGCGGCTCTGGTCCACCACCACACCGGTCGGGTTCTGCGTGCCGGAGGTGTAGCCGCTGGGCGTGGAGGTCCACGACCAGGTCAGGGGCGCACTGCCCACCCCCGTGATGCTCACGTTGTCCACCGCCCACCACCAGTCGTAGGTGGCCGCGTAGCGGAAACGGATGTACACGACCGGTTGACCGGCATAGGCGTCCAGGCTCTGGGTGTCCTGCACGAACCCGTCCACGGCGCCCTGGGTCGAGCTGTAGGTCACCAATGGTGTGAAATTGATGCCATCGGTGGAGGCCTCCACATAGGCCCGGTCCGAGGTGCCGGAGTTGTAGCGGTAGTGGTGGAAATAGCTCAGGCTCGCCGTGGTATAGCCCACCAAGCTGAAGGCGGGGGAGACCAGGGTGGTGGCCGTGGTGCTGCCGCTCCCCTGGTCATCGCTGTTGCTCAGGAAGAACTGGCTGTCGTCGTTGCTGCTGAACGTGGGGTCCGTACCGCCGCTGGCATTGTAGAAGTAGTTGTCCGGCCGCAGCGTCCAGGCCGCATCGGACGGATTGCCACCGGTGGAGCTGTTCGTCGTGGTCCAACCGCCGGCTCCGCTGTTGAAGTCCTGGCTCAGGATGCTGCCGGGGAAGCTGCCGGTCGCCGTCAGGTCCACCGTGCCGTTCACACAGGCGCTGCCCGCTGAGCTGTTGGCACTCACCCCGGTCGGGCCGTCCAGCACGGTCACCGTCACGTTCGCCGTGCCCGGGAATGGGCACCCGCTGTTCAGGCCGCTGATGGTGTAAGCCGTGGTGGAGGACGGGTTGGCCGTGACGTTGGCTCCCGTGGTAGCGCTCAGGCCCGTGGCGGGTGACCACGTGTAGTCGGTCGCACCGGAGGCCGTAAGGGCCACACTGCCGCCCGGGCAGTAGGAGGGGGCGGAAGGGGTGACGCTCACCGTCGGTCCCGCGCAGGGCGACCAGGTATAGGTGAGCCCGCTGGTCCACACCTTGTCCGGACTTCCCGAACTGGTGTAGCGCATGGTGTTGTTGAACGCGTTGCCGGGAAGGCTGGTGTCCCAGTTCTCCGTTCCTGTCCCCACGCGCCGGTTGTTCAAGTTGCTCAGGAGCAGGTTGTTCGCCCCGCGCAGACCCACCTGCGGCTGGTTCGTCGTCGCGTTGTCCGGCGTGCTGCGCGGACCGTACACCATCACGATCGCGTTGGTGCTGGTGTTCAACCGGATCTGGAAGTCGAAGTTCTCGTTCTCGTTCTGCCTGCGCGCGCTCTTCCACTGCACGATGACCTCATTGCCGATCTGTTCCCAACGGACCGTGCGCGTGAAGCTCGCCGTGCTGTGCTCGATATCGGCGCCGAACGCGCTGATCGCACCCGAGTAGCCCTCACCGCTGCTCAACGGTGTGAAGTTCGTTCCGGAGGGCGCCGATCCGAAGGTGATGAAGCCGTTCGCCGACACATACATCTCGGTGTACACCGTGCCGGCGTAGTTGAAGCCGGGGATGGTCTGCGCGCTGGAGACCTGGTTGTCGTACGACCCGAAAAACCCGCCGAACAACTGGGTGCCTCCGGTGATCTCCGTGTAGCTTCCGGCCGATTGGCTGAAGGTGTAGCTCGTGGACACCTGGGCCGCCAGGTTCAACGGGATGCAGGCCACCCATAGGATGGCCGGCAGCAGGGCAGGGCGCAAGCGACGATGCGACCGAGTTCGGACGGGGAGAATGTGTGCCATGGCAGGCGGGTTTGCGTGGTCCGGTGGCCGTTGTTGCCGAACAGGCATGGGTCCTCCGGGCAGGCCTTCTACGCCGACGACCCTGCATGGGTTTCGACCCCTCATGCGCCGTGGAAACGCGAAGAGCCCCGGCCATCGGCCGGGGCTCCCGCTGATCGGTGGTCCGCTGCTCAGCGCACCACGAGGCGTTCGGTGCGTTGAAGTTCACCGGCGGTGAGGCGGACGAAGTACAACCCGCTGGTGAGCGCCGCGTCAGGAGTGATCCGGGCGGCGAGCAGACCGTCGGCCGCAGGCAGCTGCTGCTGCAGCATCACGCGACCGCTCAGGTCGATCACCGCGAGTTCCACCGTGCTCACTTCCTCGGGCAGGCCGCTCCAGCGCAGGTCGAAGGCGCCGTCCGCCGTGGGGTTCGGCCACAACGCGAGCTCGTCCACCCCGGCGGTGACCTCCAGCGCACGCTGGCCGCCCTGGGCCGGCACGTTCAGGATCGTCACCACACACGTGGCGCCTAGCGGGCAGTAGGTGAGGCCGCCGTCGAAACTGGCCTGCGCCTGCACGTCGTAGCTCACGCCGTTCTGCAGCGGAAGGGTCAGCCAGTTGAGCACCAGCGTGGCGCTGTTGCTGGTCACGTTGCGCAGGTAGCCTTCGCCGATGTTCTCGAAGCGGAAGCGGTACTTGTTGGCACCCGCCACCGGGAAGCAGCTCACCTTGTCGCTGCCGCCGAAGGTGCGCGTCACGTCGCAGCTGTAGTTGATGTGGTTCGGCGTGTCGATCAGCTTGGTCTGCGGACAGGCCGCCGTGGCGATCCGGAAGCGGCAGGCCGGTCCCCAGTCGCTGTCCACCCCGTTCACCCGGCTGCGCACCCGCACGTTCAGCAGCGTGTTCTGGGGCAGCGGGTTGGTGACGATGGAGGCCAGGGCCAGCTTGGTGGCGCGGATGGCGTTGGCCGGACCGAAACCGCCGCTGGTGGCGTGGCTGCGGAAGATCCGGCGGCTGTATCCGCCACAGGGGTCGTAGAACCAGAACTGGTAGCCGTCGTCCGACGGGTTTCCGATGCCCCATTCGGCGCTCACCGCCGGGTTCTCGCTGGCGAACACGTTGCCATTGGGCTGGTGGTCCTCTTTGTCACAATCGCTGAACATCAGCATGTCCGTGCCCACGGCGTTGCAGATGCTCTCGCTCACCGAGGTGCTGCTGCTGCCGAAGCAACCGCCATTGCCCGTGTTGTCGATCACGCGTTCACCCTGGTCGTCGGTGAGCACCCAGCCGCCACCGGCGATGCCGTTGCCTCCGGCGTCGTTCACCGTCAGCTCGAAGCACGCGCCCACCGGCACGCAGAAGGAGCTGTTCACCGTGAGGTTGTCCGGCAGGCCGCTGCCGCTGGCCAGGATGAAGGGGCTGTTGGCGTCCTTCAGCTGCCAGCTCACATCCGCACCGTTGGCGTCCGTGGTGATGGCCAGGTTCCAGGTGGTGCAGGGGGCCGGGGTGCCGGCGCACACGCAGCTGCCGTTGAGCACGTCGCCCGTGGTGAAGGGGTTGCCGTCGTTGCACGCGTCGCCCACCGTACCGCTCACCGCCGGGCACCCGTCGGTGTTGTCCGCCACGTAGCCCACGGGCTGGCTGCAGGCCAGCAGCGGGCTGTTGGGATCGCCCAGGCCGTCGCCGTCCGCCAGGTCGCTGTACCAGGTGGTGGCCAGGGTCACATCGATCGTGAAGGTGCAGCTGTTCGTGCAGGAGTTGCCATCCGTGTAGCTGTAGGTGATGGTGTGCGTGCCCGCTCCGGCGGCCGTAGGATCAAAGCTGCCACCGCTCACGCCTGGGCCGGTGTAGGTACCACCGAGCGGGGTCGCTCCGCTGAGGGCGAAGGGTGCGTCCGCGCTGCATACACCGGTGATGTTGGCCGGGCAGCTCATCGCGGGCAGCGGGTTCACCGTCACCGGGATCACCTGCTGCGCCGAGCCGCAGGCGTTGCTCACCGTCACCGTGTAGTTGCCCGTGGCCGCACCGGTCACGGATACGTTGGCGCTGGTGTTGTTGGGGGCGAAGGTGCCGGTGCCGGACCAGGTGTAGGCCAGCGGCGCATCACCCGTGGCGGCCGAGGTCAGGTCCAGGGTCTCCCCGGCGCAGATCGGGCCGTTGGAACCGAAGCTGGTGATCAGCGGCACGGTGCAGAAGTTCAACCGGGCCATCACCAGGCGCCCCACATCGAGGTTGGCGTTGTCGCAGATGTTCAGCACCCAGGCCCCGTTGGGATCGCCGGTGAAGCCGGCCAGGGTCTGCTCCGGAGCGAAGGTGCCCGCCACGTTGCTGGTGGTGGTGTTCACCAGGGCCGTGGCGCCGTCGGTGAGGGTGAGCACCGTGCCGGGGCAGGCGCCCGGGTTCCCAAGGTTGTCGCCACTGCCGAAGCGGTTCAGCACCAGGTTGCGCGTGGTGCCGGCCGGCGAGGTGAGGGTGATGCGGAGGTCGCTGTTGTACGTGTGGGCCACGATGAGCTCCACGCTGGCCAGGCGGGCGTTGCCCGGGGCCGTGCCCAAGGTCGTGGGCAGGCCGGTCACGCGCACCGGGGCATGCATGTACGTGCCGCTTCCGCAGGCGTTGTCCGGGATGTTGTTGAAGGCATCGGCGCCGCTGATGCAGGTGCCGCCCTCGTAGTAGGTCACGATCACCTGGCCGTCGCCGCCCGCCCCACCGGTCCGGGTGCCGCTGCTGGTGCGGATCGCACCGCCGCCGCCGCCACCGGGGGCCGTGCCGGCCGTTCCGTTGCCCTGGCTCGTGGCACCGTTGCCACCGTTACCGCCGCCCGTGGGCGCCGTGCCGGCCGTGCTGAACAGGCCGTTCGTACCGTCCCCGGCGTAGCCGGCGCTGGATCCGCCACCCCCGCCCCAGCGAGTGATAAAGATCGAGCCACCGTTCGCCCCGGTGCCACCGCTGAACTTGACCGTGCCCACGGAGCCCGCGGCCGTGCCACCCGTCGCGCCGGTGGTGCTGTTGTTGCCGGCGCTGTTGCCGCCCTGGGCCATCACCGTGCCGGCTGTGCCGAACCATGAGTCGCCACCCGCTGCGGTCGAGGTGCTGCCCTCGCCGACGTTCACCGTGTACGGGGTGCCGGGGTTCACCGGCACCAGGGCGCGGGAGTAAGCCCCGCCGCCGCCGCCGCCGCCCTGGCCGTTCGAGGTGCGCGTGCCACCGCGGCCGCCACCGCCCCAGCATTCCACCACCACCTGGGTGACCCCGGCGGGTGGGATGAAACTGCCGGAGGTGTTGAAGGTCTGTGCGACCTGCGCCGCCGCCCACCAGGTGGGCAGCAGCCACGCGGCGATCGCCAGCAGCGACCGCAAGGACCGGAGCACCGGTCGGGGAAGGAGTGCAGAGTGTGCCATGGGAGTTCGTTTGGTCCGGTCCGAACGGATGTCGTAACCGGCCGACAAAACTGGCCCCGTTCACGCCCCTTTGTCAAGAGGCTTCGTCGACGAACGCGTATTTATTTCCGACAGATCGATCGTTCATAACGACCGAACGGGAGGCCTGGTCGCCGGGTCGGCATATCAAGTACTTGACCGTCAGCTACTTGCTCAGGTTTAAGGTCCAAGCCGGTCGGGAGAGCGCCTCGATGGTCCCCCAACGAAGAAGCCCCGGCCATCGGCCGGGGCTTCCCCATCGGAAGGAGCGGGCTCCTTACTTGTTGATCACCAAGCGCTCGGTGAAGGTCTGTTCGCCGGCGGTCACCTGCACGGTGTACATGCCGCTGGCCAGGCTGTTGTCAAGCGCAAGCACCAGGTTGAGGCTGCCGTTCTGGGCGCCCTCGGTCATGCTCATCACGCGCTTGCCGAACACGTCCACGATGTCCACGGTCACCAACACCTCGCTCTCGGGCAGGTCGGTGATGTTCAGCACCACCTGGTCGCCGCGGTTCGGGTTGGGGTACAGGCTGAAGCCGCTGGCGGTCTCCATCGCGCGCGCCTGGGCGGCGGGCGAGTTGTCGATCGTCACCTGGCAGCTCAGGCCGTAGGGGCAGTAGTTGGCGCCGTTGTCGAAGCTGGCCGCCACCGTCACGTTGTAGGTGTCGCCGTCCACCAGCGGTTGCGTCAGCCAGTTCAGCACCAGGGTGGCGGTGTTGCTGGAGATCACGCGGGTGAAGCCGCCGCCGTCACGCTCGAAGCGCCAGCGGTACTTGTTGGCCCCCGTCACCGGGTTGGCGTACACCTTGTCCGAACCGCCGAAGGACTTGATGACCCCGCAGCTGAAGTTCGGGTTGTTCGGGTTGTTCACCAGGCTGGTCGGCGGGCAGGCCGGCGGCGTGGTGGGCATCAGGAAGCGGCAGGCCGGACCGAACTCGCTGTACAGGCCGTTCACACGGCTGCGCACGCGCACGTTCAGCAGCACATCGTAGGGCACCGGGGCGGTCACCATGCTGCTGATCTTCACGTGGCACGCACGCGTGGCGCTCGGGGGACCGAAGCCGCCGCTGGTGGCGTGGTTGCGGAAGATGCGGCGGTTGTAACCACCATCGGGGTTGAAGAACCAGAACTGGTAGCCGTCGTCGGTCTGGTCGCCCACGGTCCACTGGGCGCTCACGGCCGCGTTCTCGGCCGCCACCACGAACTCGTTCGGGGTCCAGTCCTCGCGGTCGCAGCTGCTGAACAGCAGCTTGTCCGTGCCCAGCGGCAGGCAGAACGGCGAGGCCGCGCTGCTCGTGAAGGTGAAGTCATCCCCATCGGCCGTGTTGTCGATGATGCGGTTGCCATTGGCATCCACCAGGCTGTATCCGCCGAGGCCGGCCGGGGTGCTCAGGCTCAGGCCGTCGCCGAAGCTGTCGAACACGTTCAGGTCGTAGCAGCCATCGATCAGGCAGCAGGACACCGTCACATCGGCGTTGTTCGGGTAGCCCGAGCCGCTGCACACCGGCAGCGTGTTGCCGAAGGGCACGATGCTCCAGCTCGTTTCGGAACCGAAGTCGTCCGTACGCAGGTTCAGCGTCACCTCATTGTCCTGGCAGGGCGGCAGGTTGTTGCCCGCGCAGGTCACCTCCATGCTGAAGGCGCCCGCGTTCGTGCTGAAGCCCGTCACCAGGATGTAGTAGGTGGTGCCGAAGGTGCTCGGGAAGCTCAGGCTGCTGTGCAGGTCGTTGCTGCACACGTCGAGGCCGTTGGTGAAATCGTCGTCGTCATTGCCCTCCAGGCAGGTGAGCGTGCCGCAGGTGCCGGTGAAGATGCCCAGCTTGGTATCGTAGGCCGAGCCGCACAGGGCCACCTGGATCTCGCCGCCCGTGCCGGTCACGGTGTACCACACACCCGGGGCCGAGTTCAGCGTCGTGGTGCAGGTGCCCACCGCATCCAGCGTGGCGAACTGCGTGTTGCCGTTGGTGATGCTGTTGCAGTTCACCGCGATGGCACCGCTGCAATCGTCGTTCGGCGGCGGGCAGTTGTAGGTCTGCGGCGCCAGGCTCACGTCGCACAGGGCGTTGCTCGCCTCCAGGGTCACCGTCACCGTGGTGCCGCTGGGGAAGGGGCCCACCTGCCACACGCCCGGTGCGTTCGCCGTCACCACGTTCGCGTCGAAGTCGTTGCTCAGGTCCACGCTGGCGCTGCTGCCCAGGCTGGACAGGTTCACGTCGATGAAGTACTCGTTCGAGCCGCAGGCGGGCACGATCGTCTGGCCACCGGCCACCGGCGCCTCGCAGGGCACCAGGTTCACACGCACAAAGCGCACATCACCCGCATCGATGCCGGTGTCGTCGCACACGCGCAGGGTCCAGGTGCCGTTGGGGTCGCTGGCGTCGTGCAGCGTGCTCAGCGGCTGCTCCGGCGTGTAGGTGCCCACCACGTTGCTGGTGGCGGTGGCGGTCAGCGCCAGGCCACCGGCCTGCAGGGTGAAGAGCCCGCCGGGGCAAAGGGTCGGGTTCCCCAGGTTGTCGCCGCTGCCGAAGCGGTCGTTCACCAGGTTCACCGCCGTGCCGTTCGGGTTGATCAGCTGGATGTCCATGTCATCGTTCCACGTGTGGGCGATGATCAGGTCCACGCTCTGCACATACACGTCCGTGCCCAGGGCCGTGCCCGGGTCGGTCACGCAGAAGGGCAGGTTCAGGAAGTTCAGCGTGGAGCAGCCGCCATCCGGGATCGGGAAGGTGCCCGCCGTGAGGCAGATGTTGTCGTTGTCGCTGTTGGTGAAGTTGAAGGTGAGGTTGCAGGCCGGGTTGCTGGCCACCAC
The DNA here is from genome assembly GCA_016715895.1 of Flavobacteriales bacterium. Taxonomy (NCBI): domain Bacteria; kingdom Pseudomonadati; phylum Bacteroidota; class Flavobacteriia; order Flavobacteriales; species Flavobacteriales bacterium. Next base: position 1,290,409 of record JADJXH010000003.1, on the reverse strand, counting down.
CGTGATGGTCTCGGGCGTGCCCAAGGCCGTGGGGTTGCTGCTGTAGCTGCCGATGCCCACGCCCGTGAACAGGGTGCCGTGCACGCTGCTGGTGATGTCCACGCTGGCGCTGGTGCCCAGGTTCGTCACGTTCACGCTCGCGGTGTAGGTGTTCGTGTTGCAATCGTTGGTGCTGCTGCTGGTGGCCGTGGGGGCCAGGCAGGGGATCAGGTTCACCTTCACGAAGCGCACGTCGCCCACATCGGCGCTGAACGCGTCACAGATGCGCAAGGTCCACACCCCGTTCGGGTCGCTGCCGTCGTGCAGGGTGGTCAGCGGCTGCTCCGGGTTGAAGGTGCCCACCACGTTGCTGGTGTTCGTGTTGGTCAACGCCGTGCCGCCGTCCTGCAGGATGAAGCGGGGCGTGCAGCCGGCCAGCGTACCCAGGTTGTCTCCATTGCCGAAGCGGCCGATCACCAGGTCCACCGGCGTACCATTGGGGTTGATCAACTGGATGTCCAGGTCGGAGACGTAGCTGTGCGCGAGCACCAGTTCCACGCTGCTCACGTACACGTCCGTGCCCAGGGCGGTGCCGGGGTCGCTCACGCAGAAGGGCAGGTCCAGGAAGTTGGACACCCCGCAGCCGTTGTCCGGGATCGGGAAGCTGCCGGTCGCGTGGCACACATCGTCATTGTCGGTCTGGTTGAAGGTGCCCACCACGATGTCGCATGTGTTGTCGCCGTTGTGCAGCACGGTGATGGTCTGGGGCGTGCCCCAGGGCGTCGACGGCGTGGTGTACACGGTGAGGGCGCTCACATCATCGGCGATGATGCCGTGCACGCTGCTCACGATGTCCACCGTGGGCGCATCGCCCAGGCTCGTCAGGTTCACGTCCACCGTGTAGTTCGGGCTGGCGCACGAGAACGCGCTCACCGTGCCCGTGGCCGCCGGCTGTGTGCAGCTCAAGGCCAGGTAGTTGAAACGGACCTGCGGGCGGTTGTTATTGACTGTGTTCGTATTGATGCTGCACTGGGTGCCGCAACCATCGCAACGCACCCGGCGCGAACCGTTGGTCAGCGTGGCCCCGCGCACACCCCCGTAGGGGGACGCGTAAGGCATGGAGCTCGATCCCGTACAGATGTCCACCAGGATGTTGTCCACGCCGTTCCACGTGAAGTTGCTGCTGAAGGTGATCATGTCGTGCGAACCGGCCAACGTGGTGACCGCATCGTAGCTCGCCGGACCGAAGACCGTCGTCAGCGCGGCCGCGTTGTGCGTCGCGCTGTTGGTCGCCGTGGTGTGGGCCATCCGGATCGTGTAGGTCGGGAAGGCGGGACCGTTGTCCTCGATCACGGAAAAGCCCAAGCCGGTGATCTGCGCACCCGCAGGCATGCCCGCACCGGACAGCTCAGCGGCGGTGTACACCGTCTGATAGCGCATGAAGTTGAAGTAGTCATCCACGGGGTCACTTCCGCTCCCGGCCGTGGATACCGCGTCCGTGCCGATGATGACGAACTGGGCCTGTGCGGCGGGGAGGCCGAGCAATGCGGCGGTGCCCAGGGCAAGGGCACCACGCTGCCACCAGCGTTGGCGCCGGGGCGGTGTCGAGTAGGGTCGACAATTCATGAGTGTAGGGTTTTGGTAAGGGTTCGGTTCGTGGGGATGGCGGTGCCGGGCCATTGTCCGGTGGGTGCAGTCCACAGACTGGGTATCAGGGGTATAGCGCTCGGGTTCCTCTTCACGGGTGCGCTCCGGGCCGTTTGCCCGTCGCGCGGGGTTGCGCGGTGTTGGTTAAGTGGACGTGAAATGTAGGGAACCCTTCCCGATCGACAAGGGGTTTTGTCACTTGGTCGGGAAAAGTCGTCCGTTCGTCGGAATGAGTTATCAACATGTGCTGCCGTGCCGGCCACGAAAAAGCCCCCCGCCGGAGCGGGGGGCTTTCGCATTTCGGTGGTTCAGCGGGTCTACTTCACCACGCTGATGCGCTGCTGATGGATGGCACCGTCCACATTGAGGTGGACCATGTACACGCCACCGGCGAAGCCGTCGAGCTCAAGCACCGTGTTGAACACGGGGCCGCTGTTCTCCATCTCCTGGCTCACCACGCGCTTGCCGGTGAGGTCGAAGACCTCGAGGCTCACGCGCTGGGTGCCGGCGGTGAGGCCGTCCAGGCGGAGGTTCACCACGCCGTCGCGCACCGGGTTGGGCCATACCTGCAGGCCGCTGTTGGTCACGACCACGGCATCACGCTGCTGGGCCATGGCCGGCGGGTTCAGGATGGTCACCTGGCACACCGGGCCGCAGTAGCCGCTCCAGATGCCGGCGTACAGCACCTCCACGCTCACGTCGTAGGTGACACCGTTCTGCAGGGGCAGGGTCACCCAGCTCAGCGGGCAGATGTAGTTGGGGCGGAGGATCGTACGCAGGTAGCCTTCGTTGATGTTCTGGAAGCGGAAGCGGTACTGCGTGGCACCCACCACAGGCTGCGCGAAGACTTTGTCGGAACCACCGAAGGTCTTGATCACGCCGCAGCTGTGGGCCGGGAAGCCGATGTCGTCCACCAGGCCGGTGCAGCCCGGCACGGCGGTCGGGTCAAGACCCATCTCGCAACCCGTGCCGAAGCGGTCGTCGGTGAAGCCGGCCGCACCCTGGTCCACGCGGACGCGGGTGAAGTAGCGCACACCGGGCAACAGCGGGCTGGTCACCATCTCGGAGAACTTCACCCAGTTGCGGGGCACGGCGATGCGGCGGCGGAAGCCGGCGTCGGGGTCGCTGAACTCGAACTGGTAGGTGGTGACGCCGGGCACGATGCTGGTGAACACCTTGCTCTGCAGCAGGTTGGTGAACACGCCGCACTCGGCCGCGAGGGGCTGGCTCGGGCCGGCCGGCAGGCAGAACTCGTGGCCGCTCACATAGCCGGAGGTCGCCGGCGGGCTGTTGGGGGTCAGCACACCGTTGATGGTGCCGTCGAAGGAGTCACCCAGCAGGGTGCGGCCATCGGTGGTGCGCAGGCGCCAGCTGCCGTTGCCGTTGCCCGTTCCGCTGAGGCCGTCGCCCAGGAAGTCGAACAGGTAGAAGCTGAAGCAGTTGCCGTTCAACGTGCTCAGGCAGATCGGCAGCGTCTCGGTGGTGTTCGCCGTGTTGTAGAACGGTGAAATGGCCACGCTCTGGAAGGCCTGGTCCTGGATCTCCCAGAAGATGCCGCTCGGGTCGTTGTCCGTGGTGATCTCCACCACCACCGTTTCACCCGTCACGTCGATGTTGGGCTCGCTCAGGCTGCTGTTGGTGGCGATGTCGTCCGGCTGGCCGTTCGGGTTCTGCACCGTCACGTTCAGGGTGTGCGTGCCGTAGGGCGCTGTGAAGCCGGGCAGGTCCACCACCAGGGTGTCCTCGAAGGGCAGGCTGCCCGTCCAGGTGTACACGAAGGGGCCCTGGCCCGGTCCGCCACCGTTCAGGTCGTACACGATGTCCACGCTGGTGAGGGTGGCCTCGCCGAAGTTGGTGAGGGCCACCTTCGGCGTCAGGAAGGAGGTGCAGACCAGGCCGGTCGGCTCGAGGATGTCGGTGATGCCGGCATCGTTCACGCCCGGGTGCTCCAGCAGCAGTTCGAAGGTGCCCTCGAAGCCCGTGCTACCGGGGTTGTAGATGTACAACAGGTAGTCCGTGCCCGTGCTGAGGCCGGTGAGCAGGATGTCGTACCCATCACCGTCCTGCACGCAGATCTCCTCGCCGGCGGCGCCCAGGTTGCCGCAGCTGCCGCTGAACAGGGCGTAGTTGAGCTGGCTGGAGGTGAGGCCGCCGCTCTGCTCATTGCCCAGCAGGGTCAGCCGGTGCAGGGTGTTCACGCCGCTGTTGAAGGTGTACCACACGCCCTGGTTGTTCAGCACCGGGGTGCAGGTGGTGTACGCATCGTTCTGCGCGCAGCTGTTGTCGCCCGTGGTGGAGATGCCGCTGCCGTCCTCCGGATAGCTGATGATCGGCGTGGCGTTCACGCAGTCGTCGTTGCTCGGGCGCGGGCACACCGCACCGCAACCGATCTGCAGCTCGAACTGGCCGTCCGCGAAGGGCGAGGGGCTGTGCACGGCGATGTAGTAGGTCTGTCCGCTCTGGGCGAAGAACTCCAGCTGGCTGCGGTTGGTGCAGGCGCCGCCGAAGTCGTCGCTCATCGTGTAGCAGCTCAGGGTGTTGCAGTCCGGTCCGGTGAACACGCTGATGCGCGTATCGAACGCGGTGCCCGCACCGCAGGTGCTGAGGATGATGTTCTCATCCGAGGCGGCCGTGTAGCTGTACCAGAGCGAACCACCGCTCACCGCGCTGTTGGTGAAGGGGCAGGCGTTGGCCGGCAGGGTGGGCAGCTTGTTGTCCGTGTTGCCGATCACCGATCCCGGGCAGCTCAGGGGGATGGCGCCGGAGCACACGATGTTGGCCACGCAGGGGATGGTCGGCGCGGTCGCGATCACGTTCAGCGTGTACGGTCCGCTCGCACGACGCGCATCCCACAGCACCGGGTAATAGTAGGTGCCGGGCGCCAGGTTGGCGAAGTTGATGGTGGCGTTCGGCGCGCAGGTGGTGAAGTCGTAGCTCTGCGAGTTCACGAACAGGCTGCCGCAGTCGCCGTACATGTTCAGCGACACGATCCCGGAAAGGGGCGAACCGCAGTAGTTGATCTGCACGTTGGCGCACTCGGTGAGCAGGAAGCTCTCCCACACCCAGCCGCTCACGTCCTCGTCCACCCCGTCCCAGAAGCGGATGTTCTCCAGGGTGCCGTCCTTGGTGGCGCAGTCGCGCGTGCCATTGAACACCAGCGGGGCGCCGATGCTCAGCGGATTGGCGGCCGGGTTCAGGTTGGCGCACAGGTCGTTCACCGGCGGCGTGCACGGCGTGAACTCCAGGTTCCAGTCGTGGCCGTTGCCGTTCCAGCGGTTGTCCCACTCGATGTAGAAGGTCTGGCCCGCCGCACCCGTGAAGGTCACGTCCGAGGCGAAGTTGAAGGTGGTGCACCCGTCGTCGTCACCGCTGTAGGGCACCAGCGAACCGCACACGCCTTCGTGGATCGTGACGAAGGTGTCGTCGTTGGTGGTGTTCGGCGGGTTGCAGGAACTCACGCGCACCTTGCCGTCGGCCGGCAGGGTGTAGCTCCACCAGCGTGCGCCCGTGGGCACCGTGCCGTTCACGAGGGCCTCGGTCGCCGTTCCGCAGTTGATCGGTCCGTGGGTGTTGATGCCCACCACCGCCGCCACCGCGCCGGAGCAATCCCCGTTGCAGCAGCTGTTCTGGTCCGGGAAGGTCAGGGAGCAGAACGCTTCGTTCGGGTGCGATACCGTCACATCCACCAGGGTGCCGCTCGGGTAGGGACCGAGCACGTACTGGCCCACGCCCACGTTGTTGGGTTCGGCATCACCCACGAAGTCCGTGGTGATGTCCACCGCTCCGGCGTTCGTCGCATCGGTCACATCCACCGTGATGGTGAAGGTGCCCGCGCCGCAGTTGTCGTTCACCGTGGCGGTGGCCACCGGGAAGGTGCAGTCGAAGCACACCACCGACCACTCCCAGGGGTCGTAGGTGGTGCTGGTGGCGCACTGCACGCTGCCGTCGCTGGTGAAGGTCATGTAGAGGAAGTTGCCCGAGGCCGTCACGTCCACGGCGAAGTAATCCGGGTCGGTGCTCAGGATGGCGCTGCCCGGCTGGCCCAGGTTGCCGGTGTTGGCCGGGTTGGCGAAGAGCACCGGGAAGGTGGCGTCCGGACCGTCGTAGATGATCAGATCATCGAAGGAGTTGGTCTCCACCGTGCCACGCGTGAAGAACAGACGCAGCGTGCCGGAACCGCTGGCGGAGTATAACCAGCTCTGGTTGTCGTTCGCCACGTAGCAGTAATTGCTCACGGTCGGCAGGGCACCGCAGGTGATGCAGTTCAAGGCACCGGCATCGTACTCGCCCAGGTTGATCACGCAATCGCCGTCCTGTTCGTTCCTCACCCGCACGGCCACTACGTCGGCCACGCTCACGGTGATGGTGCATTGGCCTGGTGCGTTCAAGGAGCACACCGGGGCATACGGTCCGTTGTTCACCGAGGCTTCCACCGCCACGCTGGCGGCCGTGCCGATGTCGGTCACATCCACCTCCACGACCAGGTTGCCGGTCGTGCAGCTCGGCGTGGCGCTCGTCACCGTGGCCACCGGATCGGTGCACAGCGGGGTGGGACGCACACAGAAGTAGTCAAAGGCCATGTCGCTGGTGAAGCTCGAACCGGACACGCCACGCACGCGGTAGCGCACCGCAGGACCCGTGAAGGTGTGGTCCATGTTGGGCGTCAGGAACCAGCCCTGGCCCTGGTCGCCGCTCAAGGTCCACAGCGTCGTCCAGTTGTTGCTCAGGGCGGGGTCCTCGATCTCCACGCTCATGGTGCCCATGGTGGCGCCGTACATGCTGTAGGCCATGCGGGCGCGGATGCTGCCGTTCACCATGCCCGTCACGTCGAACACCGGCGAGAGGGCGTCGATGGTGTTGCCCGCGCAGGAGCCGGACTCCATGTACACGTAGTTGCCGGTGGTGGTGCCGGGGACATAGTCCGCCTGGCCGCTGCCCGAGCCATTGCCAGGACCGGTGGCGGTGGAGGTCGTTCCGCCCTCGTCCACGCTCCAGTTGCCGGTGCCGTCCGCCTCGCTGTTGTCCCAGCCCACGGCCTCAAGAGCGGTGCCCGTGCAGGCCAGCACGGAGGTGCAGGTCGACGGCTGGCACAGGGTAGCGCCTTCGAAGTCCTCGCAATAGGGGTAGGTGTTCACCACCGGCGGGCAGAGGCTGGCAAAGCTGCCCAGGCCCACGTTGCAATCCATGTTGCTGTCATGCTCCATGGTGATCACCACCGTCTGGCCCACCGTGTAGGGCCCCATCACGTACGGGGTGACGCTCGCAGGCATGTTGACGTATTCCACACCGTTCAGGTCGCTCAACAGGTTCACACTAACGCCGCTGCCGGTGCTGGTCACCGTCACCTCCACGGTGAAGGTGCCCGCCAGGCAGTTCTCCACCACGGCCGCGGTGGCCGTCGGCGCAGTGCAAGCCGGGCCCTCGCTCACGCAGAAATAGTCAAAGGCCATGTCGCTGGTGAAGCTCGTCCCGGAGATCCCGCGCACACGGTAGCGCACCTGTGTGCCCGTGTACGCATGATCCAGGTTCGGGGTCAGGAACCAGCCCTGACCCTGGTCGCCGCTCAGGCTCCAGAGCTCGGTCCAGGAGTTCGATCCGGCAGGGTCCTCGATGTCGATGGCCATGGTGCCCATGGTGGCACCGAACATGTTGTAGGCCATCTGCACCCGCACGTTCGGGTTCACGAAGCTGCTGATGTCGTACACCGGCGAGTTGGCGATGATGGTGTTGCCCGTGCAGGAGCCCGACTCCATGTACACGTAGTTGCCCGTGGTGGTGCCGGGCACGTAGTCCGATTGGCCTGTGGTGGCACCCGTTCCAGGACCTGTGTTCACGGAGCTCGTCCCGCCTTCATCCACGCTCCAGTTGCCGGAGCCGTCGGTGGTGGAGTTCTCCCAACCCACCGGGGTCAATGAGGTGCTCGTGCACGCCAGCACCGAGGTGCAGGTCGAAGGCAGGCAGTTCACCGCCAGTTCGAAGTCCTCGCAGCTGGGGAAGGTGCTGATCTGCGGGATGGTGTTGAAGTCCACCGTACCGCTGTTGAGGCTCCAGGTGCCGGCGCAGTCCTGGCGCACCACCGCTTGGTACGCCGTGCCGGGCGATAGGCCACTCACCGTACCTGTGGTGCCGGCGAAGGGTCCGGCCATGGTGCCGCCGACACCCGGTGTGCCGTTCGTGCCCGGGGTCCAGCCGGGGGCACCGTACTCGATCCAGTACGGACCGGTGCAGCCCAGGCAATCCCAGGAGAAGTTCGCCTCCGTGGCCGACACGCCCGTGTTGGCGAAGGCCGTCGGCTCCGGACAGGCCGGCGGATCGCCCACGCGCCAATCATCGACACAGATGTGCCATGGCGCCGTGGAGGTCGACACATCTTGCAGGCCGAAGTAGTACACACCTGAACTCACCGGGGTGAAGAGGTAGGCGGCCTTCTCATAGTTGAAGTTCACCACGTCCACGATGCTGCCCAGCGGGGTCATGGATGCGGCGTTGGCCGCTGTGCCGACCGCGGCCGTAAGCGTATGGCCCAGCACGTTATCGGTGTGCGCATACCAGAACGAGAACTCATAGGTCTGGCCGCCGGTCAGTTGCATGCCCGGGCTGAACAGCCAGCTGTTGGCGTTCCAGCTGTGCACCATGTAATCGGTGCCGGTGCGCGCACCGAGCCCATTGCGGATCGGTGCCGTCCACGTCCTCCACGGGGAGGTCGCCGTACCGGCGCTGATGATCTCCTTGGTGTAGCAGATCAGCGGTTCGCCGTTGTTCACCGTGGCATCCTCGAAGCTGTCCGTCCAGGGCAGTGTGGTGATCGGCAGGCATGGCGTGGTGAAGGTCACCGCGGTGGACCAGGCGCTGGCGATCGGTCCCGGGCAATTGCTGAGCACATACACCGCATAGGTGGTCTGCTCGGTCAGCAAGGTCAGGTTGATCGGGCTGCCGCCGATGGTGCCGCTGAACTCAAGCCCGGCCGGACCGGAGCCCGGCCCACCCGAGGTGCGCACCTCATAGTCGTAGCTCAAGGCGCCGGTGGAGGTCCAGGTCACATCGGCACTGGTCGGGCCCAGCACGTTCACGGCCACATCCGTCGGTGGGAAGCAGGTGGCCGGCACGTATTCGTCCGCACCGATGTCCGCCGGTGTGCCGCGCGCATCGCCGTCGATGTCCGTGGTGACCCAGGCCAGCGGGACGGCCGGACCGGCACCGTTGTTATCGGGGCCGGTCACATGCAGGTCGCTGTTGTTGTCCACGTAGAGCGGGTTCGCCGAGATCGAGTTGGCGTCCGTGCCCGGCGTGCCGGTCAACGCCCCGGTCCAATCGGCGAGCAGCGTGCGGTTGGTGGTGCTGGTCTGGCCGATGTGGCCGTTGCCGGCGTTCGCGATGTACAGGTTGTTGTAGTTGCTCTCCGAGCCGGCGGCGCCGAAGGTGGTGGTGCCCGCCGTGCGGATGGCCAGGTGCACCGAGGTGCCGGTCTGGTCGCCGGTGAAGTTCGCCAGGGTGTTCCCACGGGCCCGGTTCACGCTGGTGGCGCTGATGAAGTCCAGGCAGACGGTGGAATAGGTCGCCGCACCGACGTTGTCGATCGACACGTTGTTGTGGTCCACCTCGTAGGTCATGCCCGCGGCACCGTTCGCCACATAGATCCCGGAGACGATGCGCGTGGAGGTCGTGGAGGTGTACGCGGCCGTGATGTTGCTTACGAAGTTGTTGTACACCCGCAGGTTGTGCGTGCCGGTGGTCAGCGTGGCCACGTCGATGCCGCGCTGGCCGCTGGTGCTGGTGGTGCTCAGGTTGCGCACCCCGTACACCCGGTTGCCGTGCACGACCGAGTTGCCCCCGCAGCCCACCCAGTAGATGCCGCGGTTGATGCCGCCGGAGCTGGCGATGTTCCGCACGGTGATGTCGAAGATCTGGCCGTCGACCTGGCTGTTGAACTGCACCCCGAAGGCGAGCGTGGTGCTGCCGCCGATGTCCGGGGTGGGCAGACCCACGAAGTCAGCACCGATGGTGGACGTACCGCCCGCCTCGGTGCCCACGATGTTGCCCGTGCCCGGCCAGCTGGTGGAACCGGAGGACACGAAGATGCCCGAGTAGACATCCTCGATGGTGAAGTTCAGGAAGCTGTTGTTGCTGTTGCTGCCGCTGGCCGCCGTGGGCGTGAAGCCGCCGCCGGTGGTGCTGCTCGTGCACATGATCCCCCGGCTGTTCGTGTTCGTGCGGTCCAGGTTGATCGTGCAGTTCTTGATGGTGTTGAAGTTGGACGACACCGTGGCACTGGCGTTCGCGATGTAATAGCCGTACTCCACATCGGCACCCCCGCTGATGTCGATCCCGTCCACCGTGATGTAGTTGGCGCCCCGGATGCCGAAGGCATGGTCCGTGGTGCCCGCACCGCCCGTGGCGGCGATCACCGGGTTGGCCCCCACGCCCGCGCGCTGGAAGGTGATCGGGTTGCCCGGGCTGCCCGAGGCCGTCAGGATGGGCGGATCCTCCGTGAAGGTCTGTCCTGCGGTGACATCAAAGGTGTACGCCCCCGTGAACGGCCCGCAGATGGCCAGGTTGTTCAGGTAATTGATCGCATCGGTGAAGCTGGCGAAGTTGGCCCCCGCGGTGGGCAGCGTGTTGTCGATGGTAAAGCTGCCACCGGGACCGGCGTTCGTCACCGGGAGGAGGAATTCCGGGGTCTGGTCCGAGTTGGGCACCGGGATGTTGGTGCAGGTCACCACGCAGACGTAGTAGGTGTTCGCGGTCACCGCGCCGGTGTTCACCGAGGTGCCGCTGCCCACGAAGGTGGTGTACGGGCCACCGGAGACGCTGCTGCTGTACCACTCGCGGGTGATCCCGGTCCCCAGTGTGCTGCCGTTGACGTTAAGCGTGGCCGAGCCGCCGCTGCACACGAACGAGGGACCGCTGATGGTCCCGGCCGTGGGGAGACCGGCGCAGGCCGCCGCAGGCTGGAAGGTGATGCCGCCCATGAAGTAACGCGGGTTGTTCCCGGCGTTCGTGAACACACCGCCGTAGCCCACGTATTGCCCGGCGATCTGGAAGTCCCCGTTGTGCAGGCTCACGCCCGCCGTGGTGAAGGTGTTCGGGGTCACCGCGCCCGGCGCGGTCCCTGTTCCCCGGTACTCGATCGCATCGTCCGATTCCAAGAGGAAGCGGACCGTCGTCGCGTTCGGGATCAGGTAGTTCATGCCCGTGATCGTCGGGTAATACCCATCCGCAGGAACGGCCAGATTGGTCCCGGTGCCCACCACCGTCCAATCCGGAAGGTTGAAGGGGAAGTACGGACCGGACAGGCTCACCGTGGAGGCCCACAGCGTGGTGTTCGCGCCGTTCGACTCCACCTGCCAGAAGGCCTCCAGATCGGTCACCAGAATGTCACCACCGGAGTTGTTGGCCACCGCGAAGGTGATCACACCGTTACCGGACACCCCGTTGTTCGAGGTGACGTAGTTGGGGTTGCCGTTGGTGGTGACGGTCTGTGCATGCATCGGCAGGAGGCCGATGGCCGTGAGCGTACCGAGCGCCATCGCGCGCAGGGTGTTCCGGAAGGTCCGGGGGGAACGAGGAATGTTGGGCTTCATGGACGTGGGTTTCGGGGGATGCAAGAACACTGCGACGGCCGTGCCGAGGCCGCTGTTTCGCCGCTCAAGTTAGATGGTCGCGCGGACCTGTTGGTCGAATTGTTGAAAACTCTTTTTTGTGTGGGCAACGTGGTTGGAACGGTGACGAGCGGCGCGGTCCGGCCACTGGTCATCCGTTCTGATCGCCGCAGCACCATGACGGGCCCCGCAAGCCCCGGGGGATCGGTGCGGGTCGACCGGTCCGAACGCAAAAAGCCCCCCGCCGGAGCGGGGGGCTTTCGCATTTCGTTCGTTCAGCGGGCCTACTTCACCACGCTGATGCGCTGCTGGTGGATGGCACCGTCCACGTTGAGGTGGACCATGTACACGCCACCGGCGAAGCCGTCGAGCTCAAGCACCGTGTTGAACACGGGGCCGCTGTTCTCCATCTCCTGGCTCACCACGCGCTTGCCGGTGAGGTCGAAGACCTCGAGGCTCACGCGCTGGGTGCCGGCGGTGAGGCCGTCCAGGCGGAGGTTCACCACACCGTCGCGCACCGGGTTCGGCCATACCTGCAGGCCGCTGTTGGTCACGACCTCAGCATCACGCTGCTGGGCCATGGCCGGCGGGTTCAGGATGGTCACCTGGCACACCGGGCCGCAGTAGCCGCTCCACTGGCCGTTGTACAGCACCTCCACGCTCACGTCGTAGGTGACACCGTTCTGCAGGGGCAGGGTCACCCAGTTCAGCGGGCAGATGTAGTTGGGACGGATGATCGTACGCAGGTAGCCTTCGTTGATGTTCTCGAAGCGGAAGCGGTACTGCGTGGCACCCACCACAGGCTGTGCGAAGACCTTGTCGGAACCACCGAAGGTCTTGATCACGCCGCAGCTGTGGGCCGGGAAGCCGATGTCGTCCACCAGGCCGGTGCAGCCGGGCACGGCGGTCGGGTCAAGACCCATCTCGCAACCCGTGCCGAAGCGGTCGTCGGTGAGGCCGGCCGCACCCTGGTCCACACGGACGCGGGTGAAGTAGCGCACACCGGGTTGGAGCGGGCTGGTCACCATCTCGGAGAACTTCACCCAGTTGCGCGGCACGGCGATGCGACGGCGGAAGCCGGCGTCGGGGTCGCTGAACTCGAACTGGTAGGTGGTGACGCCCGGTACCGTGGTGGCGTACACCTTGTTCTGCAAGAGGTTGGTGAAGATGCCGCACTCACCCGCTTGGAGGGTGCTGGGGCCGGCCGGCAGGCAGAACTCGTGACCGTTCACGTAACCGGGGGTCGCCGGCGGGCTGTTGGGGGTGAGCACACCGTTGATGGTGCCGTCGAAGGAGTCACCCAGCAGCATACCGCCATTGCCCGTGTGCAGGCTCCAGCTGCCGTTGCCGTTGCCCGTTCCGCTGAGGCCGTCGCCCAGGAAGTCGAACAGGTAGAAGCTGAAGCAGTTGCCGTTCAGCGTGCTCAGGCAGGACGTCACATCGACCGTGGTGTTGCCCGCGCCGTATGCCGGGGAGACGGCCACGCTCTGGAAGGCCTGGTCCTGGATCTCCCAGAAGATGCCGGTCGGGTCGTTGTCCGTGGTGATGCGCACGATCACGGTCTCGCCCGACACGTCCACGCCGCCTTCGGCGATGGCGCTGTTGCCGGCGATCTCATCAGGCTGGCCGTTCGGGTTCTGCACCGTCACGTTGAACGTGTGGATGCCATAGGGGGCCGTCCAGCCGGGAAGGTTCACGATCTCCGTTCCCTGGTAGGGCAGGTTGCCCGTCCAAGTGTACACGAAGGGGCCCTGGTTCGGTCCGCCACCGTTCAGGTCGTACACGATGTCCACGCTGGTCAAGGTGGCCTCACCGAAGTTGGTCAGCTCCACCTGGGGCTCCAGGAAGGAGGTGCACACCAGACCCGTGGGGTACAGCACGTCGCTGATGCCCGCATCGTACAGACCGGGGTGTTCCACCATCACCTCGAAGGTGCCCTCGAAGCCCGTGCTACCCGGGTTGTACACGTACAGCAGGTAGTCCGTGTTGGTCGTCAGGCCGGTGAGCACGATGTCAGCACCGTCGCCGTCGTCGTCGCAGGCCACTTGGCCGGCGGCGCCCAGGTTGCCGTTGCAACCACCGCTGAAGAGCGCGTAGTTCAACTGGCTGGCGGTGAGGGAACCGTTCTGCGGAGTGCCCAGCAGGTCGAGCACGTGGATCGTGTTCACACCGCTGTTGAAGCTGTACCACATGCCCTGGTTGTTCAGCACCGGGCTGCAGGTGGTGTAGGCATCGTTCTGCGCGCAGCTGTTATCACCGCCGGTCGGGGTCCCCGAACCGTCGGCCAGGAAGCTGGTCAGCACCGTGGCACCCGAGCAGTCGTCGTTGGACGGACGCGGACACACCGGGCCGCAACCCACCTGCAGTTCGAACGCGCCATCGAAGAACGGTGACGGGCTGTGAACGGCGATGTAGTAGGTCTGGCCGGTCTGTGCGAAGAACTCCAGCTGGCTGCGGTCGGTGCAGGCACCGCCGAAGTCGTCGCTCATGGTGAGGCAGGTGAGCGTGTTGCAGTCCGGACCGGTGAACACGCTGATGCGCGTGTTGAACACCGTGGTGATGCCGCAGGTGCTGAGGATGATGTTCTCATCCGCAGCGGCCGTGTAGGTGTACCAGAGCGAACCACCGCTGGTGGGGCCGCCCGTGAAGGGGCAGGCGTTGGCCGGCAGGGTCGGGAACTGGTTGTTCGTGTTGCCCACCACAGAGCCCGGGCAGGTCAACGGCAGCGCACCGCCGCAGTTGATGTTCGGCGCGCACGGGTTCGTGGGCGCGGTCGCCGTCACGTTGATCTGGTACGGTCCCACCATGTTCAGCGGCAGCGACCACAGCACCGGGTAGTAGTAGAAGCCCGGGGCCAGGTCCTCGAAGAAGATGGTCGGGTTGCCGTCCACGCAGGTGACGAAGTCATAGTTCTGCGAGTTGATGAACAGCGTACCGCAGTCCCCGTACATGTTCAGCGCTCCATACTGGAAGTTCGCCGTGCCGCAGTAGCTGATCTGCACGTTGGCGCACTGGGTCAGCTCGAAGGCCACCCACTCCCAACCCGTTGCTTCGGGGAAGGGGTTCGGCGAGATGCCGTCCTGCGTCTGGCAATCCAGGTTGCCGGTGAACACCACCGCCGGGTTGCCGATGGAGATCGGGTTCAGCGTCGGGTCCTTGTTCACGCACAGGTCTGCCGGGTCGGGCGTGCAGGGGTCGAAGGTCAGCTCCCAGTTGAAGCCCGCCGGGTTCCAGCGGTCATCCCATTCGATGAAGACCTGCTGGCCGTTGTTCACGAACACCGAGGCCGTGCTGGCGAAGGCCGATCCGCCACCGCTCCAGGTGCAGGCATCGTCGCTGGCGGCCAGCACCGTGAGGCCGCCGCAGGTGCCACCGTGGATCGTGAGGCGCGTGTCGTTGTTGCCGGTGTTCACCGCTCCGCAGGCGGAGGCCGTGAGCACACCGGTGCCCGTCGCCGTGTAGGTGAACCAGCGCGCGTTCACCGCACCGCCGGCCTGTGCGTTGGTCGCACCGGCGCCGCAGTCGATCGTGCCCGTGGTGTTCACACCCAGCACGGCGGTGATCGCGTCAGCGCACACCCCGTTGCAGGTGCTGAAGCCGACCGGACCCACCCAGGAGCTGGATCCGTTCAGGCCGCATTCCGCACGCACGTAGGCCTCATAGGCCACGCCGGCCGACAGACCGCCGAGCTGCAGGAAGGGCGTGGTGTTCACCGCGACCTGAGTGCCCGTGCCGAGCGAGAAGCCGGCCACACCCCATTCGATGGTCCAGTCGGTCTCCACGCAGGCCACGTTCCAGCTCAGGTCCACCGTGCTGCCGGTGGCGTTGCCCGCCTGCAGGTTGCCCGGAGCAGGACAGGGCGGCGGAGGCAGGATGTTCACATCGTAGTCCTCCGTTTCGCCATAGAAGTAGTCGATGCAGGGGTCGATCGTGTTCGGCGTGGTGCCGTAGACGTCACGCACCCGCATGCGCTTTACGCCGGGGGCCGGGTTGCAGGGCAGGGTCAGCGGGAAGGTCGCCGAGCCGAACGCCGTGTTGATCGGGCCGAAGAAGCCCACACGCTCGCTCGGGGTCTCGAAGGTCCCGTTCTCGTTGAAGTCGATCCACACCGCCACGTTCTGGTTGGTGAAGCTGCCGATCGTGACCTCGATCTGGTAGGTCGTGCCCGCCACCAGGTCGGCCGTGTAGTTCGGCTGGCCGGTGAAGTATGTGTACGCCGGGTTCACCGGGGTCGTGCCGCTGTTGTTCAGCAGCGTGGTGCCGATGATCTCCACTTCGCTGATCAGGTCACCGTCGGTCTTGCCGATGGAGTAGGTCGGGGTGCAGATGCACGCGCTGGGCGTATCCATCAGCACCTGCACCGGCACGCTGGCATCGTTGCCGAAGCCCGAGCAGGTCACCACGCAGCGGTACCACGTGTCCGTGCTCTGGGTGGTGTTCCACACCGAGCTGTTCGGGGCGCCGACGGCCGGCGTCCAGTTCAGGTTGTCCGGCGAGGTCTCCCACTGGTAGCTGACACCCGTGCCGATCGTGGCGTTCTGCAGGCTCAGTGTGATGACGTCGGGCGCGCAGACCAAGGACTCGCTCGCCAGGGTGTTGCCCGGGCTCGGTTGTCCGTTGCACGGCACCGGCGTGTTGATGTTCACGCTGAAGTCCATCACCGATCCCCAGAGGTAACCGGCGCACGGGCTGAGCGGGTTGGCGCCACCCTCCTGTTGCATCACGCGCATGCGCGTCACGCCCAGCAACGCGGTGCCCGGCACCGTGAAGTTGATGGCGGCCACGCCGGGCGGCGTACCGCTCTGCGTGCCGAGGGATTCGGTGGGGTCGAAGGTGCCGCTCTGGTCGTAGTCGATCCACACCTCGCCGGCGCCCGCATAGGAGCCACCGCAGGTGCCGAAGTCCACCGTCACGGTGTAGGAATCACCCAGCAGCAGGTCGGCCGTGAGGCCCGTGAGGTCCTGCACGCCCAGCCCGCCCGTCGGGCAGCTGGGATAGGTGTAGTTGATGCTGCCCGGTGCACCCGTGAGGGCCACGCTCTGCACCTGGCTGTCCGCCGTGTTGGTGGGGCCCACGCCGGCCGTGCAGTAGCAGCTCAGGAAGGAGGACATGCCCACCTGGAGGGGAACCGTGGCGGCCGTGCCACCACCGGGCTCCGTGCAGGTCACATCGCAGTAGTACCACGTAGCCGTGGTCTGCGAGGTGTTGTACGTGGGCGCGTTGCCACCCACCGGCGAGTAGTTCACACCGTCGGTGCTGGCGTACCACTGGTAGGTGATGCCGGCAAAGGCAGGGGGGTTCTGCACGCCCACCACGAAGTTCGCGTTGGGGCACACCGAGGCCGGACCGGTGGTGTTGCCCGGGGCAGGAGTGCCCGAGCACAAGGGTGCGGGGACCACGGTGATGCAGAAGTCCTCCGTGGTGCCACTGCCCATGGTGGTGCAGGCGTCGCCCGCACCGTTCACGTTGCCCTGACCGCGGCTGCGCACCCGCATGCGGATGGTGCCCTCGAAGGCCGTCAGCGGCACATCGATGTTCACCGTGCCGGTGGTGCCGGTGGTGAACACCTGTGCCCATTCGTCCGTGGCGAAGGTGGCGTCGTTGTTCCAATCGAACCACACCGACATGATGGCGCCACCGTACACGAGGGAGTTCGCCGTCACCGTCAGGGGGTAGGTGATCCCCTTGGTCAACGTGGTGGTCTCCGTCTTGAGCGTATAGCCCGGCGAGGGCACGCAGGCCGCCGTGGTGCTGGACAAGGTGTTCAGGTCCACGGAGGTGATGCAGGCCCCGTCGCCGAAGTTGCTGGTGGCGCAGTACGCCGCGCATTGGCAGGCGCTGCCCATCGTGACCAGCACTTCCGTGCTGGTGGCACTGCCGTTGCCCGAGCAATCCACCAGGCAACGATAGTAGGTGTCGCTGGCTTGCGTCAGGGTCCAGTTCGGGGCGTTCGGGCCGCCGGCAGGTCCCCAGTTGATGTTGTCAGGCGAGCTCTCCCAGGTGTAGGTGACCCCGGTGCCCGGCGTGGCGTTCTGCAGGCTGAGGGTGAAGTTCTGGGAGGGGCATACCGAGGCCAGGGTGCTCAAGGTATTACCGGGAACGGGCGTGCCCACGCACGGCGGAGGTACGTTCACCGTGAAGCAGTAGTCCTCGGTCTCACCCCAGGTCCATCCAAGGTTGGCATAGTCCGTGCCGAGTGTGCCGCCCTCGATGCAGACCACCCGCATCCGGGTACTGCCCGCCGCAGCGGTCAGCGGCACGATGAATGAGCCCGAGAGGCCGGGTGGCTGGTTGGTGCCCACACCGCCCTCGTACATGCGCTCGCTCACTTCGAACGCATTGTTCTGGTTCCAGTCCACGTAGATTTGGAAGATGTTATTGTAGTTGCTCACCCCGCAGGCGGTCTGCACCAAGGTGAACGGGACGCTCGCCCCCTGGTCCGCGGTATGACCGGTGACCGTGGTGGTGAAGTTGCTGTACCGGCCGGCGATCGATCCGGGGCCGGGGGCCGCGGCGGCGCAGGTGCTCAGGCTGTTGGTCATCGACCCCACCGTCACGCTGGCGATCTCCGTGTCCGCTGCGTCGCTGGGGATGCCAGTGATCGTGTAGGCCCCGCACGCGCACGGGCTCGTGTTCAGGTTCACCGTGATCGGGGTGCTGGTGCCCGTGCCGTTGCCCGCGCAGGTCACTTCGCAACGGTAGCTCGTGGACACCGTCAGGCTCGTGCTCTGGGTGGGCGCGTCCGTGCCGAAGTTCGTCCAGCCGCCACCGTTGTCGAACTGCCACTGGTAGGACACGCCGGTGCCGATCGTGGCGTTCTGCAGGCCGAGCGTGAAGTTCGCTCCGCTGCAGGCCGCGGCCGGGCCCGTGGTGTTGCCGGGCGTCGGGGTGCCCGTGCAGGGCGATGCCGCCGGCGGCAGGGTGATGGCCACCGTGCCCGGGCAAGGGCTGGCGGGCGAAGGCCACGTGTCGATCACCAGGAAGTAGGTGACGCCGTTGGCGATCGTGGCGTTCAGGGTCTTGGAGGCCGCTGAACTGGTGATGCTCGCCACGCAGGTGCCACCGGAGGTGGGGCAGCCGTTGTACAGGAACATGCCCACCCACGTCACGCCGGTATAGGCGAAGGAAGCCGAGCCGGAGCCCAGGGACGTGAAGGTGTACACAGCTTCGTTGCCGCCGCGGTAGCTCGCACTGCCGCAGGCCACCGTGTTGGCGCCGGTGATGTCGTTCGTGGCACCGCACGCGATGGAGAAGGCGGGGTAGTTCTGGTAGGCCAGCACAGTGGCACCTGCGCACGTGGTGGCGCGGGCCTCTTGTGCGCCGAACAGCGCGATGAGCCCCACGGCCAATGAGGCCGGGTGCCACCACGGCGTTCGCCGTGGGGGTCGAGGAGAAGTGCTAC
Source organism: Flavobacteriales bacterium (assembly GCA_016715895.1). Lineage (NCBI taxonomy): Bacteria > Pseudomonadati > Bacteroidota > Flavobacteriia > Flavobacteriales > Flavobacteriales bacterium. The sequence goes on along the minus strand of JADJXH010000003.1, from coordinate 1,271,782 downwards.
AATTCATGTCGGGGGTTTTGGTTAATGAAGATCCTTGGGTCGTCAGGCGGCGGGGCCGGTGGGCCCCGATGCCGGTCGGGTGGGTGGTGATGTCGTTCAGTGAGGTCCGTGAGGGCTGATCGTTCCGCCCGGCGAACCCTTCGTCAAGCGCGGTTTGGGTGGTTGAGGGTTGAACGGTTGGGGTTGTGGGTCGTCAATACTATTCCGATCGTCAATGCAACGCAAGGGAAAAATAGTTTTCAACAGGAGGCAACCCATTACGTGGTCTGCGTAGCCCGCGCCACGCGGGACAACGGCCGCGCCGATGTGCTCCCGGGAGCTGCCTCCTGCGGGACCGGCAACGGCGGGGTCAACGCGACAAGGTGGTGGAGGAGGCCGGCTTGGTGGGCTTCTCCTTGCCTGCCGGCTTGCTCGGCTCCTTGGTGGCCATCCGGGTGCTTCCGGGCGTGGCCACCTCCCAGGTGATGGGGAGCTCACCGGCCTTCACGGCCCGCTTGAACCGGCTCGCCTGGTCCTCATCCATGGCCCGGGCGGCATCTTGGAGGGTCCGGGCATACTGCTGGTCCAGCTGGGCGATCTCCCGGCGCAGGGCCTCGCGCTGCTCGAACAGCGCCGTCTCGTGCGCCACCAGAATGCGCCGGCAGTCCTCGATCTGTTCGGGTCGCATCTGGAACATGGTCGCCAGGCGGGCGAGGTCCGCCTCGGCATAGTCCGCAGGCGTGCGTGATGGGAGCACGGGGTCCTGGGCGAACAGCGGGCCCTGCAGGCCGATGAACAGGCAGACGAGTGACAGGGTACGGATCATCATGGTCGGTGGGGGTTGGGTAGGGAGCCCAAGTTAGGAGGATCGGCGATCCGCAACCGCGGCCGCACCCTGTGCGTAGCAGGGCCATGCAGCTCCGGACCACCTTCCTCTTCATCATCCTTCCCCTTCTTTCCATGTCCATCAAGGCGCAGGACGACCTGGCCCTGATGGCCGCCGATGCGTTCCCCATGGATCCCGCCCTCCTCGAGGACCCTGCCGCCGTGATCGACGCGTACGAGGTCTTCAATCCCATCACCGGTGGTGACTCGGTGCGCCTGTGCAACGGACACCCCTGCATCGGCTGGGTGGAGGATCAGCATCCGGGCGGGGCCCTGAAGCATAAAGGGTACTATGTGGACGGCAGGCTCACCCTGTACAAGAACCACCATCCGGACGGTACGCTGGAGCGCGAGTTCCGCAGCGTGGACGCCCTTCGCGCCGTGCTGCGCACCTTCCACGCCAACGGGCAGCCCGCCACGGAGACCCGCTTCGTGGACGGCGTGGCGCTGCAGTATGAGGAGCACTACCGCAACGGCCAGCTCCGGTACGCCGAGGAGAAGCACAAGAGCGGGGCCTACTACGAGCGCATGGACCTGTTCGCCTCGGACGGCTCGCCCATCAGCACGCTCGAACTGGTGGACAAACGGAAGGTGGAATTCCTGCAGCGCGAGTATCACCCCGGAGGCCTCGTGCGGTGCGAGGGGCGCGCCCGCTACAACCCCCAGCGCATGGACACGCAGCGCATCGGCACCTGGACCTATCACGGACCGGATGGCAGCACGGTGCGCACCGAGGAGTACGTGGATGGCAAGGTGCACGCCGTGCGCTGAACGCGCGACGAACGGGAGATCCACGAGCACCGCGATCACCCGGTCGCCCCTTCCGGTGCATCGTACGGTGCGATGCCGAACGATGTGATGTGAGCGCCACGGGGATCGAGGCCGAAAGCCGGTCCGAGTTCCCGCTCCTGAACGCGTTCGGGCTTCGGGTGTTCGGAGCACCTGCGGTACTTTGGACCGCCGAAGCTCCAGCATCATGTGTACCATCGGATCCTTTCCGCACCACTGCCTCATCGCGTTGTCTTGTCTTCTCGTGACGGATCGTCTCGCCGGTCAGAACACGGTGGGCCTCATCCACTACGATCCCGACATGGTCGACGGCTATTTCCTGTTCTTCCCCGACCAGCAGGGGACGGTGTTCCTGGTGAACGCCTGTGGCCAGTTGGTGCACAGTTGGCCGGATACCGTGTCGGTGCCCGGCAACTCCGTCCGCTTGGGCGCCAACGGCACCTTGCTGCGGACCTATGTGGATGAGGCGGGCGGCAATCCGTTCTTCACGGCGGGGGGCAATGGTGAGCACCTGCAATTGAAGGCCTGGGACAACACCGTGCTGTGGGACCACACCATCAGCTCGGCCACAGAGTGCATGCACCACGATGTGGAGCTGATGCCCAACGGGAACATGCTCGCCATCGTGTGGGAACTGAAGACCGCGCAGGAGGCGTGGGATGCGGGGCGCGATACGGTGGGCTACGGGTTCTCCACCCTTTGGCCGGAGAAGATCGTGGAGCTGGAGCCGATCGGCCCCGATTCCGCCCACGTGGTGTGGGAGTGGCACGTGTGGGATCATCTGGTGCAGGACTTCAACCCGAACGCGGCCAACCACGGTGTGGTGGCCGAGCATCCCGAGCTCGTCGACATCAATGCCGTGTACACACAGAACATCAACCCGGACTGGCTGCACATCAATTCCGTGGACTACAACCCTGCGCTGGACCAGATCCTCCTCAGTGTGCCGTTCCTTCATGAGGTCTGGGTGATCGATCACAGCACCACCACCCTGGAGGCCGCCGGCCATACAGGGGGCAATTCGGGCCGTGGAGGGGATCTGCTGTATCGCTGGGGGAACCCGGGCATCTACGACCAGGGGGGGCCGGCCGACCGCGACCTCTACTTCAACCATGCGGCCACCTGGGTGGGGCCTGGACTGGACCCCAACGACCCGGATGTCGGCAAGATCATGGTGTTCAACAATCGTGTGGGCCCCGATTTCAGCGCGGTGGACATCTTCACCCCGCCGGTGGACGCCAACGGCAACTACACCTATGTGCCAGGCACGGCCTTCGGTCCGCTGGACCGAGACACGCGGTACATGACCGCCAACCCACCCGACCTGTACTCCCCGGGTCAGGGAAGCGGGCAGAAGCTGCCCAACGGCAATGTCCTCGCCGCGTCGGGCCGCCAAGGGTGGATGGTTCAGTTGCAGCCGGACAGCACGCAGGCCTGGTCCTATGTGGTGCCCATGCAGGACGGCATCCCGGTGGATCAGGGCACCGTGCTGCAGTCCAACACGATCATCTTTCAGGCCGAGTGGATCGGACCGAACGATCCCCGACTGCAAGGACAGGTGCTTGACCCGATCGGCCATATCGAGACGCAGCCCAATGTGCAGTTCTGTGTGCTGAACGTGGGCACCACGCAGCCGGCGACGGATGGGCGGCCGCTGGTGATCGTGGCCGATGGGGCGCGCCTGGCGGTCGAGGTCGCCGGTGCCATGCACGCGCTCGTTGTCGATGCCACCGGCCGCACGGTCGCCCGTGAACAGCTCGTCGCGGGCCGCAACGAACTCCGCACGGCCCATCTGCGTCCGGGGACCTACACCCTGGTCCCCCTGAGCACCGGTGCCCGCCCCGTGCGCTTCGCGCTGGTGGAGCCGTAACAAGGTGAACGTCACCGGATCACCCATCGGTCATCCCGCGTCGCCGTGGTGGCCCGGCTCAGCGCGTACCCGGCTGACCCATCGCATGGGCCACCACCAGCGGCATGCGCGTGAACGTGGCCCCATCGCGCACATCGAGCACATAGGTGCCGGTGGATAGGCCCCCGACCGGGATGTCCACCTCCCCGATGACCGCGCCGCGCAGCACGACCCTTCCGCCCAGGTCCATCAAGGTCCACTCGCCCGTGTGCCCTTCCCGCGAACGCAGGGTGGCCTGATCGGTCGCGGGGTTGGGGTTGACCGACCACTCCGATGGCGTGGGTGCGACAGAGGGTACGTCAGTGCCCATGCCGAACTCGATGGCCCCCGGATCGGGAGCGATACCCAGCGGTCGGGGCGTTCCGTTGTAGTCGAGCGGGACCAGCGCGCCGATGCCGGGATCGCCGATGTCGTTGATCGCCACGTTCATCGGGGTGAGGTCGGTGTTGCTCACGAAGAGCGGGTCGGCGCTGGAGGAGTTGGGATCATAGCCCGCGGCCTGCCAGTTGGCCAGGGTGGCGTAGCCCGTGGACAGGTAGCCCACCTGGTTCGTGGTGCCACCGGTGGAGGCCATCACCAGCACGTTGTTGTCGCTGGTGAACACGGAGGTGGCCGTGGCGAAGTGCATGCAGCGCTTGGTGCCCGTGCCCGTGCGGCTGATCTTCACGATGTTGTTGCGGTACTCCAGTCCGGTGGCCAGCGTGGTCTGGTAGAAGCCGTAGGTGACGCCCGTGGTGGTGTTCTGGTCGTCGAGCAGCAGGCTGTTGTGGTAATAGCGGGTGTTGTTGCTGCTGCTGTTGTACATGCCGTAGTTCGTGCCCGTGTTGTTCAGCCTGAAGGCGACGTTGTTCTGGAAGGTGTTCTCCTGGCCCGGTACGGGGTCCGATGCGGTGATGTAGTAGAGGTAGGCCGTACCGGTGCCGCCCACATTGTTCACCACGTTGCCGTCCACGGTGGTGCGCACGCTGTTGTTCACGTAGATGCCATAGAACGTGGTGGTGCTGGTGAGCCCCGGCCGGCTGATCTCGTTGCCCTGCACCAGGGCGCTGTCCTGGAAGTTCAGGTACACCTGGTAGTTGTATCCGTTGCGGAACTGGTTGTTGCGCACCACGTTGCCCACCGCGCGTGCGGTGGCCGAGGCGCCATTGAGGCGCAGCTTGTAGGCGCCGCTGCAGCCCAGGATCACGTTGTCCTCGATGATGGTGTGGTTCGCATTGTTGCCGGCGGTGGTCGCATTGATCAGCGAGGCCGAGGCCACGATGCCCCCGTAGTTGGAGGAGGTGGTGTTGTCGGGATTGAAGATCCGGCAGCCCCGGATGGTGTTGTGATCGGCCTGGTTCGTCAGGTGCACCCCGTATCCGAAGGTGCCGCCGGCGACGTCGATGATCAGGTCCTCGATGGTCACATGGTCGGCGCCGTTCAGCAGGACCGCCGCGCGGTCGGCGCTCACAGTCGGCGCATGCACCAGGATGACGTCATTGGCGTTGAAGGTGATCGTGTTGGTGGCGCTGGCACCGAGGATCTCGCCCAGCACCAGGCGGTCCGCGTAGGGCCCGCTGCCTGCCGCCACGTTGAAGACCACCGGTCCGCTGACACCGCAGCTCAACAGCGCCGCGGCCTCCGAGAAGTTCAGCAGGTCGCCGGTGCCGTCGTCGTTGATGGTGTAGGAGCCGGAGACCCCCGGTGTCACCGGCAGGTGGAACTCGGCGGTGGTGGCGGCCTGGCCGGAGGTGGTGCAGGTCACCGTGCAGACATAGTACGTGTCCATGGTGACGGGGCCGGTGTTCACGGTGGTGCCCGAGCCCACGAAGGTGGTGTAGGGCCCGCCGGACGTGGTGCTGCTGTACCAGTCACGCGTGATGCCCGCACCCACGGTGGAGCCGTTCACCACCAGGTCGGCCGTACCGTTCTCGCACACGAACGAGGGCCCGGCGATGGTGCCCGCGACCGGTGTTCCGGTGCACGGCGTCGCCGGCAGGAAGGTGAGCGTGCCGGTGAAGTAGCGCGGGTTGTTGCCGCCGTTGGTGAAGAGGCCACCGTAGCCCACGATGCCGGTGGCGCCCGGCAGGGTGAAGTCCCCGCAATGGAGCGAGATGCCGCCCACCGTAAAGGTGTTGGGGCTGATGGTGCCGGTGCCGCTGTACCGGATGTTCTGGTCGGACTCCAACAGGAAGCGCACCGTGCCCCCGTCGGGGATCAGGTAGGTCATGCCCGTGATCGTCGGGTGGATGCCGTTGGCGGGCACGGACAGGTTGGTGCCGGTGCCGATCACCGTCCAATCGGTGGCGACAAAGGGGAAGTAGGGGCCGCCCAGGGTGACGGTCGTGGCCCAGAGCGTGGTGTTCGCACCGTTGGACGCGGTCTGCCAGTACGACTCCAGGTCCGTGAGCAGGATGTCGCCGCCGGAGTTGTTCGTCACCCCGAAGGTGATCACGCCGTTGCCGCTCACTCCGTTCCCGCCGTTGTAAGGTGCCAGGCTGCCGGTGGTGATGACCTGGGCCTGGATCACGCCCACGGCAAGGAACGCGAACAGGCCGGCCAGGAGCAGCGCAGGGAGCCCGTTCGCGATGCGCGTCGTACTCGTTGTGTGGTAACCCGCGGTGGCGTGGTGGAGATGGCGTGATGCGCGTCGCATGGTCGGTCCGGGTTGAAGGACAGGAGCGAAATAACGAAAAGGCAGGGCGCGCCCGATGCGGCGGGATGGAACGACCGAGCCCCGCGATGATCATCGCGGGGCTTGGTCCGTGTGTGGCCGGGCGGAGAGCGCAGGGTCCGGTGCGTCCGGGCCCTTGACCTTACTTGCCGTCCTTCACTTCCTCGAAGTCCACATCGGTGACCTCGGCGTTGCCGTCAGCGGCCGTGGTGCCTCCCTGGGCATTGCCGTTGGCCTGGGCCTGCTGGGCCGCGTTGTACATCTCCTGGCTCGCGGCCTGGAAGGCGGTGTTCAGCTCGGCCACCAGCTTGTCGCAGGCGTCCACGTCCTGGGCCTTGTGCGCGTCCTTCAGGCGGGTGAGGGCATCCTCGATGGGCTGTTTCTTCTCGGCCGGGATCTTGTCGCCGTACTCCTTCAGGCTCTTCTCGGTCTGGAAGATGAGGCTGTCGGCGGCGTTGAGCTTGTCCACGCGCTCGCGTGCGGCCTTGTCGGCATCGGCGTTGGCCTCGGCCTCCTTCTTCATCTTCTCGATCTCGTCCTTGCTGAGGCCGCTGCTGGCCTCGATGCGGATGCTCTGCTCCTTGCCCGTGGCCTTGTCCTTGGCGCTCACGTGCAGGATCCCGTTGGCATCGATGTCGAAGGTGACCTCGACCTGGGGCACGCCGCGCGGTGCGGGCGGGATGCCGTCGAGGTGGAAGCGGCCGATGGTGCGGTTGCCGCTGGCCATGGGACGCTCGCCCTGCAGCACATGGATCTCCACACTGGGCTGGCTGTCGCTCGCGGTGCTGAAGGTCTCGCTCTTCTTGGTGGGGATCGTCGTGTTGGACTCGATCAGGCGCGTCATCACACCGCCCATGGTCTCGATGCCGAGGCTCAGCGGGGTCACGTCGAGCAGCAGCACATCCTTCACATCACCGGCGAGCACGCCGCCCTGGATCGCGGCGCCAACGGCCACCACTTCGTCCGGGTTCACCCCCTTGCTGGGCTCCTTGCCGAAGAACTTCTTCACCGCCTCCTGGATGGCCGGGATGCGGGTGCTGCCGCCCACCAGGATCACCTCGTCGATGTCGGTGGTCTTGAGGCCGGCGTTCTTCAACGCGCTCTCGCAGGGGGCGATGGTGCGCTTGATGAGGCTGTCGGCGAGCTGCTCGAACTTGGCGCGGGTGAGGCTGCGCACCAGGTGCTGCGGGATGCCGTCCACCGGCATGATGTAGGGCAGGTTGATCTCGCTGCTCGTCGTGGAGCTGAGCTCGATCTTGGCCTTCTCGGCAGCCTCCTTCAGGCGCTGCAGGGCCATGGGGTCCTTGCGCAGGTCGATGTTGAACTGGCCCTTGAACTCCTCGGCCAGCCAGTCGATGATCACCTGGTCGAAATCGTCGCCGCCCAGGTGGGTGTCACCGTCGGTGCTCTTCACCTCGAACACACCGTCGCCCAGCTCCAGCACGCTCACATCGTGGGTGCCGCCACCGCAGTCGAAGACCACGATCTTCTGGTCCTTGTGCTTCTTGTCGAGGCCGTAGGCGAGCGCCGCGGCCGTCGGTTCGTTGATGATGCGGCGCACCTTGAGGCCCGCGATCTCGCCCGCCTCCTTGGTGGCCTGGCGCTGGGCGTCGTTGAAGTAGGCCGGCACGGTGATCACCGCCTCGCTCACCGTGGTGCCGAGGTAATCCTCGGCGGTCTTCTTCATCTTCTGCAGGATCATGGCACTGATCTCCTGCGGGGTGTACTGGCGGTCGCCGATCTGCACGCGCGGCGTGTTGTTCGGTCCGCGTTCCACGGTGTAGGGCACACGCGAGGCCTCCTTGGAGCTCTCGTCGTACGAGTTGCCCATGAAGCGCTTGATGGAGAAGATGGTGTTCCGCGGGTTGGTGATCGCCTGGCGCTTGGCCGGGTCGCCCACCTTGCGTTCACCGCCCTCCACGAAGGCCACCACACTGGGGGTGGTGCGCTTGCCTTCGCTGTTGGCGATCACCACGGGTTCGTTGCCTTCCATCACCGCCACACAGCTGTTGGTGGTGCCCAGGTCGATGCCGATGATCTTGCTCATGGTCGTTGGTTCGTTCGAACCCGCTCGTCAATGCGCATGCCATGGCGCCGAGGCCCCGGAAAGCTGACAAGGTGGTGCACCCGGCCGCAGGGCCGACCGAAAAGGACCTGACAGAAGGACAGATCGTCAGTCGCAGCCCAGGGGTGGACCGTTCCCCTCGATGCAGAAGTTGAACGGGGCCGTGTAGGGGCCGTCCACCAGTTGCACCAGGGAGGCATCACCGAGCTTCACGCCCACGGCCGTTTGGAAGTGACGACCGGCGAACAGCCCGTAGCCGTTGGTGATGTTGGTGTACTCGGGGCGCTCCTCCACGATGCCGCTCACCGGCTGGGCCAGGGTGAGGTAGGTGGCGAACTCGTCGCTGGCGGCGGCGAACAGGATGTCCAGGCCCCGGTAGATCCGCCGGGTGATGGAGGGGTCGTTCTCCATCACGGTCGCCATGTTCTGGTAGAACGCCTCGCCGCTGATGGCCACCTGAAGCTCCTCCCCACCATTGAGCCCGTTGGTGCGCACCGAGCCCAGGAACACCGTGTACGACTCCTCGGTGAGCACGCCCGACCGGTCCTCGGCGTACCGCACGCGGTAGCTCACGTCATAGCGCCGCGCGTCCCGCCCGCTGCGGAAATCCATGTCCACCGTGTTGTACTGGTTGCCCAGCATCAAGTTCAGCTTGCTGTTGCTGTTGGTCTGCAGGAAACCGGACTGGTAGGCCGGCGGGTTCACGATCGGCGTCTCTGCGCTGACCTCGTTGCCGCGCACCTTCATGCGCACGGCGTACGTGTGCTCGGGATCGAGCGTGGCGTCGAAGTAGTACACCTTGTGCAGGGGCGAGTTGAACACCCCCGGCTCCCGCGGCATCATCGTATCGTTCAGCAGGAACTCCGCGTTGTTGTCCAGGTCCACCACGCGCGGGGCCACCTGGAAGTCGGGGTCGTCGTACTCGGTGCTGTCGGCGATCTGCGCGTATACCAGGGCATCGCCCTCGCCCAGGAAGGCCTTGTTGATCTTCACGTAGTGGCGTGTCTCGTCGCTTGTGCCGTCGGCGGCCCGGGTCGACAGCACACCGTACACCACGGTGATGTCCTTGTACGGAGCGCTCACCTCCAGGTCGGTGCTGCAGGCGGCGAACACGGCGGGGAAGAGCAGAAGGGCGATGGTGCGGCGGGCCATGGGCGTGGAAGGGCGCCAAAGATAGCTGGCCGCCCGCAGCGGTGGCGTGATGAACGGGGAGCGGACGCTGCGGCCCATCCTTCGGCAGGGCGGCCCTAGCTTTGGCGCCCTCCGCCAACAGGCGGGGCCCAGGCCATGAGCGAACCGAAGGATGCCCGGCGCGTGACCACCCATGTGCTGCAGGAGATGAAGGCCAAGGGCCAGCCCATCGCCATGCTGACGGCCTACGACTTCAGCCTGGCGAGCCTGGTGGACGCCGCCGGCATCGATGTGATCCTCGTGGGCGACAGCGCCAGCAACGTGATGGCGGGTCATGAGACCACCCTGCCCATCACGCTGGACCAGATGATCTACCACGCCAGCAGTGTGGTGCGGGGCTGCCAGCGCGCCCTCATCGTGGTGGACCTGCCTTTCGGCACCTATCAGGGCAACAGCAAGGGTGCGCTCAACAGCGCCATCCGCATCATGAAGGAGAGCGGTGCCCACGCCGTGAAGCTGGAAGGTGGCCGCGAGGTCATCGCCAGCATCGAGCGCATCCTCACCGCCGGCATCCCGGTGATGGGTCATCTGGGGCTCACGCCGCAGAGCATCTACAAGTTCGGCACCTACGTGGTGCGCGCCAAGGAGGAGGCCGAGGCCCAGCGCCTGCGCGAGGATGCCCGCATGCTGGAGCAGGCGGGCTGCTTCGCCATCGTGCTGGAGAAGATCCCCGCGGCCCTGGCGGCCGAGGTGGCCCGCAGTGTGTCCATTCCGGTGATCGGCATCGGTGCCGGCGGCGGCGTGGATGGACAGGTGCTGGTGCTCCACGACATGCTGGGGATCAACAAGGCCTTCAACCCCCGGTTCCTCCGGCGCTACGCCGACCTGCACAGCGTCATCACCGATGCGGTGGGGCGCTACCTCATCGATGTGCGCTCGCGTGACTTCCCCAGCGCCGACGAGCAGTACTGAGCCCGGGCCCCGCGTGCTCTGGTCCGATGCCCGGCTGCTGGCCGTGCACAAGCCTGCAGGCATGCCCGTGCAACCCGACCCCACCGGCACACCCGATCTGCTGTGCGCGTTGCGGGCGATCCATCCCGGCGAGGCCATCGGCCTGCCGCACCGGCTTGACCGCCCCGTGAGCGGGGTGGTGCTGTTCAGCCGGACGACCGAAGCGCTTCAGGCGCTGAACCGGCTCTTCCAGGAGCGGGCCGTTCAGAAGACCTACCTGGCCGTGGTGACCGGTGCCGTGGACGGCGACCTGACGCTTGAGCACACCCTGCTCCACGACACGAAGGCGCGCCGGGCCCGCGTCTCGGACCGCGGCGTGCCGGTATCGCTCGAGCTGCGGCCCCTGATGCGGGGTGATCGCTACACCCTGGTGGAGGTGCGGCCCCTGGGAGGAGCCTTCCATCAGATCCGCGCACAGCTCGCCGCCGCCGGGCATCCCATCAAGGGCGATGTGAAGTATGGTGCGCGGCGCGGGGAGCGCGACCGCTCCATCGCCCTGCACGCGCGGTCGATCGCCCTGCGGCACCCCTTCACTGGGGAGGCGCTGCACGTGGAGGCCCCCGTGCCCGGTACGCCCACCTGGGACCCGTGGCGCACTATTCCAACGGCCTGAACGTTCAGTCGGCGATGCGCCTCATGTTCGCGTTCCTCCCCGTCCTGCTGCCCTTCACCTTCGCCGTGGGCCAGGAGCATCCCTTCCTCTCGGCGTTCACCGCCACCGTGCGTGAGGAGCAAGTGCTGCTGGAGTGGACGATGGTGGCGGGCACCACCTGTGATGGGACCCAGGTGGAACGTGCGGTGAACGGCGGTGCCTGGCAGCAGGTCGGTGGGATCTCCGGGTTGTGCGGCGATGTGAACGCGGCGGTGGCCTATGACTGGACCGATGCCGCGCCACCGGAACTGTCCACGCTCGCCTATCGCCTGAAGTTGGGCGCACAGGGGTACTCGTCCACGCTGGAGGTCCGCTTCGAGCGGCTGACGGCGCGCGCGCATCTCGCGTTCCCCTCACCGGCACATGAACGCGTGGTGCTGTTGTTCCGCGAGGCCGGCACCGCCGATGGGGTGCTCGACGTGTACGATCAGGCGGGCCGGCCCTTGATCGCCTCCCTGGGCGTGCGCGGCGATCGCGCGGAGCTCGACGTGCGTGCGTGGTCAGCCGGCATCCATCACTACCGGGCCACCTACGGCGGACGCGTGCACGCGGGGCGTTTCACGGTGCAGCACTGAGTCCGGAGCATCGGGCTATCTTCAGCCCATGCGCTTCCACATCCACCTTGCCGCCGGCATCGCCCTGTGCGGCATGCCCCTGGCGCATCATGCCCAGGTGCTGATCAGCGATTCGCTGCTGCTCACCTTCACCCAACAGGAGCTGATCGACACCGGCGTGGGCAACGCGATCAACGGGGTCGATGTGTACCGGTTGAAGTACTGGTCAACCGACGCGGATGGCCAGCCCATCGTGGCCTCGGGGGCCATGATGGTGCCCACCGATGACACCTGCTACCACTCGATCGCGTGCTACATGCACGGCACCATCCTGGAAAAAGAGGCGGTGCCCTCGCGCCTCAGTCAGGAGGCCCTGGTGGGGTATTACCTGAGCGGCATCGGCTTCGTGAGCGCGCTGCCCGACTATCTGGGGTTGGGCGATTCGCCGGGGCTGCATCCGTATGTGCACGCCGCCACCGAGGCCAGCGCCTCCATCGACCTGTTGCGTGCGGTGCGTGAGTGGTGCGATGCGCAGGGCGTTCTGCTCAACGGCCAGCTCTTCCTCACCGGCTACAGCCAGGGCGGGCATGCGTGCATGGCCACCCACCGCGCCATCGAACAGCAGTTCGCCACGGAGTTCACCGTCACGGCCAGCGCGCCCTGTTCCGGGCCCTATGATGTGAGCGGGGTCCAGGCCCAGGTGATGGTGGACACCGTGCCCTATCCGGCACCCTACTATCTGCCCTATGTGGTGCTTGCCTACGGATCCGTGTACCCCGGGCTCTTCAACAGCCCTTCGGAAGTGTTCAAGGCACCGTGGGACACGCTGCTCCCGCCCCTGTTCGACGGCACGCACGGCAGCGGTGATGTGGACGCGGTGATGCCGTCCGTGCCCAGCACGGTCCTGCAGGACAGCGTGCTTCAGGCGTTCGCCACCGATCCGCAGCATCCGTTCCGGCTGGCCCTGGCGGACAACGACCTCTACGGCTGGGTGCCCCAGGCGCCGGTGCGCATGCACTACTGCAACGCGGACGATCATGTGTTCGCCGGCAACACGCAGGTGGCCCTTCAGTCCTTCCAGCTCGCCGGTGCGCAGGAGGTGAGCGCGGTGGACATGGGTGCCCTGGATCATGGGGCGTGCGCCTTCCCCGCACTGCTCGCCGTGCGCGCCTGGTTGATGGACCTGCAGGCCGAGTGCGCCTGGACAGACGTGCCGGAGCTGGCAGAACGTGGCTGGGAAGTGATGCCCACGGCGACCTCGGGGACGCTCCATCTGGTGCACCCGTTCGGTGGGCCCTTGAGCTGGTCGGCCCATGATCAGCGGGGCGCGGTGGTCTCCAGGGGGCGGTTGGACGGTCCGGGTGCGGTGGATGTTTCCGCCCTGCCGGCGGGGCTCTATGTGCTCACCATCGCCGATGGGCGCCGCCGTTCGGTGCACCGGTTCCTGCGGACGCCCTGATCGGATCAGGCCGGGTCCACATCCACGATCAGCCGCACCCGTCCTTGCGGCAGTGCGTCCGACAGGCGCTCCAAGGCGGTGCGTACGCGTTCCTTTTCGCGGGCATAGGCCCCGCGGGCCAGTTTCACCAGCACGTTCCGGATGTGCTGGTCCCGCACCCAGGCCACCGCCGGCGTCTCCGGCCCCAGGACCCGATCACCCAGGTCGGGACGAAGCAGGTCCACCAGCGTACGCGCGGCCTGTTCCACCCGCTCCTCGGAACGGTGCTTCAGGGTGAAGCGCACCAGTCGGGAGAAGGGCGGGTAGCCATGGGCCTGGCGATGGCCCAGTTCGCGGGCGTAGAAGCCGTCGACATCGTGGGTGAGCACGTGCCCGAGCACGGGATGGGCCACATCGAACGCCTGGATGAGCACCCTCCCCTGCACACCGCGTCGGCCGCTGCGGCCCGCCACCTGGCCCATGAGCTGGAAGGCCCGTTCATGCGCGCGGAAGTCAGGAAAGCGGAGCAATCGGTCGGCGCTGAGGATGCCCACGGTGTTCACCCGCTCCATGTCGAGCCCCTTGGTCACCATCTGGGTGCCGACGAGCACGTCGATCCGCCCTTCCGCGAAGTCGTGCATGAGCCGCTCGACGGCGTTCTTGCCGCGTGCGGTGTCCTGGTCGAGCCGGGCCACACGCACCTCGGGCAGGGCCACGGCCAGCTCCTCCTCGATGCGCTCGGTGCCGAGGCCGATCATCTTCAGCCTGCGGCTGCCACACGACGGGCAGGCCGTGGGGGGTGGGTAGCCCCGGCCGCAATAGTGGCAACGGAGTTCGTGGCTCCGCTTGTGGTAGGTGAGGCTCACGTCACAATGCGCGCAGTTCGGCACGTGCGCACATTGCTCGCACTGCCACACCGGGGCGTAGCCGCGCCTGTTCTGGAACAGGATCACCTGATCGCGCCGCTCCACGGTGCGCTGCACGGCCTCCAGCAGTTCGGGCGTGAAGTGCCCCTGCATGCGTTTGCGCTTGTGGGCCTCACGCAGGTCGATCAGCTCCACGCTGGGCAGCACGCTGTCGCCGAAGCGTTCGAGCAATCGGGTGTGGCCGTACTTCCCCTGTCGTGCGTTGTACATCGTCTCCATGGACGGGGTGGCGGAGCCCAGCACCACGGGCGCGTTCATGAGCTCGCCGAGCACCAGGGCCATGTCCCGGGCATTGTAGCGCGGCGAGGGGTCCTGCTGCTTGTAGGACGGGTCGTGCTCCTCGTCCACGATGATCAGCCGCAGGTGATGGAAGGGAAGGAAGAGCGCCGAACGCGCGCCCACCACGATGAGATGCGCCGACGGATCGCGGTGGATGCCGCTCCACAGATCGGCACGCTGGCGGGCGCTGAGGCGGCTGTGGAACACGCTGACGCGATCGCCGAAGCGCGCGCGGAGCCGGGCGATGAGCTGGGTGGTGAGCGCGATCTCCGGCAGCAGGTACAGCACCTGGCCGCCCTGGTCGACGGCACGTTCGATGAGATGCGCGTACACCTCGGTCTTGCCCGAGCCGGTGACCCCCTGGAGCAGGCAGCAGCGATGGTCGCGCAAGGCGGCGTCGATCTCCGCCAGGCAGGTGGCCTGGGCCGGCGAGAGGGTGGGGGAGCCGCTCCCCGGTCGTGCCGGTGGGCGGTCCGCCGGCCGTTCGGTCACGGTGAACAGACCCTTGCGCACCAATTCCTCCACGTGTTTCCGTTCGGCGCCGGCGGCCTTCAGCAGGCGCGCTTCGGCCACAGGCCCGCCCCCGTTGTCCAGCCAGCGACCCAGCTCGATGCCCTTCATCAGCAGCGCCAACTGCCTGGGGGCTCGTGCAAGCCGGTCGAACCAGCCGTGCAGCGCGGCCTCGTCACCGGCCTCCGGCGCCAGTTCCACATGACGTACCAGACGTTCCACAGGGCGCGACCGCAGCTCCTCCTCCAGCGCCACGGCCCCTTCGTCGAGCAACTGCTTCATGGCGCGGATCGGATCCTTCACCTGAAGCAGTTCGCCTGCTTCGCCCAAGGTGATCGCGGGCCGCTGCTCGAGCGCATCCAGCAACAGGGCCGCCCTCGGTGTCCGGGCCGAATGCTCGGCCGTGAGGGCCGTGGCCGTCACCCGCGTTTCGCTCGTCAGCACCATCGGGCCGGGCAGGGCGGCGAGCATCACCTCACCCATCGAGCACAGGTAGTGATCGGCCACGCGCTGCCAGAGCTGCAGGTGTACCGGGGCCAGCACCGGCGCGGTGTCGAGCACACTGAGCGCAGGGCGAACGTTCCGTCCCTCGGGCCGGACGTCATGCACCCGCGTCACCAAGCCGCCGTAGAGCTTCCGCCCTGCGCCAAAGGGTACCACGATGCGCATGCCGGGCAACACCGGGCCGAGATCCTCCGTCAAGGCGTACGTGAACACGCCCGGAACGGCCGCAGGCAGGATGACATCAGCAAAGCGCGGCATGGGCGCACAAGTTTACCCACGAAGCACGGGCACTGAGGTGTTCGCAGGGATGCGTCGGACGGCCGTACCTTGCGGCTTCATGCGTGGCTTTCTGCTCGTCCTGGTCGTTGTGGCGCTCGGCCCGGTACGCGCACAGTTGGTGCTGACCAACACCCAGACCCCGGCACAGCTGGTGCAGAACGTCCTCCTGGGCGGTGGGGTCACGGCCAGCAACATCACCTTCAACGGCCTCCCCGGCAACACGGTATCCACCCAGGCCGGTGAGTTCAACAGTGCGAACGCCAACGTCGGTATTCCGGCCGGTGTGATCCTGGCCACGGGCGGCATCACCAATGCCCTCGGCCCGAACGATTCGGGGAGCTCATCGGTGCCCGTCACCGGCTTCAGCGTTCAGGATCCCGACCTGCTCCTGCTCGCGCAACAGAGCCAGCCCTCCATCCAGGACGTGAACGATTGTGCGGTGCTTGAGTTCGACTTCGTGCCCACCGGGGATTCGCTGAAGTTCAATTTCGTCTTCGCCTCGGAGGAATACCTCGAGTTCGTCAACAGCATCAACGATGCGTTCGGTTTCTTCCTGAGCGGGCCCGGCATCAACGGACCCTTCAGCAACAACGCCATCAACATCGCCCTCATCCCGGGCACTACCGATCCGGTGACGATCAACACCGTGAACGATGTGGTGAACCCGCAGTATTATGTGGTCAATGGGACCGGTACGAACGCCCCCTATAACAGCAACCCGTTCTATGTGCAGTACGATGGGCTCACCGTGGTGATGCAGGCCCTGGCGCAGGTGATCTGCGGGGAGACTTACCACATCAAGCTCGTCGTGGGCGATGCCAATGACCAGGTTTGGGACAGCGCGGTCTTCCTGGAGGCCGGCAGCTTTCAAAGCAACCAGTTGGCCATCGTGGGCGAGGTGGTCTCCGGTGGCATCGACAGCCTGTTCTACGAGGGCTGCGGAACCGCATCGCTCTTTCTGGTGCGCGGCGGTCCGCTCGTGGACCCCGATACGGTGGACATCCTGATCGGCGGTACAGCCACGGAAGGCGCGGACTTCACCGCCGTGCCCGATCAGGTGATCTTCCAACCCGGACAGGACTCCATCAACGTGCAGTTCAGCGCCATCCTCGATGCCGTCACCGAGGGGCAGGAATCGATCGTGCTGATGGTGATCAACGAGACCGCCTGTGGGGGTGATACGGTGTCCCTGGTGATCCTGATCGAAGAGGCGCCACCGATCGATGTGGTGTTGAGCAACGATATCACCATCCAATGCGTGGACAGCACCTTCCTGTCCGCCACGGTCTCCGGAGGGTTCGGGAACTACACCCTGGACTGGGACCAGGGTGTGCCGGACGGCCAGCTCGGAGGGTGGGTCGCTCCGACCCAGACCACCACGTACACCCTGACGGTGACCGACGATTGTGGCGTCGTGACGCAGAGCGATCAGGTGACCGTCACCGTACCTGTTCCACAGCCGCTCGTGGTGACCATCCAGAACGATGTCGTGGTGCTCTGTCCGGAAACACCGGTGCAGTTGACCGCGGCGGTGCAGGGTGGTACCCCGGGATACACCTACGCCTGGAGCGGCGGCCTGGGCACGCTTCCGACGGTGCAGGTGGCACCGGCCACCACGGCCAGTTGGTCGGTGACCGTCACCGATCTGTGCGGGGAGGACACCACCGATCTGGTCACCGTCACCGTGGCCTACGACACGGTGCGGGTGAGCATCGCGCCCGATACGGTGATCTGCATCGGCGACACGGCGGTCCTTCGCGCACTGCCGGTCCTGGGCCTCGAACCGTACAGCTACCTGTGGGAGCCGGGGGGCACGGCCGACACGCTGGCGGCCCACCCCAACAGCAACACCATCTACACCCTCACGGTCACCGATGCGTGCGGCATCACGGCCACCGACCAGAGCGGGCTGGGGGTCAATGCGCCCATGGCCTCGTTCGCCGTGGACGGCACCTATTGGGTGAACAACGCCCCCATCTTTTTCATGGACCTATCGCTGGGGGCCACGCAGTGGTGGTGGGACTTCGGCGCCGCCGGACTGGAAAGCCAGGACAAGAACCCCGAGGTCATCTACCCTGAGCCGGGGCTGTATGAGGTGCAGCTGGTGATCGCCGACACCCTGGGCTGCAGGGACAGCACGTCGCGAACGCTCCTGGTTGACCCGGAGTTCCACCTGTACATCCCCAACAGTTTCACCCCGAACGGTGATGGGTACAACGAGACCTTTCAGGCGATGGGCACAGGGGTCAAGGAGTTCTGGATCCGTGTGCACGACCGCTGGGGCGCCACCCTGTTCGAGGCGAACGAGGTGGGCCTGGCCTGGGATGGGACCGTCAACGGATCGGTGCTGCCCACCGGCGTGTACGTGTACCGCTACCGGGTGAAGGCCATCGCGGGTGATGTCAAGGAGGGCTTTGGCCACATCACCTTGATGCGCTAGCACCGGTCGGACCTGTATATCAATATCCAAGACCAGAGGCCTCGCAGGCAACGAACGCCGGGCGCTGTCCTGTCCTGCACAGGAAGCCTTGGGGCATGAAGACAAAAACCGTTCGAACAGCGCCGGTGGACCGAAGCCTTCTTGAGCTGTTGAACACGCCGTTGTGGCGGAAATATTACGATCTGGTGCGGCGACGCGTGCGCTTCCCGCGTCATTACAAGCGCACGATGAACGCCTGAGGGATCCTCGTACCTTCGGGCCTTACACCAGGCTCCGATGCGCATCCCGCTGATCCTTCTGCTCACCCTCGCCACATGGACGCTCCAGGCCCAGCCTGGCGGCAGCTGTGCCACTGCCATCCCCGTCGCGCCCGGCACCCACATCGCTCCGTTCGACAATGCCTGGTACGTGTACACGGCGCCGGCCACCGGGCAGTTCACGCTGAGCACCTGCGGGCTGAGCAGCTGTGATACCAAGCTTTGGGCGTACACGTACTGCACCGGCCTGGTGACCAACGAGCAGGGCTTGAACGCCCTTGGTTACAACGATGATGCCTGCAGCCTTCAGAGCAGCCTGGTGCTCAACCTCACCGGAGGCCAGGAGATCTTCATCCGTGTGGGCGACTATCAGAACGCCTGTGCGACGGACACGGTGGTGTGGAGCCTGAGCGCGAACATCCCGCCGCCGCCGCCGAGCTGCGCGGCCGGTGAGGTGGCCGTACAGGTGAACATCGTGCCCGACGCCTATCCCAACGAGATGAGCTGGGACCTGCGCAACGGCAACGGCGTGGTGCTGGCCTCAGGCACATCCACTGGTGCGGCCTTGTGCGTGGATACCACGGACTGCCTGGTGTTCACAATGCATGACACCTATGGCGACGGGATCTTCGCGCCGGGCGGTTACTGGCTCTATGTGGATGGCGCATTGATCGCCCAGGGTGGCAACTTCGACTTCATCGACCGCGTGGAATGGAACTGCCCGCCGGGCTTCGGCTGCCTGTCGCCCGACACGGTGGTCCAGGGTCAGCACAGCACCCCCGGGAATGACACTTGGTACATCTTCGTTCCGGACAGCAACGGGGTCTACACCATCACCACCTGCGGGACGAACACCTGCGACACCCGCGTCTGGGTTTACGACCACTGCATCGGCCTGATCTGGGACGACACCAACATCGGCACCATCTACTACGACAACGACCAGGGCGGTTGCGGTACTCAGGCCCAGGTGAACGCCCTGTTGCAGGCGGGGGTGACCTACTACGTCCGGATCGGTGATACGGACACCAGCTGTGCGGGCACCGGCATCGATTGGATCCTGGAATACGCGGGCCCCATCGCCGGCTGCACGGATCCCGCCTCATGCAATTTCAACCCGCTCGCCGCGGTGGACGACGGGAGCTGCATCCCATGGGGCGACCCGAACTGCCCGCTGGGTCCGGACCTGATCGTGCGCAGCGACGTGTTACAGAACTCCATCTACGCCCAGACGATGGTGGTGAACGCGAACGACTGCTACATCCAGGAGGGCTGCCTGGCCGGGTTCGGCACGCGCGAATTGGTGCGCTTCACCACCCATATCCAGAACATCGGCTTCACGGACTACTACATCGGCAACCCCGGCGCCAACCCCGATCAGTTCGTCTACGGCGCCTGCCACAACCACTGGCACTACGAGGGGTACGCCGAATACCTGCTGTACGACAGCGCCGGCCAGCAGATGGCCCAGGGATTCAAGAACGGTTTCTGCGTGATGGACCTTGAATGCAGCGGTGGCGGATCGGCCCAGTACGGCTGCAGCAACATGGGCATCAGCATGGGCTGCGGTGACATCTACAGCAGCGGTCTTTCCTGCCAGTGGATCGACATCACCGACGTGGCGGACGGACGATACACGCTCGTGGTGCGGACCAACTGGGACAACAGCCCCGACGCCCTTGGCCGCTTCGAGATGGACATCAACAACAACTGGGGGCAGGCCTGCATCGAGATCACGCGCAACCCCAACCTCCTCGTATCGGTGCAGCAGAACTGCCCGTCCTACGTGGACTGTCTCGGGCAGATCTACGGGAACGCGCAGATCGATTGTGAGGGCGTGTGCGCCGGGACCCGGCTCATCGGCGACCTGGACGTGGATGCCGACAACGACAGCATCGATGCGTCCGGTTATGTGGCCGGCATCCTGGACGCCTCGCTGGCCGCCGCTCCCTGCACGGATGTGAACGACGATGGCACCCTCACCGTGGCCGATGCCGCCCTGATCGCCCATTGCCATCAGGCCCACCTGCTCGGCGACAGCAGCTTGATGGACACCCGCTGCAGCTTCCCGCTCCTTGACATGGTGAACATCTATGATTCGGTGACCTTCACCATCGGCGCGTTCGACCTCGGTGCGGGCCACCTGGACGTCCATGTGCGCAACCCGAACCGGAAGCTCGTGGGCTACGAGCTCCGCTTCAGCGGGATCACCATCACCGGCGTGGACAACCTGGCTGACCCGATGGACTTCCCCATCGTACCCGCGTTCAACGGCAGCACCGCCCATGTCATCGGCCTCTCGTACGTGGACAGCTTGTTCGAACGGCACAACGGGTTCACCCCCTTGTTCCGTGTCCATTTCGTGAACCCGGACAACATCATCTGCATCGACCAGGTGGTGGACGTGGTGAACGAGGACTACGCCTCACCGCTGACCTTCGTGACGGACGCTTGCGTGTTCAGCACCGCCGTGGCCGGCCTGGAGGGAGCTGCCGGTCTTTCGGTGATGCCCGATCCGTTCGACGACCATTTCGTGATGACCTACGCGGCGAAAGCCGGAGAGCGCGTCGTCCTTCACCTGATGGACCTGCAGGGACGTGTGGTGCGGCGGCTCGAGACGCCCGCATCGGGCCAACTGCGCGTCGAAGCGCGTGACCTGGCCTCGGGCAGCTACCTGTACCGGGTGGAAGGAGCGGTGACCGCGACCGGCCACGTGGTGAAACGCTGAGCCGAACCCCGCCCTGTTGATAAGTGCCCCGTCCCGTGGCGGCCAGGGGGGGAGGACGCATCTACTTTCGTCCCCGGTCCGTACCCGCGGACAGTCATTGACCATGCGTTCCCATCGACCCCATCTCGTCCTGACCATCGCCGGGTCCATGCTGCTGGCCGCTTGCGGCGGTGGTGGCGAAGGTCAGGGCTCCGACGCCACCGCCAAGGACAGCCTGGCCACGACCCCCTCCGACGGCGGAGGTGTGGTGAACGTCGGTGGCAAGCTCTTCAGCATCCCGTCACCGGTGCAGACCGCCCTGTTGATCCGCAGCACCGGTGCGGCGTACCAGCGCGACCTGCTCATGGACAAGGGCAAGGCCGAGGTCCTGACCGGCAGGATGGGCCGAGCCCTGGCCGTGGGCTTGTTCGGGTCCGATCTGGCCTATGCCACGATCCACAAGGACGGGCAGACCGCGCTGGCCACCCTGCAGACCATCGAAGAACTGAGCGCCGACCTGGAGATGGGCAATGCCTTCGACAAGGGTCTGGTGGACCGGTTCAGGCGGAACGTGAACACCCAGGACAGCCTGTTGAGGCTCAGCGGGGAGGCCTTCCGTGCCGCCGATCGTTACCTGAAGACCAATGAACGGGGCGATGTGGCGTCCCTGGTGCTCGCCGGCGGCTGGATCGGCTCATTGCACCTTGCCCTCGCGCATGCCACGGGTGATGCGCAGGCGAAGCTCGCACCGCGCATCGCCGAGCAGCGCAAGGCCCTCGACGACCTGATCGCGCTCATCGAGGCCAACGACAGGGAGCAGCAATGCGCCGCCCTGTGCGCCGACCTGAAGAGCCTGAAGCAGGCCTTCGCGGGTCTCAAGAGCACCTACACCTACGAAAAGCCCGTCACCGACGCCGCTTCGCGCACCACCTTCATCAACAGCACTTCCACGGTGGTCATCACCCCGCAGGACCTGTCGGCCATCGCCGAGCAGGTGTCCGTGCTGCGCACCAAGTACCTGATCTGACCATGAGGACGACCATCGCCACGGCCGCCACCGTGCTCGGCCTTTTCGCAGCCGGCCAGGCAACCGCGCAGTGCGACACCATCGCCGATCTGTGCGCCAAGCACATCACCGCGTCGTACATCCCCGATGGCCAGTTCTACCGTGCCCTGTTGCAGGGGGATGAGCTGGCGGAATTCTCCCTCACGCTCTTCGGTGGCACCACGTACCGGGTGGCGGCCTGCAGCGGGCTGGCGGATGGCAATCTGATCTTCAGCGTGTTCGACAAGGAGCGGAACCTGCTCTTCACGAACAAGGAGCATGCGAACAGCCCCTATTGGGACCTGGTGGTGGCCAACACGCTGGATGTCACCATCGAGTCGCAGCTCGATCCGTCCAAGCTCGGTTCGGGCTGTGCGGTGATGCTGATCGGCTTCAAGCAGTAGGCGTTCCGGGGCCCGGAACCCTTTGGACATCCCTCCCGTAAAGAGGGATGTTCCTTTTCCGGGCCTGCCCGGCGGTCCCCCTCATGAGCGAGAAGATCCTCAACGCACTGCTGCAACTGTTCGCCATCATCGCGCGGGCCGATGCCGGCGCCGGTTCGGGCCGGCCTGCCGGGCGCCTCATGCTGGAACGCTTCCTGCGCCAGCAGTTCACCGGGGAACAGGTGGAGGAACACCTCGCCCGTTTCGATGCCCATGTGGACGCCTTCCACAACCAGGGAGGCGAGGGCCGCTCCGGTCGCAAGCGCCTCTCGGTGAACTCCGTCCGCGTGCTGCGCATCTGTGTGCAGGTGAACGAGGAGCTCACCCAGCGACAGAAGTTCATCGTGCTCATGCACCTGCTGGAGTTCATCCATGCCGGTGGCGTGGCCGGGCAGGAGCAGGAGTTCGTCAACACGGTGGCCGAGACCTTCAACATCGGCCGCGAGGATTTCGAGCGGTGCCAGGCCTTCGTGGCACAGGCCGCTGGTGAGCGTGTCGACTCCCCGCATCTGCTTTACGCCGATGCGGCAGTGGAGAACGGGCTTTCGAAGGCCCGCCACCTGCATGCCCATCTGGAAGGGGAGCTCCGTGTCCTCCACGTGCCCAACGTGAACCTGTACATGGCGCGCTACCTCGGGCAGGACCGGGTGCTGCTGAACGGGCAGCCCATGAGCGGTCGCCATCACTACGTGCTCAGCAACGGTGCGTCGATCAGGCCCCCGCACGGCCGCCCGATCTACTACAGCGACATCCTCGGCAGCTTCATGAAGGGGCGCCAGCGCGACGCGCTCGTGTTCAAGGCCGAACGCATCACCTACGCCTTTCCCAACGGACGCGTGGGCCTGCACGAACTGGACCTGGCCGAGACCAGCGGGAAGCTCGTCGGCATCATGGGCGGCAGTGGCAGCGGAAAGAGCACGCTGCTCAACGTGCTGAACGGGAACCTGAGGCCCACCACCGGACACGTCACCATCAACGGGGTGGATGTGCACAGGGAGGCCGGCCGCATCCGCGGGGTCATCGGTCATGTGAGCCAGGACGACCTGCTCATCGAGGAGCTCTCGGTGTACCAGAACCTCTTCTACAACGCCAAGCTCTGTTTCGGTGACCTCTCCGACGCGCAGATCGGTGACCGTGTGCTCAAGCTCCTTCAGCAGCTGGGGCTATACGATACCAAGGACCTCAAGGTCGGCTCGCCGTTGGAGAAAACGATCAGCGGCGGCCAGCGCAAGCGCCTGAACATCGCCCTTGAGCTGATCCGCGAACCCAGCGTCCTTTTCGTGGATGAGCCCACGAGCGGCCTCAGCTCCCGCGATTCGGAGAACATCATGGACCTGCTCAAGGAGCTGGCGCTCCGCGGGCGCATCGTGTTCGTGGTGATCCACCAGCCCAGCTCGGACATCTTCAAGCTCTTCGACCGCCTCCTGCTCATCGATCAAGAGGGGTATCCCGTGTACTATGGTGACCCGGTGGAATCGGTGGTGTACTTCAAGCGTGTCACCGGGCAGGTGAACAGCGATGTGGGCCAGTGCAGGGCCTGTGGCAACGTGAACCCCGAGCAGATCTTCAACATCCTGGAGGCGAAGCTGGTGGACGAGTACGGCATGGAGACCGACCAGCGCCGCATCAGCCCCGAGGCCTGGAACGAGGTCTTCAGGGCGCAGATGGAGGGGCGCATGGCGCAGGCACCCGAGGTGCGCAGTGTGCCCCGGAGCACCTTCAAGGCACCGGGCTGGCTCGTGCAGCTCAAGGTGTTCTTCACCCGGGACATCCTTGCGAAGCTGGCCAACCGCCAGTACGTCCTCATCAATCTGCTGGAGGCCCCGGTGCTCGCCTTCGTCATGGCCTTCTTCCTTCGCTATCACGGGGCGGGGGAGGAGGGCACCGCCTACATCTACCGCGCCAACGACAACATCCCGCAATACCTCTTCATCGCCGTCATCGTCTCGCTCTTCCTGGGCCTCACCGTGGCCGCCGAGGAGATCATCCGCGACCGGAAGATCCTGCAGCGCGAGAAGTTCCTGGCCTTGAACCGCAACAGCTACCTGCTCAGCAAGATCGCCATCCTGTTCCTCATCTCCGCGATCCAATCGCTGCTCTTCGTGGTGGTCGGCGATCGCGTGCTGGGGATCCGGGACATGGCCTTCGTGCACTGGGCGCTCCTGTTCAGCACCAGCTGCTTCGCGAACGTGCTCGGCCTCAACGTGAGCGCGAGCTTCAACAGCGCGAAGGTCATCTACATCGTGATCCCCGTGCTGATCATTCCGCAGCTCCTCTTCTCGGGCATCATCGTGCGCTTCGACAAGCTCCACCCCTGGTTCTCCTCCCAACAGAGCGTTCCATGGATCGGCAACGTGATGGCCAGCCGCTGGGCGTACGAGGGGCTCGCGGTCACGCAGTACGTCGACAATGCCTACGAGCGTCAGTTCTATGCGCTGGACCAGCGCATGAAGACCGCCAATTGGAAGAAGGACCTGTGGGTGCGGGAGCTGCAGCACCGCGTGTCCAACCTGCGCGGCACGGGGACCGATGCCACGAAGGTCGAACAGCGCCAGCGCGATCTGGACCTCCTCCTCAACGAACTGCGGGCGGAGGCCGCACGGGTCAGCGGACTGGTGGTGCCGGAGCTCCGGATGGAGGCTGACGGGCGGGTGGATGAAGCGGCCCTCAACGCCGTGGACGGGCTGCTGAACGACCTCACCATCCACTACCGTCGCATGTACAAGGAGGCCGAGCGGTCCAAGGAGCAGCTCATCTCCGAGCTCACTGCGGATCCCGAGGCCCGGGAGCGCTACTTCGCCCTGCTGGACGCCCACCGCAACGAGAGCCTGGCCGAGTTCGTCACCAACAAGAACGATGTGAACGTCATTGCCGTGGACCGGGGAACCCTGGTCCGCAAGAGCGATCCCATCTACCTGGAGGCCCGGGGCATGGGCTTCTTCGGAGCCCACTTCTACGCACCCGCGAAATGGCTGGGTACGGTCCGGATCCCGACCTTCTGGGCCAACATGGCCGTGCTGTGGCTGATGTCGCTGGCGTTCGCGATCGCGCTCCGGATGGAGGTGTTCCCCTGGCTCGTTCAGCGGCTGTCAAGCCGTTCCTCGGGCGCCTAGGAGCCTTCCTGATCCTTCACGAGGATCATGCGGAAGGGGATGTTGATGATGGCCTGGTAGTCCTCGCCGGCCTCCAGCATGTCCTCATCATCCTCTTCATAGTGCCAATGCACCGCGAGCTCGTTCCCCTGGGTGCGCACCGCCTCCAGCTTCTTGAACAGGTCCAGGATGCACTTGCTGCTGCTGGTGTTGAAGTACTCCAGCTGCACGTGCACCACCGTGGAGGGGCGTGGCGCACGGGCGTACTTGTCCACCCAGGCGATGAGGGGCTTGTAGAAGTCGATCGAGTTCTCGGGGATCGACCGTCCCTTCAGCTCCAACCGGCCCTGCTCGGCATCGAAAAGGATCGAGGGGGTCTTGGCCGTGCCTTCGTAGATCAGCGGTTCCATGGTGCTTCGCGTGCTGGTTCGATCCCGGAGGGGCGTCCCCCGGGCCATGCGGCGCCGTGCATCACGCGCAGCGCGCTCGCAAAGCAAGGCCCATCGACCCCGGAGCGTCTCCGCGGACCTGGTGAGTTATTCACGGGATTATCAACCCGAACCGCGTGTCCGACACCATCAGGTCGGCGCGGGCATCGCAGCCGCTGCCATGGTCGAGCGTCCGTTCCCGCTCATCGCTCTGGACGAAGGCCAGCACGCCGGCCCTGACCCACCGGCAGCCGGTGGCGACCTCCAGGGCGGTGCTGGTCGTGGCCGTGTAGGCGGTGCCGTAGCGGTCCTGGCCGATCACCTCCACGGACACCGCATAGACATCATCGCCCGCCACGTCATCGATGCTGCCCGAGATCAGCTCATGGTCCAGATGTCCCCGGTAGCGCCGGCTCCAAGCCCCCTGACGCCAGATGGCGCTGCTGTCCACCTGCACGCGCACCCTTCCGTCGCCCAAGGCGTTCACCGAGGCGCCGCATTGAAGTTCGAACCCGGCGCACTGCAGCCCGGGTGTGCTGAAGGCGATGAGGCGGGCCCGGCCATCGCTTTCCAGGCTGTCGTACCGCAGGATGAACGGGCCCGACCGACCGCGCCCTGCGGCGTCCGTGCATCCTCCGTCGCTGAAGCGCAAGTGGAGCGTCACCGGGCCGTTCGCCGGGAACGCGGTGGTGTCGCCTGCAAGGCTGTCCAACCCCACGCAGAACAGGGCACTGTCGGGCGACCAGCGCCCCGGACCGAAGCCCATGGCTTGTGCGAGCGGGAAGAGCGGGGTGATGAGGTTCTCGGCATAGGCATGGTCCACCATTGTGCTGACCTCCTCGCTGCCCAGATCATCCTCCTTCTTGCACCCGGGCACCAGCAAGAGGATGGCGAGCAGGGCGCCGGTCCGGAACTTCATGCGGCGAAGGTACGGTCGGGCGGGTGGGCGGTCGTGGTGTACTTTCGGGCCCGATCATCGAATGGCCTGGTACCGCACCTGGTTCGGCACGCCCTACTACAAGCTCCTCTATGGCCATCGCGATGAGGACGAGGCGGAGGCATGGGTGCGCGCCATCCTGCGGCGCAGTGGGGTCGGGCAGGGAGCGACCGTGCTGGATATGGCGTGCGGGCGTGGCCGGCACGCCCGATGGTTCGCCGAGGCCGGATGCCGCGTGACCGGCATCGACCTCTCGAAGGAGAGCGTCGCCGAGGCCCGGAGCGAGGTGCCATCCGCCCGATTCGCGGTGCACGACATCCGGGTGCCCTTTGCCACGGCGGAGTTCGACCTGGTCGTGTGCCTGTTCACCAGCCTGGGCTATTTCGAGGACGAGGACGATGATCGGAAGGCTCTGGCCGCGGCGTTCTCGGCCACCCGGCCGGGTGGCCGTTTCGTGCTGGACTTCATGAACAGCGTTCGTGTGCTCAAGGAACTGGTGCCCATGGAGTGTGTCCTGGCCGGCGGGGTCCGATTCACCATCGCCCGGTCCACCGAAGGGGGAATGGTCGTGAAGCGCATCATGGCCGAGGATGACAGCGGCCGCCATCACTTCGAGGAACGCGTATCGGCCCTGGCCCCGGATCGTCTCGTGCAGCTGGTCCATGAGGCCGGCTTCGTGGTGCTCGACCTCACGGATGGCCCCGAGCCTGCACCCTTCGATCCGCAGCGCTCCGAACGCCTGGTGATCTGGGCGCAACGACCGATGGCATGACGCTCACCGCCACCATCGCCCTCTTCCTGCTGCTGCCGCTGGCCGCTGGTGCGCTGGTGCAGTTCAGCAGGCCTGGCTCGAACGCGCTTCGCCTGCTCCTCGCCTTCAGCGGCTCGTTCCTGCTGAGCGTCGCGCTCACCCACATGATGCCCGAGCTCTATGAAGCGGCCGGTGAAGGCATCGGACCCTGGCTCCTTGCCGGGTTCATGTTCCAGGTGGTGCTCGAGTTCTTCAGCCATGGGATCGAGCACGGCCACATGCACACCTCTCCCGGGAGGGCGCTGCCGATGCTCACCCTGCTCAGCCTCTGTCTTCATTCCTTCACCGAGGGCATGCCGTTCGCCGACGCGCGTGTGCATACCGACATGCCCTTTCTGCTCGGGGTCCTGCTCCATAAGCTGCCCATGGCCATCGCCCTGGCCACCGTGCTTCAACGCTCCCAGGTGCCCGTGCTGCGCAGCTGGACCATGATCGCGGTGTTCGCCGTGGCCGCACCGGCGGGCATCCTCGTGGGCGCCCTCGGCGGCGGCAGCCTGGGTGAGGCGTTCCTTCATCGGGCCCTGGCCGTGGCCATCGGCATGCTCCTTCATATCGGCACGACCATCATCTTCGAGACCACGCCCGAACACCGGTTCAACCTGCAGCGCTTCGCTGCGGTGGTCGTCGGCGCCATCCTGGCGCTCTGGATGGTGCACTGATCTTTTTTCCGCCCCGCATACTTGCACGATCGTTCCGGCGTTCTTTACTTTGAACCGCAAAGTACTTTGAGCATGACCCGCAACGAGCACCACCATGATCTGGCCCACATCCGCGGGTTGATGGAGCGGAGCACGCGGTTCCTTTCGTTGAGCGGCCTCAGCGGCGTGCTCGCCGGGCTGGTGGCGCTCGTCGGTGCACTGGTGGCGCGCGAGCGCTACGAGGACCTGATGCTCTCCACCGGAGGTGCAGGTCTCCGGTCGGAGGGGGCGGGGCTCGATCACTACTTGCACGGGTCCTCCATGGGCGCCGTATGGGACTTGGTGCTGCTGGCGGCCCTGGTGCTGGTTCTGGCCCTCTCGGGGGCCGCATGGTTCACCTGGCGCCGCGCCAAGCGGGTGGGGCAGGGGCTGTGGGACGCCTCGGCCCGGCGCCTCGCGTGGAACCTTGCCATCCCCTTGATCACCGGCGGGCTCTTCTGTCTGGCCATGCTGTGGCACGGCAATGTGGCGTTGGTGGCCCCGGCCACGCTCGTGTTCTACGGACTGGCCCTGCTGAACGCCTCGAAGTACACGCTCGACGAGATCCGCTGGCTCGGCCTCAGCGAGGTGGTGCTGGGTCTGCTCGGCACCGCGTGGGTGGGCGCCGGCCTGCTGTTCTGGGCGCTCGGCTTCGGGGTGCTCCACATCCTGTATGGCGGGCTCATGTGGTACCGGCACGAATCCGCTGGCAACGACGCCCCATGATCGAAGGGCTCAATAAAGCGTTCGAGAGCCGCGTTCGTCTCGGCATCATGGCGGTGCTCGTAGTGAACGACTGGGTGGACCATGCCGTGCTGAAGGACCTGCTGAACGTGACCGACGGCAATCTCGCGAGCCACCTGGCCGCGCTGGAGGGCGTGAAGTACGTGCAGGTGCGCAAGCGTTTCGTGGGCAAGCGGCCCAACACCAGTTACAAGGCCAGCCCCGCCGGCGCGAAGGCGTTCCGCGCACACCTGGACGCCATCGACCTACTGCTGAACAAGGACCTCCGCCAATGACCGACCGCACCCGCCGCTCCGCCGACATCCGCACCGCGCTGGCGGTGCTGCTCCTCGCCGTCCTGTTCGACCGCCTGTTCTGGGAACAGGAGATCGGGCTGAACCTGTCGCTCTTCGCCCTGGCGGCCGTGGGTGTTTCGCTGGCGCTTCGGCGCACCGCGTCCGTGGCAGCGCGCTGGGCCCTTGGCGGTCTGTTGGTGAGCGCCGCCATGCTGGTGGTGCATGGGAGCGTCGTGGCCGCGGTGGGCACACTGGCCTGCCTGGCGGTGAGCGCGGTGCTCCTGCTCGAGCCCCGGCAGCGGAACCTGCCGGTGGCCCTGGTCGGCGCCTTCCTCAACGGGGTCTTCGCGCCGCTGGGCGTGGCCGGCCTGTTGAACAACGGGCTCAAGCAGCTGCCTGCGACGCGTTCCGGTTGGCGCTGGACACGGCTCGCCTTCATACCGGTGCTCGTGGGGGCGCTCTACTTCCTCATCTACCGTGCCGCCAACCCGCGCTTCGAGGCGATGACCGCCGGGTTCCTGGACGGCCTGTTCAACCTGCTCGGCGACCTCTTCGCGGAGCTCTTCACACCGCACGTGTTCTTCCTGGGCCTCGGCTTGCTGGTGAGCGCCGCCCTGGTGCACCGTTTCGCCCCGCATCTGTTCGCCGGTCCGGAATGGCCGATGAACGCATCGCTGATCCGCCAACGGCACAAGCGCCCGCACTGGCTGCCTGCGCTCTCCATGGGTGCGCTGGACCGCGAGCGGCGCATGGGCATCCTCCTGCTCATGCTCGTGAACGCATTGCTGCTGGTGGTGAACCTCATCGACATCTCGTGGGTGTGGATCGGGTTCACCGTGGAGGAGGGCTTCAGCCTGAAGCAGTTCGTGCACGAGGGCACCTGGCTGCTCATCCTCAGCATCCTGCTCAGCATCGCCATCCTGCTGTACCTCTTCCGCGGCAACCTGAACTTCCATCCGGAGGCACGGCCGCTGCGCCTGCTGGCGACCACCTGGATCGCGCAGAACTTCATCCTCGGCATCTCGGTCTTCCTGCGGAACTACCATTACATCCACTTCCACGGGCTGGCCTACAAGCGTATCGGCGTCATCGTGTTCCTGGCGCTCGTGCTGGTGGGCCTTGTCACGCTTCACCTGAAGGTGCACGAGCGCCGCACGCTGATCCACCTGCTGCGCGTGAACGGCTGGGCGGCCTTCGTGGCGCTGGTGGGCCTCACCACGGTGAACTGGGATGGCGTGATCGTGCG
Source organism: Flavobacteriales bacterium (assembly GCA_016715895.1). NCBI lineage: Bacteria > Pseudomonadati > Bacteroidota > Flavobacteriia > Flavobacteriales > Flavobacteriales bacterium. Next base: position 1,241,116 of record JADJXH010000003.1, on the reverse strand, counting down.
CTTCAATCTGGCGCACTGGAACCAGGGCGAGATCGACGTGGACAACTACCTGGCCATGAGCGACAAGGTGCTGCCCCTGCTCAATCAAGACCTGCCGAAGGTGGAGGCCCAGATGGCCAAGCATCGCGGGAACCGCGTGCGCTGGGTGGAGCATCTGGATGCGGGCGAGTTCAAGGCGGCATTGGACCGCAAGCGCGACCGATTCCTGAAGCGGTACAACGCACAGGACTGGCGCAGCTGGACCTGGGCGGATCAACGGACCTATGAGGAGTTGATGGCACAGGGAACGGTGGAGGGTATCCGTGTGAACCCTTGAGGCATGGATCCCCACCGCATCCGCCGCGAGATCCGCCTTTGGATCCTGTTCTTCATCGGCGCCCTGTGGGTGAGCGGTCTCACCGCCGTGCCGCTGGAATGGGGCACCGCGTGGCTCGCGGACCTGACCCGCAGCTGGCCGGGCCCCTGGCATGTCTGGGCGCAACGCAGCGCGGATGCCATGGCCGAGGTGGGGGCGAAGCACGCTTTTCTCTTCTATGGCACCGACTGGCTCGCCTTCGCCCATGTGGTGATCGGCATCGCGTTCATCGGTCCACTGCGCGATCCCGTGCGCAACCGCTGGGTGATCGAGTGGGGCCTGTGGTGCTGCCTGCTCGTGCTGCCGCTCGCCTTCCTGTGGGCCCCCGTGCGCGGGATCCCCTTTTTCTGGCGCTGCGTGGACGCCTCCTTCGGCGTACTGGGTGCGTTGCCGCTCTGGCGTGTGCTCACCTTGATCAAGCGTCTCGAGGCCCCCAACACCGTACACCCATGAGGTTCCCCAAGCTGACACGGCACCGCGAGGTGCAGCTCGCCGCCGCCATGCTCGCCGTGGCCTGCACGCTCGCCTTCGCCCCCGATGCCTTCCTGCCCATGCTGGCCCGCGCCTTCCTGATGCAATGGGCGGTGCTGTTCGCAGCCTTCGCCGCGTGGTCGCTTTGGCGGCGAAGGCCATGGACGTTCGGCGCGGCCGCCTTCTCGGTCTGCATGGTGCTGTTGCAGGTGGATGCGCCCGTCGCCGAGCTCCCGGTGAACACCGGTTCTGCCGATCTGCGCATCGCCCAGTTCAACCTGCTGCAGCCGAACCGCAGGCATGATGAGGTGGTGCGCATGGCCCTGGCCAGCAACGCCGATGTGCTGTCCTTCCAGGCGGTGAGCTCCGCCTGGGCAGCCGTGCTGGATCGGGCCCTGGCCGATGCCTACCCCCATGCTGAGGTGGTGCCCGGCGAGCACTGCTACGGCATCGCGCTTTACAGCCGCCGACCGGTCGAACGCATGACCGTTCATCACCTGGGCGGCTCCCCGGTGATCGAGGCCGAGATCACCGGCAGGGGCGGACCTGTGCGGGTGTTCAGCGTGCACGCCACGTCGCCGGGCAGCCTGGCCGAGCACCGGGCGCGCAACGCCCAGCTCCGTGCCTTGGCCGGTCTTGTGCGTTCCCGCGGCGAGCGCACCATCGTGGTGGGCGACCTCAACACCGTGAGCTGGGACCGCGCCATGTGGGGGCTGTGCGCATCCAGTGGCCTGCGCATGGGCACGGCGCCAAGGGTGCCCACCTTCCCCTCGGTGCTGGGCCTTGCGCTCATCCCCATCGATCACGTGCTTATGACACCGGGCGCCTCCGTCGTGCGCAGCGGCACCTTCGTGATCCCGGGTTCCGATCATCGCGGCCTCGTGGCCGACATCGCCACCTGACCGCCGATGGAACGCCCCTGGTGCCACCTGCTGCCCTGGATGACGCTCTTCGCGGTGGCCATGGCGCTGCTGGAGAGCGCGGTGGTGGTGTACCTGCGTGCCATGTACTACCCGGGCGGCTTCTCCTTTCCCCTTGGACCGATCGATCCCGGGATCGCCACCACCGAGAGCTGCCGGGAGGTCGCGACCCTGGTGATGCTGTTCGCACCCGGGGCCATGGTCTCCAGGTCGGGCTTGCAACGGTTCGCCTGGTTCGCCTACTGCTTCGGCGTATGGGACATCTTCTACTACGTGTTCCTGAAGCTCCTTCTCGACTGGCCCGCCTCCCTCCTGGAGTGGGACCTTCTTTTTCTCGTTCCAACGCCGTGGGTCGGACCCGTGTGGGTGCCGCTCCTGATCTCCGTGGGCTTGGTGCTCCTCGCGCTGATCATCCTCCATGGGGCGAACGCTGCGGGACGGATCGCCCCCGACCTCATCGCGTGGGTACTGCTGCTCTCCTCGGCCTTCCTGTTCCTGGCCTCCTTCATGGTTGAGCCGCTCCGCTGGTTGTCCGCGGCCGGTGAGCCCCTGTTCGGCACGGCGGCCGTGAACGCGTTCCTGGGCGGGTTCGTTCCTGCCTGGTATCCGTGGCCGCTCGCAGTGGCGGGCGTGGCATCCGGAGCGGCCGGCCTGTTGCGGCTCTCGGTACGCGCGACCGGTCGCTAGGTTGCCTGCGGGAGAGCCGCGCCGCTGTTGATAATTCGGAACCCTGGGGGACGCAACCCCGTATGAACCGTGCGTCTATCCCATGGAAACAAAAGCCAAGATGGTCTACGAGGCCAAAATGTTCGTCCGGCTCGCGTTGTTGTCCTCCCTGGGCTTCGTGTTCTACTACGCTCACCTGTTCTTCGGCGTACTGGACAACGTGTTCGTCTTCAAGGCCCTGGCGGTGACCTTCCTGCTCGCGACCGTTCCCCTGCCGATCATCGCCCTGAACAACAAGAAGCTCTTTCCAGAGCTGAAGCGCAGTGGAAAGACCGTGCTCGCGTTCGCTTCCGTCCTTCTTCTGGTCCATCACTTCCTGATGACCTTCATCTTCGTGCTCTTTCTGCAGGGCCGCTCGGTCTTCTAGGCTCGCGGGTCGACCGATGAAGGCCCCAGGTCCCGGCGAGGACGGGGCCTTTTTGATTTTTTCCCCCTTCCACGGAAACATCTGGCACGCCCATTGCGTTACACCATCGAGGCCCCGTAAGGCCTTTGGAACAACCGGCCCCGTAAGGCCGAACACGCATACCCGATGATCGGGGTCCTTGCCCTCCTGGGCGCCTGAAGACCCTGTCCCGGCCCGTAAGCCGGCATCGGGAGAACGAACGAAGCGCGCCCCGTAAGGCGCGCTTCCTCGTTCCATCCTGTGCCCTGCCGGGCCAGGGAGCCGCCCTAGCCGGTGGGGTTGCTGTCCTGTATGCCGCCGCCCGAAAGGTGGGGCCGCATCGCCTCTTCGATCTCCTCCCTCATCCCCATCAACCGGACCGCGTAGGTGCTCAGGGCCTTTTCCTCGTCCGTGCCGGGCGACCATCGGGGAACGGCCACGGGCTTCCGCTCATCATCCATGGCCACGAACACGATGATGCAATGCGTGGTCTTCTCGCGCTTGTTGTTCCGTGGGTCCCGGGCGTGGATGTCCACCGCGATGTGCATGCTCGTGGTCCCGGTGTGGATGAGGCGGGCCTCGGCTTCCACGAGATGGCCGATGCGGATCGGGTGATGGAACCTGATGCCGCCCACGTAGACCGTGACGCAATACCGGCCGCTCCAGTTCACGGCGCAGGTGTAGCCGGCCTGATCGATCCACCGCATCACCGCACCGCCATGTACCATGCCGCCGTAGTTCACATCCGCGGGTTCGGCGAGGAACCGAAGGGTGATCGCGTGCATGGGATCAGGACTTCATGTTCTCGTACTGCAGCGGCACCTCGAAATCCTCCCCCTTGCACAGGGAGATCACGGCCTGCAGGTCGTCGATCTTCTTGCCCGTCACCCGGATCATGTCATCCATGATCTGGGGTTGCACCTTCAGCCCGCTGTCCTTGATGGCCTTCATGATCCGCTTGGCCTTGTCGCGCTCGATGCCCTGCTGCACCTTGATCGTCTTCAACACGAGCTTGCCGCTGGGTTGGGGCGCTCCGCTCAGGTCGAAGGCCTTCACATCGATGCGTTGCTTGGTGCTGCGCTCCAGGACGATCTTCTCGATCGCATCGAGCTTCATGGTATCCTCGGTGCTCAGTTTGATGGTGAGCGCCTTCTTGTCCAGTTCGATGCTGCTGTTGCTTCCGCGCAGATCGTAGCGCGTCTCCACCTCGCGTTTCGCGGTGTTCACGGCATTGTCCAGGGTCTGGACGTCGATCTTGCTCACGATGTCGAAGCTGGGCATGGGCGTTCGGTTCGGAGCCGAAAGCTAAGCGCTCGGTCGCAGCTCAGAAGCGCAGGGCGAAACCGATGAGGGGAACGCCCAGAACGAAGAACTCCGCGAAGTCCTTGTTCACGGCGAAGCCGGCATCGAAGGCCATTTTCCGGTGGGTGAAGCGGGCACCGTAGCTGAAGACACGGTAGTCTGAGCGGCCGAAGGGGACTTGCCAGTTCTCCGTGACGAAGCAGATGAGGTCGGTGATGTGCCAAAGCCCGCTGAGCCCGATGACCGGGGAATCGGTGAGCTCACCGTTCTCGTAGCCCCATCCTCCGGTCAAGGTCACGTTGAACAGTTCACCACCGAACGTGGCCTGCATGGCCGCGATGCCCACCGTCATTGACAAAGGCTCCCGGTCGTTGAACGGGGGCGAGGCCGTCACACGGGCCCCCATGGCGAACCCGCCCAGATGCATGGCCCCCTGGCCGATGCGACCGCTTCCCCCCACACGCAGGTGCACGATGGGGCCACCGGATCGTGTGGCGAGGCTTGTGATCAATGAACCCACTTGAAGTCCGGCGCCGATCTGAAGCCCTGTCACCGGAGCGAAATAGGCCGAATGCATCAGGATGCTCACGTTCTGGTAATAGCCCTGCCCACCCTCCAGGGGGATCGCGGAGGGGCCGAAGAAGTAGTGGCTGTCGTGCGCCAGGGGGCTGGTCCCGCCCGACCTGAGCCTTCGGCCACGCCTGAGCCCGTGCAGCTCCAGGTCGGCTCCGCGAAGCGTGCACGCCTTGGTCGGGGCCGGCGTGTCGATCGCGTTCAGCTCCGGCGCCAGGATGAGCGCAGCCCCCAGGACAAGGAGCAGGGCCAGGAGGCGGTGGGTCATGGGCGGGTCGGCTGGGCGATAGACGAGGGTCCGTGCGAAAGGTTCCCTTGGGCCGACCATGAAGGTGAAAAAAGAAGCGCGGGCCGAGGCCCGCGCTTCGTTCTAGCAATGCGGATGGTCACTTGGTCACCGCCACACGGAAGGTGGTGCGACCGCCGTCCTGGAAGTTGAGGACGAATTGATAGGTGCCGTTCGAGAGGTCGGCCACTTCGAGCACCAGCACTTCGTTGGCGATGCTCACGCGGTGCTCGGCCACCAGCTTGCCCGTCCGATCCAGGATGCGCAGATCGGCGGCACCGCTGAGGCCGGCGAGCGGCACACGGATCATGTCCGCGGTCGGGTTGGGATACGGCGTCACCTCCACCGTGTTCAGTTCGTTGATGCCGATGTTTCCGGCCGGGATCAACTCCACGCCGAGGGCGCTGGTGACATCCGTACCGAAGCCGACGTTGAACCAGGTACCGTCGTCCTCGACCAGGGAGACCGGCTGATCATACAGCGTGGTATGCTCGTCATAGTCCAGCGTCGCGTCGTAGCCCACGAAGATGCCGTCCGTAAGGGTGTACACGCAGAAGAGGTACCGGGTGTTGTCCAACAGCACCAGCGGGTCCTGGAAGGGCACGAAGATCACCTCGCTCTGGAGGTCGGCCTGGAAGTAGTATTCGCCCGTGGCTTCCTCCACCAGGGTGTATGCGGTCTGCGCGGGGAAGTTCGGGTCGCTCAGGCCGGTGAAGGTGTCGGCCCATTCGTAGGCACGCACGCCGATGAACTCGCCGTCCAAGGTGGTTCCGGCCGCGGTCGTGGCGCTTGTGTAGATGCCCGTGGCGGCCATGCGGCTCGCGTTGGGGTTCTGGAAATGGATGCACGATTGGAAACCGTCCAGGTCATCCCCGGGCCGGTAATGGGCATTGGGCGTGGGCTTTCCGGTCAACGGGTCGATGGGGGCGTAGCTGAGCACGGAATCGACCCTGAAGGTGAACGAATACATGTTGTCCGCCATGAACTCATCGGGGAACGACCCGGAGGAGATGGAGTAGGTGACCGTGTAGATGTCGTCGGTGTACGTGGGCTGGGAGAAGGGAGGCAGGGTCACGAAGAGGCTGTCCCCGGCGTTGATCGCGGTACCGGTCGAGGTCTGGTCGTAGAGCACGGTGCCGTTCTGCTCCACCTTGGCGTTCAGGCTCGCATCGGGTTGATCGGCGGTGCCATAATTGTGGATCCACAGGCCCAGTTCGACACTGAACTCACTGGCGTTCTGGGACACCAAGGCGGGTTGTCCGCTGGCCGGGGCCACCAGCACATCCGGCCGGTAGGCACTCAGGTTGTATTGGAAGAAGTTGTTGATGGAACCGGAGGAAGGCGACCACCGGGGTGCCGGCCTCCAGTTCATCCTCCACTTCGATACCGTCCTCCAGGGTGATCATGGCCACCGGGATGGTGACGTTCGCCCCTTGCGCCCCGGCCCCCATCGCGACAGGCGCTCCGGCCTCCCGGTTGATGATGAAGACGGCCACGGCACCGGCGTTCTGGGCGTTCAGGGCCTTCACACCGAACTCGCAATCTCCGCGGTAGATCACGGCGATCTTACCGGCCACGTCCTGTCCGTTCGTAAGCGGGTTGCAGCACAGGCTGTCGGCCACCGTGCCGTCCGTGGCCAGCGCCAGGGTATCGGTCAACGCGTTCAGCGGGTCGTTCAGGTCCGGGCTGCCCCAGCCTCCACCGGGGTCGGCCCAGGTGAACGAGTAGCTTCCGGCGATGTTGGCGGGTTCCAACACGTTCAGGATCACCTGGCCTTGTGCACCAAGGCCGGCCGATCCGAGCAGCAATGCGAGTAGGGTTTTCTTCATGGTCGTTCGGGATGGATGGTTGTTGGTTGTGCCGCCGCTGCGCGAACGCAGCTTCAGGGTGGCGGAAGGACAAGTTTAAGCGATCGGACGGTCAACCGACCATCACGGTCCGCCCCGAACATCACAGTCCCAAGGCCGGGAACTCAATGTTCGGGCTCCGGTGCAGCGGGTCCAGGTTCGAACCGCAGCACGACCGAATTCATGCAGAACCGCTTTCCCGTGGGGGGGGGACCGTCGTCGAACACATGGCCCAAATGCCCTCCGCACCGGCCACAGAGCACCTCCGTGCGGACCATGCCGTGGCTCCTGTCCTCGGCATACAGCACGCTGCCCTCCCGTTCCGGTCGGAAGAAGCTGGGCCAGCCGCACCCGCTCGCGAACTTGCTGTCCGCCAGGAACAACGCGTTACCGCACGCGGCGCACCGATAGCGCCCACGGCCTTCATGGTCCCAATATGCTCCTGTGAACGCGCGTTCCGTTCCCTTCTCCCGGGCGATGTGATACACGTCGGGTTCCAGGACCGCACGCCACACACTGTCCGGCAGCTCCAGGCGTGCCGTATCCGTCTCGCTGTAATAGGGGTTGGACCTCATCACCATGGCGGCTTCCGTTGGCCGGGTGGGGGCCTGCCCGCAGGCCATCCAGGTGATCGACAGGGCGGCCACCGGGCCAGACCACCGCAACGCGGGTCGCATGGCCTTAGCCGATCACCTCGGCCTTTGGATACTTCTTGCGCCAGAACTCAAAGGTCTTCATGCTCTTCAGGTGCACGACGGTCCTTCCGTCGAGGCGCACTTTGATGGTCTTCCCGTCGGGGACGGGCTGGGTCAGGATCAGGGTCTTCTTGCGGGGCATGGCCTCGGAGTTCTGTTGCTGCGAGGGTACGAAGAATCGTGCCGGGATCGGACCCCTCCCTTACGAACGGTTGAAAGGCCGGCTGATCGGTATGTGGTCGCTGTTGGGTGTTGATCTGGCAGGATCTGGGATCGTTGTCTGACGATCTGGCAATTTTCCGCGTGGTGCCCATCATGCCCCGGTCGGGGCCGTCCGACCTTTCCACCTCGGTCACCCGTGGAAGGAAGGACCGCGAACATCCGTGGTTCGGCCCCCCTAAAGCCGATCGTCAGCTGTGTGTAACACTTCTCCCGATCGGCTTTCCGATCATGGTCGGGCGACAGGGTGTGCCCATCGCACAATCGGCACGGATCATGCGTTCTTCGAGCACCATGGAACGAGAGACCATCATCCAAAGGACCTTATTGGTGGACGCTTCGCCGCGCGCCATCTGGCATGTGTTGACCGAGCCGCAGTTGACCAAGCTCTATTTGGAGGGTTCCCAGGCCCGCAGTTCATGGAAACCCGGTTCCCCGGTGGTCTGGGTGGACAAGGTGGATGGTCAGGAACGGGTCCGGGCGAAAGGCACGGTGATGGCCTGTCAGGCCGACCGCCGTCTCCGGTACACCTGTTTCCTCACCGATAGCGACCTTCCTGACGAACCGGCCAGCTACACCACGGTGGACATTCTGCTCGAACCGGAGCGTGATGGTCGGACCCGGCTGGAGCTGTGGCATGGTGATTTTGCCGGCTTGCCGCAGGATGTGCGCAGGGCCCGGGAGGCTGGTCGTGAATGGGTGGAGGTCCTGGTCGGCATCAAGCGGGTGGCCGAGGAGCAGCAGGGCCAGATGGCAGCCTGAGGATGGGCCACGATCCGGACCGCGTGGTCCTCACCGTGGATGCGGTGATCACCGATCATGCCGGCCGCGTGCTCCTCATGGAACGCGGCACCGATCCCTTCCGCGGCACATGGGTCTTTCCCGGCGGACTTGTGGATCCGGGCGAGACCGTGGAACAGGCCTGCATCCGCGAGGTGCGCGAGGAACTTGGGTTGGAGGTGAAGCTCACCGGCCTGATCGGCATCTACTCGGAACCCGGTCGCGACCCGCGCGGGTCCTTCGTCAGCATCGCCTATCGTGCCGAGGTCGTTAGTGGCACACCCACCGTCACCTCCGAGGCCCGCGCGCATCGGTGGCTGGAGCCGGGTGAGGAGGTTCCCATGGGCTTCGACCACGCTCGCATCCTCGCCGACCACCGCGCTCAGATGCGCGCTTGGTAGGTGTACAACTCGTAGTACCGACCCTCCTTGGCGATGAGCTCGGTGTGCGTGCCGCGCTCGGCGATGCGTCCCTGCTCGATCACCAGGATCTCCGTGGCCTGGCGGATGGTGCTGAGGCGGTGCGCGATCACGAAGGTGGTGCGGTCCTTCACCAGTTCGTTCAGGCTCTTCTGGATCAGCGCTTCGCTCTCGGTGTCGAGGTTGCTCGTGGCCTCGTCGAGGATGAGGATCCTCGGATCGGCCAGCATGGCCCGCGCGATGGCCACCCGCTGCCGCTGACCACCGCTCAGCTTTACGCCGCGCTCACCGATCACCGTGTCCAGCCCCAGCTCCATGCGGTCGGTGAACTCGTTCACGTAGGCGCCCTTCACGGCCTTCATCAACTGCTCCTTGGTGGCGTCCGGGCGGGGGAAGAGGATGTTCTCCCGGATCGTGCCTTCGAAGAGGAAGTCGTCCTGCAGCACCACGCCCAGGTGCCTGCGGTAGCTGCTCAGGCGCACCTTGCTCAGGTCGTGGCCATCGATGGTGACGGTGCCGGCGGTGGGGGTGAGGTAGGTGGCCACCAAGCCCGCGATGGTGCTCTTGCCGCTGCCGCTTGTGCCCACCAGCGCGATCACGGAGCCCTTTGTGGCGGTGAAGTCGATGCCGTGCAGCACCTCCTTGCCTTCCGCGTAGGCGAAGCGCACATCGTGGAAGGCGATGTCGCCCTTCACCTCGCCCAGCACGATGGGCCGTTCCTCCGCGATGTCCTCGGGCTGCATGTTCATGATCTCCTCGGTGCGGTCCAGTCCGGCGAAGGCCTCGGTGAGCTGGCTGCCGATGTTGCTCATCTGCACGATGGGCGCGATCATGAAGCCCAGCAGCACGGTGAACTGCACGAACTCGCCGCTGGTGAGCTCACCGCCCACCATCTGGTAGGCCCCGATGCCCATGATGCCCGCGCTGGCCAGTCCGAGCAGCAGGGTGCTCATGCTGCTGATGAAGGAGGTGGCGGTGAGGCTGGTCTTCACGTTGTCGAAGAGCCGCTGCACGCCCTGCTCGAAGGTCTGGTTCTCCTGCTCCTCCGCGCCGAAGCCCTTGATCACGCGTACGCCGTTCAGCGATTCCGTGAGCCGGCCGGTCACCTCTGCGTTGATGACACCCCGTGTGCGGAAGATCGGTCGGATCCGGCCGAAGGCCTTCATGGCAATGAACGCGAAGAAGCCCACGGGCACCAAGGTGAAGAGGGTCATCCACGGACTGATGTAGATGAGCCAGACCAGCGAGATCAGCGCGGTGAGCGTGCCGCCGATCAGTTGCACCAGGCCCGTGCCCACCAGGTTGCGCACGCCTTCCACATCGCTCATGATCCGGCTCACGAGCGCGCCGCTCTTGGTGTTGTCGAAGAAGCTCGTGGGCAGCGAGAGGATCTTGCGCTGCACCTGTGTGCGCAGTTGGCTGATGAGCAATTGCGCCTCCACGCTCAGCAGTTGGGTGAGGGCATAGCTCGTCACGCTCTGCACGATGAGCGCGCCCACCACAGCGCCCAGCAGCACCCACAGCATCTGCAGGTCGCCCTGTCCCACCACATCGTCCAGCAGGTACTTGGTGCTACCCGGCAGCACCATGCCCGCCACGCGGCTCACCACGATCAGCAGGAGTCCCAGGAGCATGTGCTTTCGGCGCGGCCAGATGTACTGCCAGAATGCCGTGCGCCAGGTCACCTTGCGCTCCGCCTTGGGCAGTTCGCCGGCCTTCGCGCGGATGGTGGCTTTGGGGCCGTTGGGGGTGCGCTCGGCGCGGGACGTGGGCAGTTTTGTGGAGGTCGGGAGCATGGATGGGGCCGCTGTGGCCCAATACCGGGCCGTTCCAAGCCGTGCGACGGATCGTCAGGACAACGCCAGGTTGGCGACCTTCGCGCCCGCCTGTCCGCTCCAGTGCAACCGGCCCACGCCATGAAGATGCGCATCAACAAGCTGCTCGACCGTGCACTGATCCCCGACAACGGGGGCGAACTGCTGTTCTACCAGCGCGGCAATGAGTACGCCATCGAGGTGGTCGGCATCCGGGGCGAACTGATGTCCACGGCCATGCATGGCTCGGAGGACGCCCTCGCGGAGCTCGCGTTGAAGCGCCTGAGGTCGCCGCAGGAGGCGTACGTGGTGATCGGTGGGCTGGGCATGGGCTTCACGCTCGCTGCCGTGCTGCGGATCGTGGGCGATAAGGGCAAGGTGATCGTGGCGGAGCTGGTGCCCGAGGTGGTCAAATGGAACCAGGGGCCGATGGGCGAGCGCGCCGGCAACCCACTGAAGGATCCGCGCACCATCGTGCACCAGGGCGACGTGCTGGAGCTGATCCGCGCCGGGAACGGGAGTTACGATGCGATCCTGCTCGACACGGACAACGGACCGGAAGGGCTTACCCAGGTGAAGAACAACCGGCTGTACTCGCATCGCGGGTTGCAGTCCGCTTATAAGGCGCTGCGGCCCGGCGGTGTGCTCGCCGTGTGGTCCACCGATCAGCACGATCCCTTCACGCGTCGCCTGGAGCTGGCCGGTTTCCGGGTGAAGGAGGAGAAGGTCTTCGCGCACCGCAACAAGGGCACGAAGCACCACCTTTGGTTCGCCACGCGGCCGTAAGGCTCAGTGCCTGAACCGCACGAAGAGCCTTCCGAAGTTGTCCCGGTCCTTGTCGATGCGATGGTAGGTCCTCTTCACCTCCGGTAGCTGCAGGAAGCGCAGTACCTTCTTCTTCAGCTGCCCGCTTCCCTTGCCTGGGATGATCTCCAGCATGTCGATGCGGCGGTCGATGCAGAAGTCCATGGCCTCGCGCAGCGCCCGGTCGATCTGGTCGCCCTTGTTGAAGATGTCGTGGAGGTCGAGCTTGTGCTTGCTCATGGTCGCGCGAAGTAGCTCTGGTACCACTCCTTCTCCCAGTGGTCGCGCTCATTGTTGACCGTGTGCGTGCCGTCGAGCAGGTCGCGCAGCATGCGCAGTGAGCGGTCGTCGCGCTGCGAGATCACCGGGATGCCCGCACGGATCAAGGCCGCCGCCGCCACACCGGGACCCTGCTGGTACACCTTGTCCGCCGCGAAGCGCGAGCCCAGGTAGGTCACCGTGCTGCCGCAGGCGCCGCTCATGTCCATCAGGATCGCCACGTCCACGCGCTCACGCAGGGCCCGGTCGCGCATTTCGAAGGCGGCCTTCACCATGCCCTCGGTCCAGTCGGTACCGTCCTCCGCCAATGAGCGCGCCTTGCCGTCCAGCACATCGAAGCCGTTGCCGCCGTGGCTGTCAGGCGTCATGCGCGGTGTGCCGAAGGAGAAGTCCTCGGGGCAGAACTTCACCAGCCGCACCTCGGGCCGCACCAGCCACGAGCGCAGGGGTGTATGATCGCCGTTGGTGCTGCCGTCCACCCCGCAGCCGATACCGCCCAGACAGGCGCTCATCATCACCACCAAGGGGTGATCCGCCGTGGGGCGCGGGCGCTGAAAGAAGGCAGGGTCGGGGAGGTGGGCGGGGCGCTGCATGGTCATTTCAACAACTGCGCTTCTTTCCACGCCGCATACCGTTCGTCCAATACCGGCGCGATACGGTCATAGGTCTCCCAAGTGTCCGCTGCACTGTAGAAGTTGCTTCGGGGCTTCAGCACATGAGCGCGGTAGTCGGCCTTGTAGCCCTTGTCGGTGTAGTAGCTGCGGGTAAAGTCCAAGCCTTCATCGGTGAGTTCCTCGGGACCGAACCATCCTCCGTACACCGCGCCGAAGAACGCTCCAGGTGTCAATTGCCGTTGACGTGCAAGGGCCAGTCGTTGGGCATCGGTCTCATCGGTCGGTGGGTCAAGGAAGCCACGTGCGTCCAGCCACATGAGATACATCCCCGTATGGGTCCAGGTGTCCTTTTCTTTCACCTTCACATCGTCCCATTCGTGGAAGTCCGGGTCCTCGAAGAAGTCGGGGCCTTCGTTCTCTGGTGGTCTGTAGCCCTTCTGCCACCAGTCCGGCACTTCCACTTCCACGAAGCCTTGTGCGTAATAATACGCCCGCCTCTCGGCGATGGCCTCCAAGGCTTGGGCGACATTAGCGCTTCCTGAGCAACCCACGCGCCCATATCGTTTCGGGGTCCCCCAGCAGCTCTCAATGAACTTTCCGTCCTCCAGGCGGAACAGGTGGTATGCCACCTTGCCATCCACACGTCCTTCCAGGCAATAGGCGTGTGTGATGCCCGATAACGCCCTCCGTTTGCGGTACTCGCTCAACCAGCTGATGAGCCCCATGATGCGAAGGTCGTGATCGGAACGTGCGGTTCAAGTCCTTTCCCGGGCTTAGATCCTGGTCAAGTGCATCCGCCCGATCATCTCCACCTGCTTCCCTTCCACCTCCGCCTTCTTCGCAAAGGTCTTCCACTTCTTCACGCCCGCCTTCACCTCGTCAATGATCGCAGCGGCCTTCTTGATGTTCATCGCCTTGGCCACTGCTAGCAGGTCGTCGCGGGTGATGTCCGTGCGCTTGCCGTTCACGCTCATCTGGTGTTGCCGCAGCCACAGGCTTTCCGGGTGGTAGGCATAGGTCATGTCGTACGCCGGGGCCAGGTGCCACGCGCCTTGCGGGTCCATCAGGAAGCTGATGTTCTTTGTGTGGTCGTCGCAGTTCATGGCCACCACGTTGAAGCACATCCGGCGGAAGAGCTCCACGGCGGCGGGGTAGGGCAGGCCCAGCACACGCATCACCTGGAAAGCCTGCTCGTAGCTGTGCACCAGCGGCTGGTTGTAGTCCATGTGCGCGATGCCGCAGAGCGTGGCCATGTGCAGCTTGTGTACCGTGCCCTCCGTGTCGCGCACGCGGTCGAAGCGCTGGGTGAGAAAGTGCGCGCGCCCGTGCTCCTCCAGCAGGCGGCAGGGCATCATCTCCACGCCGCACGCCCGCACCATCAGGTAGTAGGCGTACTCAATGCGGCCGTAGCCCTTGGGGTCGCCGAGCTTCTCGTTCGTCACGCCGTCGAACTTGATCAGGCAGTAGGTAAAGCCGGGCAGACCGTCCACCTGGCCGCTGCGCACTTCGCCCGTATCCGCGTTGAAGGCCACGATCGCCTTGGCGCGGGCACCGCCGGCCGAGGTGCCCACCTGCAGGATGTCCATCAGGGCCTCCTCGCGGCCCTTATTCTTGTGGTTCGTGCGGAAGGCGGCACGCTCGTACAGCACGCTGTTCGCCACGCGCACCAGGTCTTCCACCTGCAGGGCCTCACTGCTGGCCTCCCAGTCGTTGTGGGCCGGCTCGAACTCCAGCGCACCCATGCCGCGGCGACCGGTGTAGCACAGGCGCTCCACGGGGTTGGCGCTGCCGGGCGTGCGCTGCTGGGTGGCCAGCCACGCGTTCAGGATCTGCTCCCCGAAGCGGTCGGGCAGGCTGTCGGCCAGCAGCCCTGGCAGCCCGCGGAAGGTCTCGTCGCGCACATCGCCGAAGCTGAAGACCTCATCGCCACCGCGCGCCTTCGCCAAAGGCATCATGATGGGAGCCACGTCCAGCCCGCTGCGCGTAAAGGCGCGATCGTACTGGAAGGTGGCCCGTTGCAGTTGGTCGTCCCACACCACCAGGCCCACCACCTGGCCCCAGAGGAGCACACGTGCATGCGTTACCATGTGCTCTTGGGTTTGGGCGGTAGGATGGTGGCCTTCTTGCGGCTGGCGCGCTTTCGTTGCTGCTTCAGGTACTTCTCCTGCGCCTCCACCAGCATGTAGGGCGTGGGCTGCGGCTCCTGGTGGAAGGCATCGAGCAGCTCCAGCCGCCCGATGGCGCGCAGCACCTGCACCACGGTGAGCAGGGTGGCGGCCCTGCCGGCTTCCAGCTTCACCACGGTGGTGCGGTCCAGACCGGCGCGCGTGGCCACCTCGGCTTGGCTCAGGTTGCGCTCCAGCCGCATGCGCCGCAGCTCCGCGCCCAGCCTTTCCACTGCTTGGGTGTCGCTCAGGGCTTGCCAGTTGATGTTGCTCGTAGCCATCGTAAAGGTGGGTTCAGTTCACTAACGCAGCTTTCCCGCCACAAGTATACGCATTCCCTTCGGTTCTGTTACATCCAAAAGATGCCTAAGAGCATCATAGAGACAATAAGATGATAACAATGGAGTCTTTAAGCAACACATATGATTAGATGATAGGGTGATCAGATGATCAGAAGATGGAATGCCGGGGCGGGGGCATTGTCTGATCATCTGATCCGCTCATTCTCTGATCGGTTGCGGGGCGTTCCGGCTCGTCCCTTCGCTTCGCAGAGCCTTCGCTCGGGATGTCGCCGTCGGGCCAGTAGTTTACCCCGGCCCATGAGCCGGGGCTGCAAGTCCTCGCTCGTTCCTCGCTGTGGGCTTTCCGCTGCTGCTCTACACTTGGACGCTTGGAAGATGAAGCATCTTCGAAGTGAACAATTCCTCCGAAGGAGGCTGAGCAGGATCACAGGTGAACCAGTCCGCTGCGAAGGTGTGATGACCTATAGCGATTATCGGTACCTGCGGTCCCTCAGGTCTGAGGCTTGGATAGAATGTGAGGCTCACGGCCTACTAGAGTTGTCAAGTTCAGGACCCGATGCTCAGCGCTCCCCCCAGGGGATCGTGTGTCACCCAAAAGTAAACGAACATGAAGCACTGGATCGGGATCGACGTGAGCAAGGCGACCTTGGATGTGGCCTTGTTGGATGAACGCGGGACACTGGCCGCAGAGATCAAGGTGGAGAACACCACCAGGAGCGTGAAGGCGCTACTGCGCCGATGGACCAAGGAGTTCACACTGGTCAAAGGAGAATACCTGGTGTGCCTGGAGCCCACGGGCTACTACGGCCATGCGCTGCTGGAAGTGTTGGTGGAATTGGAGATCCCCACCTGGCTTGCTCATCCCAACGACATCAAGCAGAGCATTGGCATGACCCGGGGGAAGAGCGACCGGGTAGATGCGCTCAGGATCGCCGACTACGCCCGTCGCTTCCAGGACAAGTCACGGTTGTTCACGGCTGACCAGCTGAAGATGAACAAGCTCAAGCAGCTCTTGAGCAAGCGCCAGAACTACGTGATGCGCAAGACCATGCACCAGCGGCAGATCAAGGACATGAACAAGCTCATGGACAAAGACCTGCGCGGGCCGTTCACCCGGTTCGACAAGGCACAGATCAAAGCGCTGGACAAGGTGATCAAGGAACTGGAAGGCATGATCGAAGACACCATCAACGCGGAGCCCGAGTTGAGCAAGCGCTTCGAGCTGCTGAGGTCTGTGGAAGGCGTTGGGCTCATCCTGGGCTCACATCTGCTGGCCCTCACCGACGGCTTCACGCGGTTCACCTCACCGCGACAGCTAGCTTGCCATGCCGGATGCGCACCCTTCGAGAACAGGTCGGGCACCAGCATCAGAGGGCGCACCCGCGTATCGCACAATGCCAACCACACGCTCAAGGCCCTGCTGCATGTCTCGGTGGTCGGGCTCATCCGGTTCCCCGGTGAGTTCCGCGCTTACTATGACCGCAAAGTGGCTGAGGGCAAACACAAGATGCTCGTCTTCAACGCCATGCGCAACAAGCTCATCCACCGTGTCTGTGCAGTGATCCGGAAGGGAGTACCCTACGAGATACGAACACCCCTTGCAAACGTCATAGAATAATCCCTAACGCGAAATGCGAAAGCCTACAACGCAAACGATCACGGCCGGGACCATGGACCTGCCGAAGATCCGGCCTGATGCCTGCGACCCCGCCGTCCGGCGGGTCGTGGTGGAATCGGACGATCTTGGTCTAATTGCTGCGACCCCTCCGGGGTCGGGAGCGCATCACCGGAGACCTAAGTGGTCTTGACCCCGGAGGGGTCACAGCCATTAGCACTCGGCCCAGCCAAACAGGCATTCGACCCTGAAGGGGTCGCAGGAATTACTGGACCACAGCGTGCTTCGGAAGGCATTCACGCAGTGATAGTCCGCTCTTGCAAGGACATGGATCATTCCAGTTCATGGCTCTTTCAACGACCATGAAGTCGGGTTCGCCCGATGAGCTGGGCGGAGTGCCCGTCCTGGTCGCGTCGTACAATTCGTGGGCTTTCTTGCGGTGGTATTCAATGTCATTCGCCCTAGGGTCATGAAAACCAGGGTTTGGCCACTGGAAGTACTTAGCCCATAGCTGATAGGTCAACAAGGAAGGGATCTGCGGCGGCTCCTTCAATACTCTGCTTTTGTGCTTCTCTTCACTTAGCGTCTCACAATACTCGATGATTGCCTTCAGGTCCTTTTGGAGAGCATCGCCAGTAACGAAATCCTGCTCGGCGGTGATGAAGAATGGAGCGAGCTTCTTGTGGAAGCCATCGTTCGATGTGAAGACCCGACAAAAGGGGAGGTAGTACAGGTACTCAAGATCGATACCATCCGTCTTCCTTCCGATACCATCAATGTCATGAGTGAGCGCGAGAAGGAAGAACAGCCGAACTCGACAACAGTGATAGACGTACGGCGCATAGTGCTCAAATGAAGCTGGGCTTTCCTGCTGCCAACGCGAATAGGCTTTGGTCGCGCTCTCTGCCGAAACGGCGAACTCTGCTAGCGCGAACTGAAGCAGATGCTCTTGGTTGGCTGATGATTGGAGCAGCCGATCCGTGTGCTCTCGGATGCCGTCAAGATCGCCAATGCGTTGCTCAAGATCCAGTTTATCCTTGAGCGCGGTCTTGAGGTTCTGCAGCACATCCGGGTTCCTGGTCGTCTTTCTCCAAAGTTCTGCGGTCAGCGCTTCAATGTCCGTGAACTCCCGTTCTCTCCAGCGACGCAATGCCTCCTCCTCGGCCGACGGCCCTATGCGCATACCCAAACCTCCAGAAGCAGACCGCACATACATTCCATTCCCGACCTGTGGCCGAAAGTCGGCAGCGACAGGATGACCAAGGAGCTCGCCTTCGATGAGCGAACGGTAGTCTACATTAATGGCGATCTGGTGGGGGAGGAGCTTCCGGGCAAATGCGGAAACCTTATCGGCTGGCGTACCTCGTTCGACCTCTTTGCTCAGGTCGCCAAGTACCTCGGTAACCAGAGTAGGGGTTACGTTCGGGTTGTAGTACCTGTGAAGCACCAGCATCTGCTCCATGTGGAGCATCTGAAATGTAGACTTGTCCAGAAGCAGGCTGAGCGGCATAACGGTAGAGGGCCTGGCTGAAGGCCAAGCCTCAGGTCCGTAAAGTTCGCACTGCCCAGAGTGTTCCCATCACGAGCAGCCGTAACGGATAGACCAGCACGAGCAGCACGATCGCAACCCATTTCACCACTATCCATTGCTTTGTCTCGTTCCAAATACTCGCGCGTGCGATATTCTTATCATCGCGGAGCTGATTAACGACTACTCTCTGCCTCGCAGCAGCCTCTAGAGCTTCTTGGCTCGGGGGGACGGCCTGATTCTGGAGCGTGTACAGCAGTTCGTCAAAGTTGCATCGTAGGACGCGGCGTTGCTTCAGGTAGTCAAAACCATCCCGCAGTTCAGCATACGGGATGGTGTCGCACAGCAAGCCCCTGACAGCATGAAGGAGACTTGGTGCAATGGTCGTATCGGAACGGGCTTTCGTGAGGCACTTGGTCATCTCATCCTTAGGCACGCCTCTTTCTTGAAGCGCCTCGATCCAGCTTATAGAGGCCCCGTCTGTCTTTGAGGAAGTGTACACCTCCTCAGCATCTAAGGGCGGCTTCCATGACATTTCATGTCCTGCACTTGCATTTCTCAGTTCGTGCTCGATTCCGATTAGGTCTGCGCCAGACAATCCGCAAGTCGCTTCTAATTGCCCAATTCGATCGGCAGTCAGGTACCCTTGGGCATTGAGTGATTTTGCAATGCACACCAAGAAACGCCTGTTGATATTCGGATAATGCCTTTGCATAACTGCCTCAATATCACCTTTGGTCATGGTTTCGGGGAATTCTATGACGCTTCCATCCGGCGCCTCAACCTCGATGAATTTCGGGGTCTTGACTGCATGGCCGCCGAACTCTTCAAATGGATCGTCCTCAACACCCGTGAATGGCTTGTTCTGATCATCTTGAGGTTTAGCTCCTTGGGTGGCGAAAGGGTCGCCTTCCACTTTTCTTAGGATGGGACCGCCGTGAATGCCTGAAAAGAATGGGTCCATGGTCCAGAAGGGGGATACGAGGAATACATCGTAGTTCTTGCGCACGAAGTCGGGTTCGAACAAATCCAAGAAGTCGAGATGCCTCGGTACCGAAAGTTGACTCAATGAGTCTAGGATAGTGGCCTGTTCCGACTGCTCTCGCCCGAGACTATCAGCACGATGTTGAAACCAAGAGTCCCGTATCCATCCGAACACGGCGACAAGCAGAACCACAATCAAGCATCCGACGAGCAGCAGGAACTCTTTGGCAATGATGCGTTTCATGTGTGTCGAATGTAGCTCCATCAGTATAAGCCAAGGCGATAGCGCCTCTTGATCTTGGCGTTGTAATAGGTCCCGAACGATGAGGCTTCCTTGAACCCATGCCACACTTTAAGCGGCACGTCAACGTGGATGTACTCGCGATCATCGGTGCGGAGAATGAAGAATCCGGAAGCGCCATTGCAACTGTAGAACTCGGCACCTCGGACCCAAGAGCTTTCGTCCGTGTTCTGTTCCTCTGCAATGCGAAAGGATGCTGACCGGATGCGATTCATCGCCTCAGTGTATGAAGCGAATGACGTTGGGAGATCAGCACAACTGTTTCCGACAGATGTGTTGGCCTCATCAACAGGACCGCTTTTCACTTCGCTGGACGACGCGCTATCGCTGCTGCACCCGGAGAACAGGACAGCAGCTCCAAGAAGAAACACGATAGGTGAACGGGAACCCCGCGTGAGCGATTGGAGCGGCACCCCGCAGCGCCGAAGGAGCGAGGAGTACAGCGGAAAGCGCGACGGGAGCCCCGGCCTGTGAGCCGGGGGAACCGGCACGCCCAAATCATCAAAGGCACGCATCATCACCGTGCCATCAATATCGCAATGATCCCCTTCGCCGCCACCGGGATCTTCGTCCCCGGCCCATACACATCAAAGCAGCCGGCCTGCTTCAGGAACTCGAAGTCGTTCGGTGGGATCACACCACCGGCCACCACCAGGATGTCGGGGCGCTTGTAGGTCTCGCGTAGCTCCTTGATCACCTCGGGTACCAGGGTCTTGTGGCCGCCGGCGAGGCTGCTGATGCCCAACACGTGCACATCGTTCTCGATGGCCTGCTTGGCCACTTCCTGCGGGGTCTGGAACAGCGGACCGATGTCCACATCGAAGCCGATGTCGGCGAAGCTGGTGGCGATCACCTTGGCGCCGCGGTCGTGCCCGTCCTGGCCCATCTTGGCGACGAGGATGCGGGGGCGGCGGCCTTCGTGCTTGGCGAATTCATCGGCGAGGCGCATGGCCTCCTTCATCTCGGGGTCCTGCATGCTTTCGGCTGAGTAAACACCGCTGATGCTGCGGATCACCGCGCTGTAGCGGCCGTAGGCTTTTTCGAGGGCGTCGCTTATTTCTCCGAGGGTTGCTCTGTGCCGGGCGGCGATGACGGCTAGCTCTAGAAGGTTGTCTTGGTGAATGGTATTTGGCGACTGGTGACTGCGGCGCTCACCATTCGCCAATGACCATTCGCCATTCGCCTTTGCGGCCTGCGTCAGTGCGCTAAGTGCTTCGGCAACGGCGACCTCGTTCCGTGCCGCCTTCATCGCATTGAGCCGTGCGATCTGCTGCTCCCGCACTTTCGCGTTGTCCACTTCGAGGAGTTCGATGGTGGTCTCTTCCTCCACCGGGAACGCGTTCACGCCGATGATGCGGTCCTTGCCGGTGTCGATGCGGGCCTGGCGTTTCGCGGCGGCTTCTTCGATGCGCATCTTCGGCAGACCGGTCTCGATGGCCTTGCTCATGCCGCCGAGCTCCTCCACTTCCTTGATGCGCGCCCAGGCCTTGTGCACCAGCTCGTGCGTGAGGCACTCCACGTAGTAACTGCCGCCGAGCGGATCGATCCACTTCGTGATGCCAGCGTTCTTCTGCAGGTAGAGCTGCGTGTCGCGGGCGATCTTGGCGCTGAAGTCGGTGGGCAGTGCGATGGCCTCGTCCAGCGAGTTGGTGTGCAACGATTGCGTGCCGCCGAGCACCGCCGCGAGCGCTTCCACCGTGGTGCGCGCCACGTTGTTGAAGGGGTCCTGCGCCGTAAGGCTCCAGCCGCTGGTCTGGCAGTGCGTGCGCAGCGCGAGGCTCTTCGGACTGGTGGCGCCGATCTCCTTCAGCAGCTTGGCCCATAGCAGACGGCCCGCGCGCATCTTGGCCACCTCCATGAACAGGTCCATGCCGATGCCCCAGAAGAAGCTGAGGCGACCAGCGAACTCGTCCACCTGCATGCCGGCCGCCATGCCCGTGCGCACGTACTCGATGCCGTCGGCCAGCGTGTAGGCCAGTTCCAGGTCGGCAGGCGCACCGGCCTCGTGCATGTGGTAGCCGCTGATGCTGATGCTGTTGAACTTGGGCATCTTCTTCGCGCAATAGCTGAAGATGTCGCCCACGATGCGCATGCTGGGCCCCGGCGGGTAGATGTAGGTATTGCGCACCATGAACTCCTTGAGGATGTCGTTCTGGATGGTGCCCTGCAACTGCTCGGGTGGTACGCCCTGTTCCTCTGCCGCCACGATGAAGAAGGCCATGATGGGCAGCACGGCGCCGTTCATGGTCATGCTCACGCTCATCTTGTCCAGCGGGATGTTGTCGAACAGGATCTTCATGTCCTCCACGCTGCTGATGGCCACGCCGGCCTTGCCCACATCGCCCTTCACGCGCGGGTGGTCGCTGTCGTAGCCGCGGTGCGTGGCGAGGTCGAAAGCGACGCTGAGACCCATTTGACCTGCGGCGAGGTTGCGGCGGTAGAAGGCGTTGCTCTCCTCGGCCGTGCTGAATCCCGCGTACTGCCGGATGGTCCACGGACGGATGGCGTACATGCTGCCGTAGGGTCCGCGCAGGTAGGGTGGGATGCCGGCGGCGTAATGCAGGTGCTCGAGCTGCGCGGCATCGACGGGCCTGTAGAAGGACTTAAGGGGGATTTCTTCTCTGTTGGGAATGCCGGTTGTCAGTTGTTGGTTGTCCGTTGTCCGGCTGGGTGGGGCGCTGGCAGCTGACAACTGACAACCGACAACCATCTTTTCCACCAACACATCCGTCAGCTTATCCACCGAATAGCTCCCGCCAGTGGGATCGGCCACGCGGCCCAGGAAGCTCTCGTCGCGCAGCAGGTTGTGGATGTTGCGGACCACGCGGCGGGCGAGCGCATCACCTTCGGGCAGGGCAGGAGTGGGAATGGTGAGGCCATCGCAGCCGCCGGTGATCGCGGACACCGCCTGCAGCGTGGCGCGGATCAGGTTCTCGTGCGCGGACTTCGTCTCGGCAGGGTAGCAGACGACGGCCTGGACCCAAGTGTTGTGCGAGCAGTCGTGCTCCGGCTTGAATGCATCCACCACGGCGGCCCAGGCCTCGCGGAAGGCGCGCATGCGTGCAACTTCCAGGAACAGATCATCCCCGAGGTGGAGGCGGAACTGGAGACGGGCACAGGCGTCATCGATGGCGAAGCCTTGGTCCAGCAGGCGTTGCAGCAGCATCCGGCCTTGCTCTAGAGCTTCATGCGTGTTCCGCGAAGCGCCATCGCTCACGCTGAACAGGCGGATGCGCGGGTGCTGCGCGATGCGGTCCTTCAGGTCGCGCACGTCGGCATCATGGGGAAGGCCCAGGCAGAGGCTGAGGTCGGTGGGGGCCACCTGCTGTTCCGCGGCGCGCTTCAGCAGCAGGCCCAGGGTGCCGTGCTCGCCATCCACCTGCAGGTCGATGCCCCCGAGCAGCACGTCGTTCAGTACCGGCGACAGGTCGGGCATGCGGCCGTAGACCTCGACGGCATCGGCACCGCCCATGAGGCCCTCGAGCAGCTTGTCGTTGGCATCGGCATCGCTGGCGTCCACGCCGATGGTGGCCCGCCAGGGGTTGCCCTCGCGCTTCACGCCGCGGCGGCGGCTTCCGCCGGCACCAGCTTCCCCGGCCATGTGGAAAGGGGGGAGCGTCTCGCCCTCCACTTGCACGAACAAGGAGGCGATCTCCTTGTCCTTGAGCTCCTTCTTGATCACGGCCTCCCATTGCGCACGCGTGGCGGGGGGGAAGGCCTCGAACAGCTTCGTGGTTGCCATCGGGGCGAAGTTCGGCACGCCGTGGTGCACTTCGGAGCAGCCGTTCCAAGCCGGTGCTGGCGAGCAACAGCGCGTGCGGCACGCGCCGTACCTTGCCCCCACAAACAATGCTCATGCAGATCGGCAAGCACTCCGTGGTCACTTTCCATTATACCCTGAACGACCCGGACGGCGTGCTGCTGGACACCAGCGCCGGACGCGATGCGTTCGCCTACCTGCATGGTGCGGGGAACATCGTACCGGGCCTGGAGGAGCGGATGGAGGGGCGCGTGAAGGGCGATACGATGGAAGTGGTCGTGGAGCCGGGGAAGGGCTACGGTGAGCTGGATCACTCCCTGCTGCAGCGCGTGCCCATGGACCGCTTCGGCGATCAGACGGTGGAGGAGGGCATGCAGTTCCAGACCCCGGACAACCGGGTATGGAGCGTGGTGGAGGTGAAGGACGGGGAGGTGGTCCTGAACGGCAATCATCCCCTGGCAGGAGTGACACTGCACTTCAAGGTGGAGATCACCGATGTACGTGAGGCCACGGCCGATGAGATCGCGCATGGTCATGTGCACGGGCCCGGTGGGCATCATCACTGAGCGGAACGGAGGACCGGGTCAGTCCTCCGCAGGCACCAGCACGAAGATCTCCTCGTTGTCGCGCTTCATCAGGTAGCGCTCCCGGGCGAACTTCTCCAGCAGCTGTTTGTCGCTGGTGAGCTGATGCAGGTGCTGCCGGGTGACGCCGATCTGCTCCTGGTACCAGGCCTGCTCACTTTTCATGCGCGCCAGCTGGCGGCGGAGCTTGAAGGTGGTCCACAGGTCATACTCGTCGAAGAAGGCGATCCAGGCCACGAGCACCAGCACCGCCACTCCGTAGCGGTTGCGCAGGCCGGCAGGCACGAAACGGCTCAGCTTCTCCTTCACCCTGCGAAGGTGGCACGTTCAACCAGGGTCAGGGCAGGCTTCGGCGTGTGCGCGATCAACGATCGATCGTGGAGAACCCCTCACGCCATGAACGGATACCGGTGGTCCGTGGGCGGTACGAAGTTCTCCTTGATGGTGCGGGCGTTGACCCAGCGGAGCAGGTTGAGGTAGCTGCCGGCCTTGTCGTTGGTGCCGCTGCCGCGCGCGCCGCCGAAGGGCTGCTGCCCCACCACGGCCCCCGTGGGCTTGTCGTTGATGTAGAAGTTGCCGGCCGCGTGGCGCAGGGCGTCGGTGGCCTCCACGATCGCCGCGCGGTCCCGGCTGAACACCGCACCGGTGAGGGCGTACGGGCTGGTGGCGTCCACGAGCTTCAGGGTCTTCGCCCACTCGTTCTCGGGGTACACGTAGATGGTGAGCACGGGCCCGAAGATCTCCTCGCACATCGTGGTGCTCTTCGGGTCCTTCGTCACGGCCACGGTGGGCGCGATGAACCAGCCCTGGCTCTTGTCGTAGGTGCCGCCGGCGATGATGCTCACGTTCTTCCGGTCCTTCTTCAACCCGTCGATGTACGAAGCGATCTTGTCGAAGGCCTTCTCGTCGATCACGGCGTTGATGAAGTTCTTCGGGTCGCGCGGGCTGCCCATCGTGAAGCTCTCCAGGTCGGCCAGCAGCTCCTTTTTCACCGTGGGCCACAGGTTGCCGGGGATGTAGGCGCGGCTGGCGGCGCTGCACTTCTGCCCCTGGAACTCGAAGGCGCCGCGGCTCAGCGCGGTGGCCACCTCCACGGGGTCGGCGCTGGGGTGCGCGATCACGAAGTCCTTGCCGCCGGTCTCGCCCACGATCCGCGGGTAGCTGCGGTAGGTGCGGATGTTGGCGCCGATGGTGGACCAGATGGTCTGGAACACGCTGGTGCTGCCGGTGAAGTGGATGCCGGCGAAGTCGGGGTGGCTGAAGATCACCTCACCAGCGTCCTTGCCGCTCACGTGGACCAGGTTGATGACCCCGCCGGGCAGGCCCGCGGCGCGGAAGAGGTCCATGATCACCTGCGCGCTGTACACCTGGCTGTCGGCGCACTTCCACACCACGGTGTTGCCCATGAGGGCGGCGCTGCTGGGCAGGTTGCCGGCGATGCTGGTGAAGTTGAAGGGCGTGAGGGCGAACACGAAGCCTTCCAGCGGGCGGTACTCCACGCGGTTCCACGTGCCGGCCGGGCTGTAGGGCTGGTCACGGTAGATCTGCTGCATGTAGTGCACGTTGAAGCGCAGGAAGTCGGCGAACTCGCAGGCGGCGTCGATCTCGGCCTGGAAGGCGTTCTTGCTCTGGGCCAGCATGCTGCTGGCGTTGATGGCGGCACGGTACGGACCGCTCAACAGGTCGGCCGCCTTCAGGAAGATGGCGGCGCGGTCCTCCCAGCGCATGCTCTCCCAGTCCTTCTTGGCGCGCAGCGCGGCGGCGATGGCCTGCTTCACGTGCCCCTTGTCGCCGTGGTGGCTGTAGCCCAGGATGTGCTTGTGCTGGTGCGGGGGACGCACCGGACGGCGGTCCTTGGTCTCCACCGGCTTGCCACCGATCCACATGGGCAGCTCGCGCTTCTCCTTCATCATGCGGTCGTACGCGGCGAAGAGCTGCTCGCGTTCCCTAGTGCCGGGGGCGTAGGAGAGGACCGGTTCGTTGAGGGGGGCGGGGCTGTGGAAGATGGCGTCGGTCATGGCGTGGAATGGGGCGCGAAGATACCCAGCCTGCTGTGGCTGGAGAGCGTGACAAGGGTCACGGGTTGCAGTGGTCGCAGTATTGCGGATCCTCGCTGACGCGGCCATCCTCGCGCGGTTCCTGCGCACTGTGCCCGCAGCGCCCGCAGTTCCGAAGATGGAACAGGGTGCTGCGCGTGGGCATGCCGCACAGCCCGCAGGGCAGTCCGGGAACGGCTTCGGTGATGGCGAAGTGCGGCTCGCCGCAGGCCGGGCAGCAGTGGGCCAGCTCCTGCGCGAAGCGTTCGGCGGTGGCGCGGATCACCGCCATGCGGGTGGGGTTCAGCATCGCCCGCAGGTCGCACTCCGCCCACACCGTGCCATGCGCACCGATGATCCGAGCGGCATGGACCTCCAGGGCATCACGATCCGCGATCCCCTTGATCACCGCATCGCCTTCCCGCCAGCGCTCCTGAGGCTTCAGCACCAGGCCGTGCGAGGGGAAGCCGATGCGTTGGGCGAACGTCCGAACCTGATCCACCGTGCGGCATTCCTCCCCGCCGGCCATGGTCTCCAGCGACACATGGCGATGCGCCCAATTGCGGCCGTCGCGCGCATCGTAAAGCACCAGCCACTCCTCATCGCAGGTCAGGAAGGGCGCGGGCGGGTAGGGCACGAAGGAGCCTTCGCTGGCGATCACCAGGTCCATGCCGCTGCGTTCGGCCCCGTGTATGGCCTTGTGGAGTGCGGCGGTGCGCGGGTCGTGCGTGCGCTCCACCTCGCCGCTGAAGGCTCCGAAGCGGTCGGTGTCCAGGTCGGCGATGGCGTCGAAGCCCGCCAGCGGGAGCGCGGCGCACAGGGCCGGACCGATCACCTGCTCCTTGCCGTGCATGGTGGCCACCGCGAGGGTGCGCCCTGCGAAGCGTTCGTGCACGGCATCCATGGTCAACCGGCCTGGATGATGCCGAGGTAGAGCGGCATGCCCACAGTGATGTTGAAGGGGAAGGTGACGCCGAGGGCCATCGGGATGTAGAGCCCGGGGTCGGCCTTCGGCGCGGCCAGGCGCATGGCGGCGGGCACGGCGATGTAGCTGGCGCTGGCGGCGAGCACCGCGAACATGAAGCGGTCGCCCGGGTCGGTGGTGATGGACCCGCTGGACCAGGCCACCAGGCTGCCGTTCACCAGCGGGAGCACCAGGGCCATGGCGCTCACATAGCCCCCGTACGCGCGGAAGGCCGCGAACCGCGAGGCCGTCACCATCCCCATCTCCAGCAGGAAGATCGCGAGGAAGCCCTTGAAGATGTCGGTGGTGAAGGGCTTGATGCCCTCGGCCTGCCTGGCATCGGCCACCAGCCCGATGAGCAGGCTGCCGATGAGCATGAGCACGCTGGCGTTGGTGAACGAGTGCTTCAGCATGTGCCCGAGCGAGGGGCGCCCGGTGCCCTCCTTGTCGTACCGCATCAACAGCACCATGCCCACGATGATCGCGGGGCTCTCCATCAGCGCCATGATGGCCACCATGTGCCCGCTGAACGGCAGGCCCTTGGCCTCCAGGAAGCTGCTGGCCGCCACGAAGGTCACCGCGCTCACCGAACCGTAGGCGGCCGCCACCGCACCGGCGTTCTGCACGCCCAGCTTGCCGCGCAACAGGAAGAAGGCGTAGAACGGGATGGCGGACGCGATGGCCATGCCGAAGACCAGCTCCTTGGTGACCTGGATGTTCAGGTGCTCGTGCGCCAGTTCCTGGCCGCCCTTGAAGCCGATCGCGAAGAGCAGGTAGAGCGAGATGAACTTGATGGTGGTGGGCGGGATCTCCAGGTCGCTCCTGACCAGATGCGCCACGATGCCCAGCAGGAAGAAGAGCAGGGTGGGGTTGGTGAGGTTCGAGAGCAGGAGCTGGGTGTCCATGCCGGGCTAGTTACGATGGGATGAGGCGATGGCGAACGGGCTCTTCAGCAGCACCGAGTTCGGCACCGTCAGCGGGTGCACGTCCCTCAGACGGATGAGGACGAACTTGAACACCGCGTTGCGCACGAGCCAGCGCAAGTTGGTCCTGAGGCCCGCGAACGCCGCCAGGGCGATGGCCGTCCCGATCAACTGGACCCGATGGCCGGTGATGAGCTCTTCCATGAAGTTGTCCTCCCGCGGTGCGAAGTAAGTGAAACTATCCGAACAGTTAAGTAATACTATATTCGCCCCCGCAATGGCCTCCGCGCACCTCCACCTCCGCCCCGATCCGGCCCTGTCCCTCAAGGATCCCGAGTCCACCGGGCTGGGCCTGCGCGTGCTGGAGGAGGGGCTCGGGCTCATGAACGAACTGGGGCTCGAGGCCTTCACCTTCAGGAAGCTCGCGGACCGCATGGGCAGCACGGAGGTCACGCTCTACAAGTACTTCCCCAACAAGCAGCGGCTGCTCCAGTACTACTACCAGCTCTACTGGCTCTGGCTGCGGCAGGTCTGCGGACGCATCGCCGAGCGTGCGCACGACCCGCGCGAGGCGCTGGAGGACATCGTGGAGGCCATCTGCGGCGTCTGGCCCAGGCCGCTGCCGCCGCTGCAGCTCGACCCGCATGCCCTGCGTCGCCTGGTGATCGAGGAGGGCATGAAGAGCTACCTCCACAAGAACGTGGATGATGACAACGCCCGCCGGCTCTTCCTGCCCTACAAGGAGCTCAGCGCCTTCATGGCCGAGCGCCTGGTGGCCTGCCGTGCCGACGTGCCCTGGCCGCGCTCCTTCGCCACCACGGTGATCGAGATGGCGCACAGCCTGCCCTTCGCCATGGAGCACCTGCCCTCGCTCACCGAGCTCAGCAGCCGCAAGGACCTCAAGCAACTGGCGCAGCACCTGCTGCACCGCACCATCACCTACCTCGACCACGCACAACCCCTCAAGAAGAGATGAGCCATACCATCACCGTCGCCAAGGGCGACGGCATCGGACCGGAGATCACCGATGCGGTGCTCCGCATCCTCGACGCCGCGCAATGCGGTCTTACCTATGAGCACATCGAGGTGGGCGAGAAGGTCTACCTCTCCGGCAACAGCAGCGGCATCCCCGCCGAGGCCTGGGCCACACTGCGCCGGAACCCCGTCTTCCTCAAGGGCCCCATCACCACGCCGCAGGGTTTGGGGTACAAGAGCCTCAACGTCACCATCCGGAAGACCCTGGGCCTGTACGCCAACGTGCGCCCGTGCCGCAGCTTCCACCCCTTCGTGCGCACGCAGCACCCGGGCATGGACGTGGTGGTGGTGCGCGAGAACGAGGAGGACCTCTACGCGGGCATCGAGCACCGCCAGACCACCGACGTGTTCCAGTGCCTGAAGGTCCTCAGCCTGCCCGGCACCGAGAAGATCATCCGCTACGCCTTCGAGTACGCGCACGCCAACGGCCGTAAGAAGGTGACCTGCCTGGTGAAGGACAACATCATGAAGCTCACGGACGGCATGTTCGCCGACATGTTCCGCCGCGTGGGCAAGGAGTATCCCGGCCTTCAGCAGGAGATCCAGATCATCGACATCGGCACCGCGCGCGTGGCCACGCAGCCCGACCGCTATGATGTGATCGTGACGCTGAACCTCTACGGCGACATCATCAGCGATGTCACCGCCGAGCTCACCGGCAGCGTGGGCATGGCGGGGAGCGCCAACATCGGCGATCGCATCAGCATGTTCGAGGCCATCCATGGCAGTGCGCCCGACATCGCCGGCCAGGGCATCGCCAACCCCAGCGCCATGCTCAATGCGGCCTGTATGATGCTCGTGCACCTGGGCCTGCCGGAAAAGGCCGGGGCCATCCAGAACGCCTGGCTCTGCGCACTGGAGGATGGGCTGCATCCCGGCGACATCTTCCAGGAGGGCGTGTCGAAGAAGCGGGTGGGCACCGCCGAGTTCGCTGATGCGGTGGTCGAGCGCCTGGGCCGCAAGCCCAAGCAGCTGAGCAGCGTGGAGATGAAGCACGGCACCGCACTGAAGTACGCGTATGACCGTCCCGCGGTGAAGCGTGAGCTCTGCGGCGTGGATGTGTTCGTGTGCGACCCGACGAGCGCGCCCGACGAGCTGGCGGCCCGCCTGCAGAAGGCCTCGCACGGGATGTTGAAGCTCAAGCTCATCACCAACCGCGGCGTGAAGGTCTGGCCCGAGGGCTTCCCCGAGACCTTCTGCACCGACCACTGGCGCTGCCGCTTCGTGGGGCCCGATGTGGCCATCGATGACAGCAAGGCGACGTACATGCCCATCGGCCAGCGGCAGGTGGTGCAATTGCTGCACCTGCTCACCGAGGCGGGCGTGGACGTGATCAAGACCGAGAACCTGTACCTCTTCGACCACGTGCGCGGCTTCTCCCTCGGGCAGGGGGAATGAACCGCCTTACTCCAGGTTGTCGAACCGGTAGATGTCGTCCACGGGCGTACCCGCGGGGACATCGCAGATCGGCTTCACGATGCCGTCATGCAGGCTGTACACCCAGCCGTGCAGATGGGGGCCGCCACGGTCCTTCCAGGCTTTCTGGATGATGCTGGTCTTCACCAGGTCCATCACCTGCTCCTGCACGTTGAGCTCGACCATGCGGTCCAACCGGGCCTGTTCCGTGGGTTGCGCGTCCACCTCGGCCTTGTGCAAGCGATACACGTCCTTGATGTTGCGCAGCCATTTGTTGATCAGGCCGAGGCTCTGATGGGTCATGGCCGCGTGCACACCACCGCAACCGTAGTGGCCGCAGACGATGACGTGCTTCACCTTCAGGTACTCCACGGCGTACTGGAGCACGCTCAGGAGGTTGAGGTCCGTGTGCACCACCAGGTTGGCGATGTTGCGGTGCACGAAGATCTCCCCGGGTTGGGTGCCGGTGATCTCGTTGGCGGGCACGCGGCTGTCGCTGCAGCCGATCCAGAGGAACTCCGGTCGCTGGAGCTTCTCGAGGCGATGGAAGAACTCGGCGTCCTGGGCCACCGTGTTCTCGGCCCAGGCCTTGTTGTTCAACAGGAGCTTGTGATAGCTGTCCATGGTATGGGATTATGGTCTGGTCGTGGCGAGCATGGTGGGCGCGGGTCGCTGCGCCTCACCCGGTGGGGCGGGCATGTTCATGAGCTGGAGGCGGATCTTCCGTTCCGCGCACGTGCCGGCGAAGTCGTAGATGATCTCGCGCACGTCCGGATCGAGGTCCATGGAGCGTCCGCCGTCGATCACCACACGCGCACCTTCGGGGATCTCGTGCAAGGTGCGCTTGATCCCCGCCTTGTTCAGGAAGGTGACGTCCTCGCTGAGCTCGATGTAGATGGGCATGCCCGGTTTGTAGCGGTTCGG
Organism: Flavobacteriales bacterium; assembly: GCA_016715895.1. Classification (NCBI taxonomy): domain Bacteria; kingdom Pseudomonadati; phylum Bacteroidota; class Flavobacteriia; order Flavobacteriales; species Flavobacteriales bacterium. The sequence continues at coordinate 1,210,090 of JADJXH010000003.1, read as the reverse complement.
GTCGTAGTGGAACGGGACCTTGAAGTTCTTCCACAGGATGTGCACGAAGGCCATCGCAAGGCCCAGGGCCACACCGCGCAACAGGTCGTTGGTGACGGCCATGAAGCCCACCGTCACCACGAAGGGAACGAACTGAGGCAGGCCCTGCGACCACATGGATCGGAACAGGGAGGGCTTCGCCAGCTTGTAGCCCACCAGCAGCAGCACGGCCGCCAGGCTCGCCAACGGCACCATGCGCAGCAGGCCCGCGATGGAGAACACCGCCACGAGCAGCCACAGCCCGTGCATGATGCTGGAGAGCTTCGTCCGCCCCCCGCTCTGGATGTTCGCCGAGCTGCGCACGATCACCTGCGTGAGGGGCAGCCCGCCCAGCAGGCCGCTGACGACATTGCCCGCGCCCTGGGCGAAGAGCTCGCGGTTGGCCGGGGTGATCCGCTTGTGCGGGTCCAGTTTGTCGGTGGCCTCCACGCAGAGCAGGGTCTCGATGCTGGCCACCACGGCGATGGTGAGCGCCACGGTCCAGAACGTCCCGGTGCCGATGAGCGTGAAGGAGGGGAATGCATAGGAACCTAGGTCGGTCAGGTCCGGCAGGGGTACGTAGTGCTCCGGACCGATGGCCAGCGTTGGAGCGCCCGAGAAGCCCAGGGCCATCAACACACCCAGCGCCACGGCCAGCAGCGGACCTGGGATGTAGCGCAACCAGTTGTTCCGCTGGATGAACGGCCGCTCCCACAGCAGCATCAACAGCAGGCAGGCCACGGTGATGAGCACGGCTCCGAGCGTCGGGTTGTTCACGGCATACCACAGTTCCTCGAAGGTGTTCAGCTTGTCGGGTTGATCGAAGCTCTCATCCCCCATGTAATCCTTGTCATCGCCCACGGCGTGCGGGATCTGCTTGAGGATGATGATGATGCCGATGCCGGCGAGCATGCCCTTGATCACCGCACTGGGGAAGTAGTAGGCGATGATGCCGGCGCGGGCGAACCCGAGGGCGACCTGGATCACGCCGGCCAGCACGACCGCGCCCAAGAGGGCTTCGAAGCTGCCGAGGTCGGCGATGCCGGCGGCCACAATGGCCGTCAGCCCCGCGGCCGGCCCGGAGACACCAAGCGGCGAACCGCTCGCGGCGCCTACAAGGATGCCGCCGATGACCCCGGCGATGATGCCCGAGACCGGAGGTGCGCCTGAGGCCACCGCGATGCCCAGGCAAAGGGGCAGGGCGACGAGAAAGACCACCAGCGAGGCGGGCAGATCGGAACGGAGATGACGGAAGAGGGAGCCTCCCATGGACGGAGCGTGGATTCAGGGATGTGAGGGACCGGACGGACTGGGCCTCGTGGGCCCGGGGCAGGCGCGTTCCGCGCCGTCAGCTCACCATCCCTTGGGCGGTGGTACGTGGATGCGGCGCATCCCTTCGGGAAGTTCGCCCACCGCATGCCGGCCCAGCAATGCGATGATCCGATCCGGCGGGTTGTCCGATGGACCGCCCGCCAGCAGCGCGGCCGCACCGGCATGTCCGACCTCCTCCTCGGCGGCGGGCAGCTGTCCGCTGTCCATGTGCTGTTCCGCCAGCATCCGGTCCGCGGCCTGGATGGAGCCCGGCAGCACCACCAGCGACACCGCCATCAGGAGCGGGACGAGGATGCGAAGGATGGGCCTGACCATGCGATGAGGATGAACGGGCGCTAAGGTAGGTGCCCCGGACGACCGCCCTTCAATTGGCCAGGAACGGATAGCGGAGCACGAATTCCGGCACCTCCACGCTGAAGCGTTCCCCACTGTCGCGATCCCCCATCGTGTACGTGCCCACCATGCGGCCCAGGCCGCTGCGCAGGTCGCACTGGCTCGTGTATGTGAAGCGTCCGCCGGGGGCGAGCACCGGCTGTTCGCCGACCACGCCGGGCCCCTCCACCTGGCGCACCGGCCCCAGGCTGTCCCAGATGGTCCAGCGGCGGCGCAGCAACTGGACGGTGTGCTGGCCTTCGTTGGCGATCGTGATGCGGTAGGCGAACAGGAACCGGCCCAGCTTCGGATCGCTGAGCTCCTCGGCGAAGCGCACCTTCACGCTGACGCGGATCCCGTTGGTGACCGTGGTGGGCATCTGGGTGCAAGGATAACGCGCCCGGAGGCGCTTCCGGTGCATCTCCGGGGATCCGGTAGCTTGGCCACATGATCCCCCGTCCCCTTCTGCTCGGTCCCGTGCTCGGCCTTTCCATGTCCCTCAGCGCCCAGTACACCGACCCGGAGAGCGTGGAACATGACCCCATCGGTGACCGCTATTTCGTGAGCAACCTGGGCGATGGCACCATCAAACAACGGGACCAGGCCGGTACCGTCACCCCCTTTGCCAGCGTGAGCCCCGACCCGTACGGACTTGAGATCCTGGGTGATACCCTGTATGCCTGCAGCGGAGGGCGGGTGAAGGGCTACCTGTTGAGCGATGGTTCGCAGGTCTTCGACCTGAACACGGGAGGCGGGTTCCTGAACGGGATCACCACGGACGGGCACTTCCTCTATGTCACCGACTTCAGCGGGCAGCAGATCCTCCGGGTGGAACCGTCCACAATGAGCTTCATCACCTGGGTGGCCAGCACGGGCGGCACGCCGAACGGCATCGTGTACGAACCGGTGAGCGACGCGCTGCTGGTGGCCTATTGGGGGCCCGGGGCCATCGTCCGAGGCTACGACCGCGCCACCGCCGCCATCACCGGCACCGTCAGCACCGGCGTGGGCAGCATTGACGGCATCACGCTCGAATGCCATGGGCTGGTGGTGATCTCGTCCTGGAGCCCGAACCGGATCTCCCGCTTCGAATGGGGCGTCGTGTCGCCGCAGTTCGAGGACCTCATGGTGCCAGGCCTGAGCCAGCCGGCCGACATCGACTTCGATACCGTGCACGACCGGATCTGCATCCCGAGCGGTGGGAACGACCAGGTGATCCTCTTCGACCTGGCCGACTGCGCCACGGCCGTGCCCGGGCCTTCCCCATCCGATGCCTTCACGGTATCCCTCAACGAGGATGGTCGTTCCCTGTGGTTCCAGGGCCTGCCCTTGGAGGCGACCGCCTACCGCCTGTTGGATGTGACCGGCAGGCTGCTGGATGCAGGCCGGCTGCGGACGACGGTCCTGTTACCGGCTTTCACGGGTGCGATCCTTGTTCAGGTCGACGGCATTGGGGTCCGCCGGATCATGGTGCCCTGAGGCTCACCCCCTGCGGCTGTTCACGAAGCGTGCCCCGACCAACCGGTCGCAGCGCTGCTGGTGATCCCGCAGGTACACCAGCACGAGGTAGTCGTTCTCCGTCTGGAAGTGGCTGCCCTCCAGCCTGGTGAGGTCGGGCAGATGCGCGCCATGCGGAAGCCAGGCGAACTGGTAGTCGTAGAAGCCCTGCTTCAGCGGCGCCACCAGCATGTATCGCTTCCTGTCGGGCACGTACTGCATCCGGTATTCCTTGCGGCAGAGGAGGTCGCAGAATCCGCCGACCACGTACACGTCCCCTCCTGGCAGGGGCGCATCCATCGGCAGGCTGAACACCACGTTCACATAATCGGCCCCCGTGGGGTCGCCGTCCACATCGTCGTTGCGGATGAGGAAGCGGCCGTTCACGTCGGGCTGCTCGAGGTACACCCGGATGTGGCGCGACGGATCGTCGGACAGCACCGCCTCCATCAGCTGCTGGCCCGTGCGGACGCTCGCCACACGGAGGGATGGATAGCGGAGGTTCTTGATCTCGAAGTTGCGGTACTCGTTGCCCCCCATGAACTGAGCTTCCGGCGGGTGGTCGTAGATGAGCTCGTCGTTGCGGATAAAGCGGGGTTTCAATCCGGTGCGTACATCGTTCCAGTTGAGGTTCTGCAACACGGCCACCTTGATGTCGCCGAAGGGATCGATCACCGTCAGGTCGTTGGTCCGCACGGTGATGTCCACCTGCTGCGCGACGTCACGCACCTGCACATCCCGGCTGGCCATCACGCGCGCATCGATGCCGATCACCTTCTCCACCACCAGGAAGCGGCGGGTCACCATCACGGCGGTCTCGTCGTCGCTTTGGAACACCTTCAGGATGTAGTTGCCCGATCGCGTCGGCCGCATCATGGGGTTCGGTACCTGCAGGCTGTAGTGGAAGAAGGGTTGCAGGGTGTTGAAGCTCATCCGCGGTGCCCGCACCAGATCGATGAAGGCTCCGTCGATGTACTGCCCCTTGGCCAAGTCGCTGGGCGTCCAGTCGGCATTGCAATGCTCGATCGTGTAGGACAGGTCGAGCGTGGTGGTGCGCAGGTCATCGAAGCGCAGCTCCACGAACTCCGTGCTGCCCAGCTCGATCACCGGTGCGGCCAGCTCGAAGCCCCCTTTGAAGCACTGCACCGTCCGGATCAAGGGGTCGAAGACCTCGTCCCGGTACTGCACCGTGCGTGGCTCATAGTACTCCGGGCTCAGCGCGTCCATGGCCGGCTGCGTCGAACCGCAGGCCAGGGGCAGCAGAGCAAGGAGGGCCCGAACGGCGTGAACGCGGCGGAGACGCTTCATGAGCGGAGTGCGGGAACCCCTGCGGACACCGTGGTCCGAGGCGGTGAAAGGTACCTACTTTTGAATGTGGACTTCCGCCCTCAACCGATGGCACCGACCGTTCCCGTATCCGGGATGACCCGGGCCGCGCGGCCGGTCGTCCCGGATGCGGCGCACCGCCGATGGTCGCCGGTCACCTGGTGGCGGCAGGGACTGCTCGGCTTCGCGATGGCCTGCTCGCTGGTGTGTTTCGCTCAACCGGATACCACCCGTTACGTTCATCGCATCGAGCTCGACGATGGGTCGCTGATCCTGGGTGAACTGATGGATCCCGGTCCGGGAGCGATCCGTGTCCGCACGGAAGCCTTCGGAATCGTGGAGGTCCCGCTGGATCGTGTGGTGCGCATGGAGCGGATCGATGGACCCGTCCCGGCACCTTCCCGGCCGGCATCCGCTGCGGAGGCCCCTGCGGTGCGCCGGGCGGCACGGAGGCGTGACCCGGACGGTCTGCGCTGGTTCCGCGACCGGCATGCGTCCCGGTATACGCTGGCCCCCTCCGCCTTGCCCGTGCGGCGCGGCGAGCACTTCTATCGGAACACCTACCTGGCCATCCAGTCCGTGCACGTGTCGCCCGTCGATCACCTGGAGCTGTTCGGGGGCTTGGAGGTGGTTTCGCTCCTCTCGTACTCACGGAACGCGCCCGGCGTGGTGGTCGGTGCCCGGACCGGCTGGTCCATCACACCGCAGCTGCATCTCGGCGCTGCCGGGCTTTACAGCAACACACCGTACGGGATCACGGCCCCGTTCGATCGGCACCGCGATGAGGGCGTCAGGCAGGGGCTCTTCGCAGGCCAGGGCCTTCTGACCATTGGCATGGAGCTGTTCCACGGCACGTTCTCAGCAGGTGTGCGATACCACGAATGGGATGGTTGGGAGCTGCTGCCGACCTATTCCTTCGCTCTGGCCGGCCGGCTGATCCCCAAGCTCTGGGTGGTGACGGACAACTGGCTGGTGCACGTCGACGGCCGCTACCGCACCTGGTGGTCCGCCGGGCTACGCTTTGTGAGCCGTCGTGTGGCCGTCGATCTCTCCTTTGTGAACAACGAGGAGTTGCGTGACGAGGTCTTCTTCGGCTTTCCCTTCGTGTCCGTTTGCATCAACTTCGGCCAGGTGGCCCGCTGAGCGATCCGCGAACACGCCCCGATCTTGCGCGGGTCGGCCTGGCGGACCGTGTTCGCCGCAGGGTGCTGAAAGGCCCGCAGGCGGAGAGGGAGGGATGGCTGCGCATCCCGTTGGGGGGAGGCTTCAAGCCGCGCCCGCTTCGCGTCCGCGTGTGTTCGTTCCGTCCGCTCTGCCGATCACGATCGCCTCGCTGCCGTGAACGAACACGCCCCGCTTACGCGGGGCGGCTTGGCGGAGAGGGAGGGATTCGAACCCCCGGTGCCCCGAAGGGCACACCTGATTTCGAGTCAGGCCCATTCGACCACTCTGGCACCTCTCCGAACGGTTGCGCGAAGATAGGAGCGGGCCACCGAGGGCGCTGCGGTCGGGCGTAAGTTCGCGGTCCACCATGTTCCGGAACGTCCTCCTTGCGCTGTTCCCGGCCCTGGCGCTCCCGCCGCTGCATGCACAGACCGCGGAGCTGCTTTACGTCGTGCGTTCGGAGGTCTCCTTCGTGAGCGATGCACCACTGGAGATCATCAAGGCCTCCATGCGTTCCGCAAAGGGGATCATGGACCCTGCGGCCCGCACCTTCGCCGTGCAAGTGGCCATGGCCGATCTCGATGGATTCAACAGCCCCCTGCAACGGGAGCACTTCAACGAGAACTACCTGGAGTCCGCGACCCATCCCTATGCGGTGTTCAAGGGCCGTGTGATCGAAAGCCTCGACCTGCGGACACCGGGCACCACCATCGTGCGGGCGAAGGGCACCTTTGATCTGCATGGTGTGGAGCGCGAGCGCATCATCGAATGCCGCATCGCCGTGGGCCGGGACGGTGTGCGCGTGACCTCCACCTTTCCCGTGCTTTTGGAGGACCATGCGATCCGCGTGCCTCGCGTCGTACAGCGCAAGGTGGCTCCGGAGGCCATCGTCACCGTGGACCTGCTCTTCCGGCCGAAGCCGGCGGCCCCATGAGGTGCCTGTGGCCCATCCTCGCCCTGCTGTGGGCAAGCCCCGGATGGGGGCAGTATCCCTTGACGCGCAGCTTCGAGCTGCAGGACGGCATGCGCAGGCCGCGCGCTGAAGTGCTGGCTGTGTCTCCGGATGGATTGCTCTGGACCGGTGGCCCCGATGGCCTCTTCCGCACCGACGGCGAGTTGACCCAGGCGGCCCTCCCGGACCCCATGCCCGTGGTCACGGCCCTGGCCTCCGACAAGGACGGTGTGCTGGTCGCGCTGAACAACGGTGTGGTCCTCCATGGCCACGGGCTGTTCCACGATACCCTGCTCGTGGACACGACGCTGCGCCGCTGGCCGGTGACCGGTCTGCTCCGGGATGCCTCGGGATCCCTGTGGGTGGGTACCTATGGGGCCGGCATCTGCAGGCTGCAGGGCGGCACCCTCCACTGGTTGAGCACGGTGAACGGCCTTGCTGACGATCACGTGAACGCGCTGGTCCTTCTGCCTGACGGCCGCGTTGCGCTGGCCACGGACGCCGGTGTGGATCTCCTCGGACCGGACGGCTCCGTGGTGGCGCACATCACCGAGACCGAAGGCCTGCCGGACAACCTCGTCCTCAGCTTGTTCGCGGATGCCCAAGGCACCCTCTGGGGCGGAACGGACCGCGGTGGTGTCTTCAGCATCGGTTCGGATGTCCGCGTGGCAAGGCCGCTGGCGCTGGACAGTGCGTGGGCCTTCGGCCCGGTGACCGGCCTGTGGATCGACCCATCGATCGCCTGGCTGGCCACGGAGCGGCATGGCCTCCTCGCCCTCGACCTCAAGGACCGCTCGGAGTGGTACCGCTCTGGCGATCCCTCGGAGGGTCCGACGCGGGTGACGGGACTCGTCCGCAGCCCCGACGGTGCCCTGTGGTGGTGCACGGGCAGGGAGCGGGTTCATCGCTCCGACCCGGATGTGCTCGTCGCCAGCATACATGAGCGCATCGACCTGAGGCGCATCAGTGCGCTGACGACCTCCCCGGACGGCCGCGTGCAGTTCGCCATCGGCGAGCAGGTGTACAGCCATGCGGTGGCCTTCGCGGACACGGCCGCGTTCACCAGCCGCCGCTCGGCCTTGAAGCCCTCCATGGCCGTGGTGACCCTGCTCTCCGATGCGACTGGGGAGGTATGGACGGGCACCATGGGCGATGGGGTCCATCGCCTGACACCCTCCGGCGCTGACCTTCACCTCACCGAACGTGATGGACTGGTCAACGATCATGTCCTGCGCATTCGCCGCTCGGGTGAGGCGCTGTGGATGGCCACCTTGGGCGGCGCGGCGCGGTGGACGCCGCACGGCGGCTTCACCACCCTGCCGGTACCCGGTGGTGGCTTTCTCTACGACATCATGCCGCTCGAGGACGGCTCCGCGATCGTGGCCTCCGATGGGTCCGGTCTCATCCAGGTGCGACCAGGGTCCACCGGAACACCGCTCGCCGGGCCGGGATCCGGGGCCGGACCCCGTTCCTACTACAGCCTCTGCCGGGGCGAGGATGGGACGATCTGGGCCTTGGGGCCGGGCACCGGCCTGTGCCAGGTGAAGGACGGCGCCGTGCGGTGCGTGGGACAGGACCATCCCGTGCTGCGCGGGGAACCGCTGGGTGTGGCGCCCTTCCGGTCCGGTGTGGCCGTGTTCACGGACGAAGGCCTGCTCCTGTACGAGCCGGCGGACGACCACTTCCTGGACCTGGGTGCTGCCTGCGGCCTTCAGGGGGTAGATGGCGAGCTGAACGCGATGGCCTCCGATGCCGAGGGTGCGCTTTGGCTTGCCACGGACCAGGGGCTCGTTCGGATCCGTCCGGAGCTGGTGGACCGTTCACGCACCGTGAAGGCTGCCATCCTGGGTTGGACATGGGGCCTGGAGCCCCTGCCCCTCGTTGATGGTACGCGGCTCGCCCACGACCAGGACCTGCTCACCTTCCAGTATTTCACGCCCCCCGGTGCGGATCCCCGGGCCGTCCGGTTCGAACATCGGCTGGTCGGGTACGACAGTGCGGTCCGGACCACGCGCGAACGTCAGGTGACCTATGCGCGGTTGACACCGGGCGCCTATCGTTTCGAGGTGCGGCCCGCATCCACCGATGGTGGCGCCGCTCATCCCTGGACCGCCTTCAGCTTCACCATCCAGCGTCCCTGGTGGCGTCGCCCCTGGGCCCTGGCGCTCTGGCTCCTCGCCATCACCATGCTGCTCTACGCCTTCATCCGCCTGCGGGAAGAACGGATCCGCTTGCGCGACCGGCTGGAGAAGGACCGCGTGCGCTTCCAGCTCGAAGCCCTCCGCAGCCAGGTGAACCCTCATTTCCTCTTCAACAGTTTCAACACGCTCATTGAGCTCATCGAGGAGGAGCCGCACAAAGCGGTCGGTCACGTGGAGCAGCTCAGCACCTTCTTCCGCAACATCCTGCAGGTGCGCGAACGCGAGCTGATCCCGGTGGAGGAGGAGCTGCGCCTGCTGGCCACCTACTTCGACCTCGAGAAACGCCGCTTCGGCGACCGGATCGCCTTGCTCGTCAACGTGGATGAGCAGGCACGCCGGCACCGGATCGTACCCTTGACCCTTCAACTGCTGGTGGAGAACGCCTTGAAGCACAACGCCGCCACGACCGCCGAACCGCTGCCCGTGACCGTGGAGGTCGCCGCAGGGGAGCTGATCGTGCGCAATCCGCTCCGACCACGCGATGTGGGGCATCGCTCCACCGGCTATGGTCTGGAGAGCATCCGCCAGCGCTATACCGCCCTCACCGACCGTCCCGTGCATGTGGTCAACGGGCCCGGCACCTTCGAGGTGCGGATACCTTTGATCGGACCCGGAACATGAAGATCCTTATCGTGGAGGATGAGCCTGCCGCCGCCCAGCGGATGCGCAGGTTGCTCGCCGAGGTGCGACCCGATGCCGTGGTCCTCCGTGTGGTGGAGAGCGTGCATGAGGCGGTGGAGTGGTTCGCCGCGCACGAAGCGCCCGATCTGGCCTTCTTCGATGTGCAGCTCGCCGACGGCGAGAGCTTCAAGGTCTTCGAGCGGACCACCGTGGACTGCCCCGTGGTGTTCACCACGGCCTACGATGCCCACGCCCTGAAGGCCTTCCGTGTGAACGCCGTGGACTATCTGCTGAAGCCCATCAAGGCCGCCGAGCTCCACGAGGCCATCGAGCGCGTCGAACGGCTCGGCCCGGTCCGCGACCTTGCGGCCCTTGCCCCGCCTTCGGCGAGGGCGGATGTGGACGTACCGCACGCCTTCATCAAACGCTTTCTCATCCGCTACGGCGACCACTTCCGGGTGGTCGTCCCCGACGACATCGCCTACATCCACTCGCTGGAGAAGAACACCTTCCTCCGTACACGCGAAGGACGCGACCTGCCGCTCGATGAGAGCCTCGACCGCCTGGAGAAGCAGCTCGATCCCGAGAAGTTCCACCGGATCAACCGGCAGGTGATCACACACATCCAGGCGATCAAAGAGCTGCTCGCCTACAGCAAGAGCCGTGTGAAGGTGATCCTCGATCCGGCCTATGGCCAGGATGCGGTGGTGAGCAGTGAGCGAAGCGCGGCGTTCAAGCGCTGGTTGTCGGGACAGTGAGCGCGCGGACCGCTCCATCCTTCATTTCGCCTGTTCCGTCCGATCCGATCGTGCGCCCCGATGGAGGCGCCACCAGTTTCGCCTCATCAACCCCAACGACGATGCGAACCTCACTGCTCCTGCTCGGTGCCGCGATGCTGGCCCTGCCGACCGGCGCCCAATGGACCGCGGTCCAGACCGGTACCTCCGTTGAACTGACCGCCGTTCTCGTGGAGGACGGCCTGCACGCCTTCATCGGCGGTGTCGATGGCACGCTGCTCCGCACCATGGACGGTGGATCGACCTGGATGCCGATGGTCGGCGTGCCCAACGATGATGTGAACGCCCTGGTGCGCACCGCGTCCGGCGCGCTCGTGATCGCCGGTGATGATGGGGCCGTGCACCGCTCCACGGATGACGGCGCCACCTGGACCACCCATGCGACCGGTGTGCCCGATGGGTTCGAAGCGCTCGCCACGGCGGGGGCCATGGTCACCGCCGTGGGACGGGACGGGCAGGTGGTGCGCAGCGAGGATGATGGCGTCACCTGGACGGTTCAGAACGCCGGCACGCTGGACCGGTTGCACGCCGTGATCGCGGATCAACCCACCCACGTGTGGATCGCGGGGCGCAACGGCACCATGCGCCACACCACCGACGCCGGTGCGACCTGGGCCGCCGCGCCCACAGGCACGGGCGAGGACCTCAACGACCTGTTGAGCCTACCCATCAACAGCAGCGTGATGCTGGCCCCGCTGGCCACCGGGGAGGTGCTGCGCTCAGCGGATGCAGGGGCCTCCTGGGCGGTGATCCCGACAGGAACCGCCCTGGAGATGGGCGCAGTGGCCTGCGCTCATGACAGTGCGGTGTACCTCTGTGGGGAGAACGGTTTGGTATACGTCTCCACTGATGAGGGCCTCACCTGGCAGGCCATGAGCACGCCGGTGAACAGCGCGCTCGAAGCGGCGGATGCGAAGGATGGCCTTGCGCTGGCGGTGGGGATCAACGGCACGGCGATCAAGCTCGGGGCCGGTGGTGCGATCGGTGTTCCGGAGGATGCTGCACCAGGCGGACTGCTGGTCTTCCCGGATCCATCCGACGGACCGGTCCAGCTGACCTGGGAGGGCCGTCCTTTCGCGGGCCCCGCCGAGCTTACCCTTTTCCTGAGCGATGGCCGGATGGTGCAGCGCGTGAGCTGGGGATCGCCGCAGCGATCGGCGCGCATCGCCGAGCTGCCCGCCGGGCGCTACATCGCACGGGTCGCTGACAGGAACGGCCTCGTGGTGCAGCGTGCCTTCACCGTACTCGCCCGTTGAGCTGACACCGTAAGGCCATGGCCACCAGGATCACCCCCGGCCCGCGCATCGGTCCGCAGCTCGATCGCAAGGACCTGCGCAGGCTGCTGCGCTGCAGGCCCGATGAGGTCCCCGGGCTCATCCTGCTCCTCAATCGCCAGCCGCGGTATCACAACGGACTGGATGCCATCGCGATCGCCGTGGCCGTGGCCGAACTGCGGGCCGCCGGCAGCAATTCCTGACCACAACGCATCCGCCCACCATCGCATGTCCAGGAAGCCTTTTCCCGCTCCGTCGCCCCGATCGCCCGTTTCGTCAGAAGAACGGCGGCCACGCCCACACCCCCGACCTAGTTTTGCAGCACTACGCGATCTGATGCAGTCCCCACCAGCCGCCGGAACCCCTCAACACCGCACCGAACAGGCGCTCACCGTCGGCGCTGTTGCCTTGTTCGCCGCGGCCATCCTGCTACTGCTCATGCTGCCCGGCTGCAAGCACGAACCGCCCATCGCTCCGCTGGTCGATGATGGTGGGAACGGAGGTGGTGGCGGTGATGATTGTGACCCGAACGTGGTCTACTTCCAGCAGCAGGTCCTGCCGATCCTGATCAGCAACTGTGCCGTGCCTGGCTGCCATGACCAGGCCACCGACGACAATGACTGGATCCAGATCACGGACCACGCCTCCCTGCTCAACAGCGGCATCGTTCAGGATGGCGACATGATGGAGGCGCTCACGGAGACCGACCCCGACAAGGTGATGCCGCCGCCTGGTCAGCCCGGGCTCACCGCGCAGCAGATCGCCCTGATCGAGCTATGGATCAACCAGGGTGCGCAGAACAACAGCTGTTCCGCGGTCTGCGACACGATGAATGTCACCTACTCGGCGAGCATCGCCCCCCTGGTGCAACAGCGGTGCGGTGGCTGCCATGGCGGTGCCAATCCGCAGGGCGGCCTCAACCTGGGCACCCATGCCGTGCTGAGCACGCTGGCCCTGGACGGCACCCTGGCCGCCTCGGTGACGCACGACCCACAAGGCATCCCGATGCCGCCCACGGGCCCCATGCTGCCCCAGTGCGACATTGACAAGTTCCTCATCTGGATCCAGGACGGAGCCCCCAACAACTGATGCGCACCCTGTTGACCGCCCTGCTCGCCCTTTCCCTCGGGGGCTGCTACTACGATGTGGAGGAGGAGCTCTATCCGAACCGCCTCTGCGACGTGTCGAACGTCACCTTTTCCGGCACGGTGCAGCCCTTGATCCAAGGGAACTGCGCGGTACCCGGCTGCCATGTGGCCGGAGCCCAGACGCCCGACCTCGGCAGCTACGCCGGCATCAAGGCCGCTGCGGATGCCGGTGCGCTCGTATCGCGGGCGGTGCAGGGGGATCCCTCGCCCATGCCACCCACCGGGTTGCTTCCGGATTGTGACCGCCGGCGGATCGAAGCCTGGGTGAACGCCGGGGCCCCCAACAACTGAACCCATGAAACGGATCGTGATCCTCATCGCCCTGCTGGCCCTGGTCGGCGGCGGCTGGTATGCCTGGCGCGAGTACAACAGAACGGCCGCGCCCACCGGCGAACTGGAGGCCGCCGAGACCATCGAGGCCGCAGCGCTGCTTCAGGCCTACACCGCCGATGAGAGCGCCGCGAACGCGCGCTTCAACGGAAAGGTGCTCCTGGTGAGCGGCACCGTGCGGGAGGTGAAGGCCCCCGAGAACGGGCTGGTGGACGTGGTGCTGGAGACCGGTGATCCCCTCGCCGGCGTGGTCTGCCAGTTCGCACAGGCCGACGCACCCGCCTCACTGACCGCCGGTACCCCCGTCCGCATCAAAGGCATCTCCACTGGCCTGCTCTTGGACGTCGTCCTGCAGCGCTGCGCCATTGTGGAATGACACTTGCAACCCTTCCGAACGAACCCATGACCATGACCCGCCATCTGCTGTACACCGCCGCGCTCCTCGCCACGCTCACCGCGACCGCCCAGGAACGCTATGCCACCCGTACGGGCCACATCTCGTTCCACAGCGACACGCCGATGGAGAAGATCGAGGCGCACAACCACAAGGCCACCAGCGTGTTCGACGCCACCACGGGGGCCATCGAGATGGCCGTGCTGATGAAGGGCTTCGAGTTCGAGAAGGCCCTCATGCAGGAGCACTTCAACGAGAACTACGTGGAGAGCGACAAGTTCCCGAAGGCCACCTTCAAGGGCAAGATCACCGGCATCACCGCCGAGGACCTGAAGAAGCCCGGCAGCCATGCGGTCACCGTGGAGGGTGATCTGACCCTGCACGGCGTGACCAAGCCCGTGAAGGCCAGCGGTACCATGGGCATGGAGCCCACGGGGGCCATCCGTGCAACGGGCTCCTTCACCGTGAAGCCCGAGGACTACAACATCACCATCCCCGGGATGGTGCGCGACAACATCGCCAAGGAGATCGTGATCAAGGTCCAGGTGGACCACACGAAGATGTGATCGCGGGCCGCCCGCCCCATCGACCTTTGAACGGCCCCGATGCCATCGGGGCCGTTCATTCGACAGCCCCACCAACCATCACCCGCATGCGCCGAACCCTGTCCGTCCTGTTCTTCATCGCCACGCTCGCACCGCTCCATGCCCAGGACGACCTGTTGGGCCTGTTGGGCGAGGAGGAGCCCGAGAAGGAGTTCACCTCGGCGAGCTTCAAGACCACCCGGGTGATCAACGCGCAGAGCCTTGAGAACACGGCGCACGGGGTGATGGACGTCAAGATCAGCCATCGCTTCGGCTTCCTGAACCTGGGCATCAGCGAGCTCTTCGGCCTGGACCAGGCCACCGTGCGCATCGGCATGGAGTACGGGGTCACCGACCGGCTGATGATCGGCTTCGGCCGCAGCAGCTATCAGAAGACGCTGGACGGCTACGCCAAGTACAAGATCCTCCGCCAGTGCCAGAGCGGATGCGGCATGCCCATCACCCTTTCGGTGTTCGCCGGCATGAGCGCCAACATGCTGGAGAAGGAGAAGACCGAATGGTACGCTCCCGGTCAGGAGGACTATTTCACGCACCGCCTTGGCTACGCCTTTCAGCTGATCGTGGGCCGCAAGTTCAGCGAGGCCCTGAGCCTGCAGCTGATGCCCGGCCTGGTGCACCGCAACCTGGTGACCACCGCCGAACAGGCCCACGATGTGCTGAACATGGGTGCGGCCGGCCGCGTGAAGCTCACCAAACGCCTGGCCCTGAACGCGGAGTACTTCTACGTGCTCCCCGGCCAAACGCGCGCGTCCGTGGTGGAGGCCGACCGCCTGGACGACCCGAACCCGGGCTTCAAGAACTCGCTGTCCATCGGCTTCGACATCGAGACGGGGGGCCACGTGTTCCAGCTGCACTTCACCAACTCCACGGCGATGTTCGAGCGTGGCGTGATCACGGAGACCACCGGCGACTGGCTTGACGGTGACATCCACTTCGGGTTCAACATCAGCCGGGTGTTCACCCTCTACCGGCCGAAGCCCAAAAAGGTCTGAGGTCAGCGCGGTGCCTGGCCTCGGGCCCCCTGCACCATGAGGAACTCCGTGAGGTTGTCCGGCTCCAGCACGCCCACCACGGACCCGTTCGCGACCACGGGCACCAGCGGCAGCCCCTGAAGCGCGAGCTGCTCCAGGGCCTGTTGAGCCCCCTGCTGTGGAGAGACCGGCTCCACCGCACGCGGGGGGAGCTCCTCCAGGCGCGCATCCTCACGCCGGGCGCGCAACGCCTCGATCAACTGGCGTCGGGTCACCACACCGGCGAGCGTGCCATCGCGCAGCACCACCAGGTCCTGATCGCCCCCGGCGAGCAGTTCGTCCACGGCCCTGCCGACCGTGGCCTCGGCGGAGAGGGCCCAGAAGCGGGTGCGCATCACCTCGCCCACGGTGATTCCGCGCAGGGCGGCCTGCTGCATCACCATCCGGGCCTCGGCCCCGGCGGCGAACCAGATGAACACGCCGATGAGGGCGAGCATCGGTTCACCGAAGAAGAGCCCCCCGATGCCGAGGATGGCCGCCAGGGCGCGTCCGATGGCCGCGGCGATGCGGGTGGCCTGCACCCGTGGCAGGCGCAGACCGAGCAGGGCCCGCAGGATGCGTCCGCCGTCCATGGGGAAGGCCGGAAGCAGGTTGAACAGGAAGAGCCCCAGGTTGGCGGTGAGGAGGAAGGAGAGCAGGCCGGGCAGCAGGGCGCCCCCTTCACGCGGATCAGCCAGATGCAGGCCGCCGAACAGCGACCATTGCAGCGCACCGGCCAGCACCACGATCACCAGGTTCACGAGCGGACCGGCGAGCGTGATCCAGAACTCCTGCATGGGCTCCTCGGGCATGCGCTCCAGGCTGGCCACGCCGCCGATGGGCAGCAGGGTGATGTCGCGGGTGCGCACGCCGTAGTGCAGGGCCGTGAGCGCGTGGCCGTATTCGTGCAGGACCACGCACACGAACACCAGGCCGACGTAGGCCAGTTGCAGGAACACCCCCCGCAGGTCGCCGCCGGACGCCGCGGTGGACACGGCCACATAGCCCAGCAACAGGAGGAAGGTCCAGTGCACATGCACACCGATCCCCTTGAAGCGCAGAACGCGCAGTGAACCGCCCAGGGAGGGGCGGGCCATCAGGGCCGGAGGTCTTGTTCGAGCACCAGCATGGGCACCTGGGTGTGCATGGCCATGTGGGCGGTGGTGCTTCGGTGAAAGAGGTCGCTCCACACCGTGCGATGCCGGTGCGTCAGCACGAGCAGGTCGGCCTCGAGCTGGTCCACCAGATCATTCAGCGCGGTCACCAGGTTGTCCTCCGAGAGGTAGTGCATGGAACGGGGCACGGCGCCCAGCAGGTCGTCCAGCGGCGAGGGGGGCAGGGTGGAGGCATCGACGCCCTCGGGCACCCCGCGCACGATGGTGAGCTCCGCCCGATGCCAGCGGGCGATGTTGAGCAATGGGTGGACGGTGGACGGTTCGAGCGTGCCGCCATCATCGGCCACCACGATCCGCCGCGGATCCCGATAGTCCGCATGGGCCGGCACGGCGAGCACCGGGGCTTTGGACCGCCGGATGACGTCGGCGGCGTTGGTGCCCAGCAGGGTTTCCTCCAGGCCTGAGGCGCCCTGGGTCCCCATGACGACCAGCTCGATGCCGAGCTCGCGGACCAGGCGGTCCACCACGTTCGGCAGTTCGCCGTGCTCCACGCGGTGGTCCAGGACGGCGCCGCCCAGATGGACCAAGTCACGAAGGCGTGTCGCGAAGCGCGCCAGGCCCTCCTGTGCGGCGTCCACGATGGCCATATCGACGGACAGGTCCACGGCCGGATCGAAGGCAGGGACGAGGAAGGTGTGCAGCAGGGTGAAGTGGCCCTGTTCGACGCCCATCAGGCGGATGCCGTACACGGCGGCGTTCAGCGCGTTGTCGCTGAGGTCCGTGGGCAACAGCAGCCTGGCCATGGACAGCTCAGTGACCGTGACCTTCGGTGGCCTTGGAGCCCGAGGAGTCGACCAGCCAGTAGCCGATGAAGACCAGCGCGAGCATGGCGACGAAGCTGATCAATCCCAGCGTGTTGCCCACCCCGTCGGTGTTGAGGATGGAGGGACGGAACGGAATGGCGAAGGCCAGCAGCCAGCAGAGGAGACCGAGGAGTTTCTTGGTGTTCATGCGATGGGGATGGTCAGGGCAAAGTAACGGCTTCCCGCCGAGGGTCCTTCCTCACCCGTGGGCGAGGCGCTCCAGCGCCTTGATGTCGCGCAGGAGGATGTCGCGACCGGTGCTTTCGATCAGGCCGTCGTGCCTCATGTCGGTGAGGGTGCGGATCAGCGATTCGGTGGCCGTCCCCACGATCGAGGCCAGGTCCTCCCGACTGATCCGCACGCCCAGGCCGGCATCCTTCTCCTGCCCGAACCGCTCATGAAGCCTGAGCAGCGCCTGGGCCACCCGTTGCCGCACCGACGCGTAGGCCATCTCCAGAAGGCGCGCCTCCTTGTCCTTCACGTCCCGGGTGAGCAGCCTGATGAACCGGATGCTCACGTCCCGGTCGCGGTACAGCAGGGCCAGCAGGTCCTCCCGGGGGATCACCGCCACTTCGGAGTCCTCCAGTGCTTCCGCGGTCTCCGCCGTGCGTCCCCCCTCGAGCACGCCCATGTACCCGATGAAGTCACCGGGCCCGTACAGGCCGGTCACCAGTTCCTTGCCGTCCTTGTTCATGCGGAAGGTGCGCAGCTTGCCCTTGTGCACGAAGTGCACGGCGCGGAGCTCATCACCCTCGTAGAAGAGCACTTCCTTGCGGGGCACCGACCGCAGTTTGCGGTCGCGGCTGATGTCCTTCAGGGCGTCGACCCCCCGGGCCTGGTCCATGAACCGGTCGAGGCCTTCGAGGCTGTGGTCGAAGCCCTTGCGGAACAGGTCGCTGCGCTTCAGCCGGCCTTCGATGGCATTGAGGAGCTCGCTCTCGTCGAAGGGCTTGGTGAGGTAGTCATCCGCGCCGAGCTCCATGCCCTTGCGCACTTCCGACCGCTCGGCCTTGGCCGTGAGGAAGATGAACGGCACCTCGGCGGTGGCCGGATCGCGGCCCAGCAGATGGAGCACACCGTAGCCGTCGAGCTCCGGCATCATGATGTCGCACAGCACGAGGTCGGGGTGTTCCTTCCGGGCCATTTCCACCCCGCGCCGACCGTTCTCGGCCTTCAGCACGCGGTAGTGGGCCAGTTCCAGGATCTCTGCGGTGTTCTCCCGCACGTCGGCATCGTCCTCGATCAACAGGATGGTCTTCATGGGCTGACCCGGGTGGGCATATGGATGGTGAAGGTGGTGCCCTCGTTCAGGCGGCTCTCGAAGCCGATGGTGCCACCCATGAGGTCCACGTAACGACGCACGATGTTCAGGCCGAGCCCGGTGCCTTGGATGGTGACCGCATTGCCGGCGCGGAAGAACCGCTGGAACAGGTGCGGCTGGTCCTCGGCCGGGATGCCGATGCCCTGATCGATCACCTGCACGACGGCCTGGTCCCCTTCGATCGAGGTCCGCAGGACGATCGGCCTGTCCTCCGGGGAGTACTTCATCGCGTTGGTGAGCAGGTTGCGCAGCACATTGGCCAGCATCCGAGGGTCCTGGTACAGGCGTCGCTCCGCACCATGATGGTCGAAGCGGATCTCCTGTCCCGGCTTGGCCAGATCGCGCAGTTCCTCCAGCAGTTCAATGCACAGGTCCACCAGGTCGAGATCCTCCGGGATGCACTGGACCTGTCCCTGTTCGAGCTTCTCCAGGCTCAACAGGTCGTTGAGCATCGCGGTCAACTCGCGCACCTTGCTGCGGACCTTGACCACATGGCGCTCGACGTTCGCCTTGTGGGGGCCGTCGTTGTAGCGGCCTATGAGGTCCACCGAGCTCAGGATGGTGCTGAGCGGGGTGCGGAACTCATGGCTGGCCATGCTCACGAAGCGGGATTTCAAGGCGTTGAGCTCCTTCTCTTTCTCCAGGGCCTCGCGCAGGTTGTGTTCAGCGGCCTTGACCTCCGCCGTGCGCTGTTCCACCCGTTGCTCCAGTTCCGCGTTCACCCGCTGAAGCTCGGTCTCCGCGGCGCGCCGCTTGGTGATGTCCGTCAACAGCCCCATGATGAAGCGTTCGCCATGGAGCTCGAAGTGGTTGAGGCTCACCTCCACGGCGAAGGTGGACCCGTCCTTGCGCTGGCCCTGCAGGTCGAGCCCGATGCCCATGGGGCGCTTGGTGGGATGGGCGATGTACTGCTCCCGGTGGGCGGCATGGGCCATGCGACCGGCGGCCGGAACAAGCAGTTCGATGGGTTGGCCGATCAGCTCGCCGGGCGCATACCCGAAGAGCTCCTCCATGCGGGGGTTCGTCAGCAGCATGGTCCCCTGGTGGTCGACCACCACGAGCCCTTCGGCCGCGGAGCTGAAGAGGAGCTCGCAGATGTGCGACACATCATGCTTGGCGATCGCCGGGTGCATGGGCAGCTGTTGACCGCCGAAATGTAGTCCCGGGACCGGTACCATGTCACCGTCGCCCGGCCGGGTTCAGGATCCGTTGCCGCCCGTGCCCCTTCCGCTTGTCATACACGTTCCAACTGCGAAGCGGACGGGCGTAGAGGTTCAGGCTCATCACGCGCATGGGCAGCGGATTCGTGAAGCGGTGGATGCTGGCGCCCTTCGGCAGGTGGCTCACCTCATCCCCGGTGATCCGCCGCTCCTCCGTGCACACCAGCGTGTCATCCGGGTTCACCTTGAAGCGTTCCTCGATCAGCTCGCCCTGCACGGGCTTCACCCAGCCCTCCTCGCCCCCATAGTCGTGGATGCTGGTGCTCTGCCCGGGTTCGAAACAGATCAACATCAGTTCGAAGCTCTCCGTGCGCAGGAGGCAGTTCCTCGTGTAGTGCCGGCCGTTCCAGGTGGCCGCGGCGGCAAGCTCCTCGGAGGAGAGGTCCGCTGCGCGCAGCACGCGTTCGTAGGCCGCACGCGAACGTGCCCTGCGCAATAGGGCGATCAGGCCGTGCAGAGTACGGGCGCCGGGTTGCATGAGCATCGAACGGACGGATCTCGTTCGCGAACCTACCGGGTGCGACAGGCCGGGTGCATGACAACGGTCAGTCCATGGTCCATCCGGTGGGGAACGGCACGTTCTTCGCATCTTGCGGCGCCAAACAACCACGACACATGAAACGATCCCTTGCCCTGTTGCTGGTGGCCGGCCTGGTCCTCCCGGTCGCCGCCCAGAAGATGAAGATGCGCTCAGGTTCCTTCGACGCCCTGAAGGGGGAGAAGACCGTGGACCTGCGCTTCACCTATGAGAACATGATGGTCGGCAAGTACACGGAGGCTGACTATCTGGCCAAGAAGACGAAGGAGTACAATGAGAAGGAGGCGGGGAAGGGCGACAACTTCGCCAAGAGCTGGGTGGCCGACCGCGTGGCCCGCTTCGAGCCGAAGTTCGAGGAGCTGTTCAATGATGGAGGTGCATTGAGCGGCTCGCGCGACAATGCCGAGGCGAAATACACCTTCGTGGTGAACACGGACTTCACCGAACCGGGCTACAACATCGGGGTGAGCAAGATGCCGGCGAGCATCAACGCCACCATCAAACTGGTCGAGAAGGCCAGCGGGACAGAGCTCGGTGCCATGCTGGTGGTGGGGGTCCCGGGTTCGCAGTTCGGCGGATACGACTTCGACACGGGCACCCGCCTGGCCGAGTCGTATGCCAAGCTGGGCAAGGAGCTTCGCAAATACCTCGACAAGAACGTCTTCGGCAAATAGACCGGTGCGCGCGCACCAAAGGGAACAGGCGGCCTGCGGGCCGCCTGTTCGCGTTCATGCCTGCCTCCGGGCGGGGTCACATCCACTTCATCAGCCAGTGCTGGAACTCGTCCTTCAGTTCGCGGTAGAGCTTCTCGAAGGTCTCCATGCGGTCGCGCAGCCCGGCGTGGTCCTTGTAAAGGCGGTGCTCGATGGCCACCGGGCGCTCCACGCTCTCCTTCTCCAGGAAGTTCTCGTGCTCCTTGATGTCGTGACGCAGTTCGTCGATGACCTCCCGCTCCCGGATGTACTGGTTCTGGAAGTGCTCCACCTGGGCCAGCACCTCGGAGGTGGTGTTCCGGGTGACGACCTCTTCGAGCCGCTTCTCGAAGATGCCGATCTCGTCCTTGTAGAAGCGGAGCCGGTTCAGCCACACCTGATGCTCGAAGTGCAGGTCGCCGATGTGTTTGTGGGTCTGTGCTTTGGTCGCCGTGGTCATGGTCGGGGTGCTTGGATGGGTTGAAGTTCGTACCCGTGGACCGTAAAACAAAGCCCCGGCGACTGGGCCGGGGCTGAGGATCGTCAGTGCATGGGGCCTACGTGCGGTCCTTCATGGCCACGTACTCGCGCTTGGTGGCGCCGGTGTAGATCTGCCGGGGGCGCCCGATGGGCTCCTTGTTCTCGACCATCTCCTTCCATTGCGCGATCCAGCCCGGCAGGCGGCCCAGGGCGAACATCACCGTGAACATGCGGGTGGGGATGCCGATGGCGCGGTAGATGATGCCGCTGTAGAAGTCGACGTTCGGGTACAGCTTTCGGCTCACGAAGTAGTCATCCTTCAGCGCGATCTCCTCCAGCTGCTTGGCGATGTCGAGCACCGGGTCGGAGATGCCGAGCTTGCCGAGCACGTCGTCGCAGGCCTTCTTGATGATCCGGGCCCGCGGGTCGAAGTTCTTGTAGACCCGGTGGCCGAACCCGAAGAGCCGGAAGGGGTCGTTCTTGTCCTTGGCCTTGTTCACCCATTTCTGGATGTCGCCGCCGTCGTTGCGGATGGTCTCCAGCATCTCGATCACCTCCTGGTTGGCCCCGCCATGGAGGGGGCCCCACAGGGCCGCGATGCCAGCGCTGACCGCGCTGTAGAGGTTGGCCTGGCTGCTGCCCACCATGCGCACCGTGCTCGCGCTGCAGTTCTGCTCGTGGTCCGCATGCAGGATGAGCAGCTTGTTCAAGGCGTTGCTCACCACCGGGTCCACCCTGTACTCCTCGGTGGGCAGGCCGAACATCATGTACAGGAAGTTGTCCACGTAGCCCAGCTTGTTGCTCGGGTACATGTACGGATGGCCCAGGTTGTTCTTGTAGCTGATCGCGGCGAGTGTGGGCATCTTGGCGATGAGCCGGAAGATGGTGCGCTCACGGTCCTTCATCGGCCGATGCGGGTCCTGGCTCTTGGGGTAGAACGTGCTGAGGGAGTTCACCATCGCGCTGAGGATCCCCATGGGGTGCGCGTTGTTCGGGAAGAACTCGAAGAACCGCTTCATGTCCTCATGCACCAGCGAGTGGTACCTGATGTTGCCCTCGAACTCCTCCATCTGCCGCTTGGTGGGCAGGTCACCATTAAGGAGCAGGTAGGCCACCTCGAGGAAACTGCTCTTTTCGGCCAGTTGCTCGATGGGATACCCGCGATAGTGCAGGATGCCCTCCTCGCCGTCCAGAAAGGTGATGGCGCTGGTGGTGGCCCCGGTGTTCTTGTAGCCGAGGTCGAGGGTGATGTAGCCGCTCTCTTCGCGGAGCTTGCTGATATCGATGGCCTTCTCGCCTTCGGAACCGACCACCACCGGCAGTTCGTAGGTCTTGTCCCCCAGGATGATCTTCGCTGTCTCGCTCATGTCGTGCCGGTGCTCGGTGGGATCAACTGTTCTGGTTTTCGCGGGCGCTAAGGTAACAACCGCAGGGCCCGACCTTGTTCGATGCGCGCCCCTCTACGCAAGTCGGCGTGAAAAGATGCGGGGCGCCCGTGGGCGCCCCGCCGGGACCAAGCTGGTGTGGGTCACTCCTGATGGGCCGGCCGCTGTTGTGCGGGGGGGGGCTCCCGCTTCTCGGTCTGCTTGCGCCGCTGTTCGAGCAGGCGCTCGTACTGTTCGGGGGTCAGCACGGCCTTCAGCTCGGCGTCGTAGGAGGCCTTCAGTTCCTGCCGCTCCTGATCGCGCTTGGCCTTGTCGGCCTCACGGGCGGCTTCCACGGCCTCGGCGTGCTTGAGGTTGATGGCCTGGACGCGGGCCACCTGATCCTCGGTCAACTGCAGCGTGCTGCGCATGTGCTCGGTGCGACGTGCGGCCCGTGTGGCGGCATCCTCCGGCGTGCGCTGCCGCGTGGCGGTGCGCTCCTGGGCATGCAACGAAGCCGCGGTGAGCGCCAGCGCGGCGATGGGGATGATGAGGTTGCGGATCATGTTCGTTGGGATTCGGAGGTTGGACATCGGTGGCCGTGGAAAGTTCGATCAGTTCTGACCCGGAACGGCCACCGCAATGTACTTCCGTTCGAGGAACGCCTCGAGGGCGTGGGGCCCGCCTTCACGTCCGAGGCCGCTCTCCTTCACCCCGCCGAAGGGTGCCACGGCGGTGCTGATGAGGGCGGTGTTGACACCGACCATGCCCGCCTCCAAGGCTTCGCTGACGCGCCAGCTTCGCGCCAGGTCGTTCGTGAAGAGGTAGGCCGCCAGGCCGTACGTGGTGCTGTTGGCCACGGCCAGGGCCTCCGGTTCATGGTCGAACCGCATCACGGGCAGCACCGGGCCGAAGATCTCCTCCCGCATGCAGGCCATGGCCGGGGTCGCATCCACAAGCACGGTGGGCGTGAGGTAGTGTCCGCCCCTCGGGTCCCGGGTGCCTCCGGTGAGCGGCCGCGCCCCCTGCGCCACGGCGTCCTTCAGCATCCCGAGCACCTTCGCCATGGCGCGATCGTCGATCAGCGGGCCCACCTGGGTCCCGGGCTCCAGTCCATGGCCCACACGCAGGGCGGACACGCGCTGCACCAGCGCCTGGATGAACGGTTCCGCGATGCCGCGTTGGACCAGGACGCGGTTGGCACAGACGCAGGTCTGGCCTGCGTTCCGGAAGCGGCTTGCGACCACCGCCTCGGCCGCCTGCTCCGCGTCAGCGTCGTCGAACACGAGCACGGGCGCGTTCCCACCCAGCTCCAGGCTCACCCGTTTCACGGTGGTGGCCGCCCGTGCCATCAGCAGTCGGCCCACCCTCGTGCTCCCGGTGAAGGACAGCATCCGCACCCGTGGGTCGCTGCTGAGCACACCGCCGACACCGGCCGCGTCACACGTCGTCACCACGTTCAAGGTGCCGGGAGGAAGGCCGGCATGCTCGCCCAGCTGCGCCAGCGCCAGGGCGGTGGTGGGGGTGAGCTCGCTGGGCTTGAGCACCACCGTACAGCCTGCCGCAAGCGCTGGGGCGACCTTCCGGGTGATCATGCTCAGGGGGAAGTTCCACGGGGTGATGGCGGCCACCACCCCCACGGGTTCCCGAAGCACGAGCAGCCGTCGGTCCGGTCGGTCCGATGGGATCACCTCACCCAAGGTCCGCGGGGCCTCCTCGGCACACCATTGGATCATGGAGGCGCCGTAGCGCACTTCGTCCAGCGCCTCGGACAGCGGTTTGCCGCTCTCCCGGGTCATGCGCTCCGCCAGCTGCCGGTGGTCGTCCATCACGGCCTGATACCAGCGCATGAGGACCGCGGCGCGCTCACGGGCCGATCTCGATCTCCACGCCGGAAGCGCTTCCAGCGCCGATGCAATGGCCTGTTCGGCATCGACAGGGGTGCAATCGGCACAGGTGCCTACCTGGGTGCCGTCGCCGGGGTCGATCACCGTGAATGAACGACCGCTCTGCGAAGGTCGCCAATGGCCACCGATGAAGGCTGTCGCAGGGGGATGGGTACGCATCGGTCCGTGAAAGAGAGGAAGCTGCGTCGGATCAGGGACCGGCCGGGCGCAGTTTGCTGTAGACGGCCGAATCCAGGAAGGTGCCGTTCCAGTGGTAGTTCTCCTTGAACAAGCCCTCCAGAACGAACCCGTTCTTCTCCAGCAGACGTCGCGATGCCGTGTTCGCCGGGTCGGTGATGGCCTCAAGGCTGTGGAATCCATACCGTTCGAACGCCAGCTCCATCACGGCACGTAGTGCTTCACCCATCAGCCCCCTTCCCCAATGGTCCGGGTGGAGCAGATACCCCACCTCCGTGCGGTGATGCTCCCATTGCGGCCGGTAGAGCCCGATGGTGCCGCACAGCTCGTGCTCACCGTGCAGTTGGACCGCCCAGGAGACGGCCTTGGATTCCAGCTGGTCGTTCCGGGTGCGCTCGATCAAGGCCTCCGCGTCCGCCCTCGTATGCGTCCGCGGCCGACCGATCATGCCCATCACCCGCTCGTCCGACCGGAGGCCATGCAACGCCGCTGCGTCCGACGAGATGAACGGACGGAGGAGCAGGCGTTCGGTCCGAAGTTCCACCGGTGTGCTGAGGTCGGCCGTGAGCATCGCGCTACAAAGGAACCACATGCAGCACACGGTGGATCCTGCTCGTTGCCGAGCATGCCTCTTGAGGCCACCGGGACATACAGTGCCCACGCGGCATCGGCCTATGGGGACAGCCCGACCAGGAGGTCGCGCACCGCGCTGTGAAAGGCCTCCGGCTGTTCGAGATGGCTGAGGTGACCCGCAGCCGGAAGGACGACGAGCCGTGCGTTCGTGGCTGCCGCCTTCATGGCCGCACTGGTCGGCAGCGGCATCAGTTCGTCGCTGTCGCCTGTGATGATGAGCACAGGGACCTTCAGCCGGGACAGCACCGCGGTGCGGTCGGGACGGGCGGCCATGCCCAAGGATGCGGCCGCGACGGCTTCGGGGCGCTGGCGCTCCATCATGGCCAATACCTCCGCGACCAGGTCCGGACGATCGCGCCGCGTGCCTGCTGCGAGGAGCTTGGGAGCCATCCCCCGGGCGATCACGGAGGTGCCCTTGGCTACCGCGGCATCGGCCGTGGCCAGCCTGGCCTGTCGACCTTCGGGAGTGTCCGCGGTGGACCGTGTGTTACACAGCACCAGGGCCTGCACCCGATCGGGCCATCGCTCGGCGAAGGCCAACGCGACATAACCACCCATGCTCGAGCCCCCGATCACCACCCGATGCACCCCGCGCTCGTCCAACAGGTGGGCCAGGTCCTGCGCGAGCAGCTCCATGCTCAGGACGTTCGGCACCTCGCGGTGATCCGCCCCGAACCCGCGCAGGTCCGGTGTGATCACATCCGCCACGTCCTGCAAGGCCGCGCGGGCCCCGGCCCAGAGGGCGGAATCGAGCGGGAAGCCGTGTGCAAGGAGGAGGGTGGGGCGCATGGGGTGAAGGTAGGCTTGGGGGTAAGTGGCCCGGAACGTATGTATGGCCATACATATGTCCTGAGCGCGATGCCCGATCGGGGTTGAGTATCGCCAAGTCCCGTCGTTCCTGAAGATCCCGCCATCCGGTGGCTACTTCCTGGGACGTCTGAGGGACAGCTGGATCGGAACGCCTTCCTTTCCGTGCTTACGCTCGAGACAGTTGGACCGGAACGCCACAGCCCTTTCCTGGCGCTGGCCGATTCACTGTTCATCGGCCGGACACCCTGTCCGAAGAGGTCTTCCTGAAGTATGTATGGCCATACATACTTCAGGAGGCGCCGCCATCCCGCCCACGCATCACCACCTTTGGATCATGCATCGCATCCTCCTCGCCGTCTTCCTGGTCATGACCACCGCCCCGGTGGAGGCGGTCACCTATTCCGTTCCGCCCGAGAACACTGCCGCCTTCTTCGCCAACCTGCCGGAGGACGCCACCCTCGTCCGCTTCGACGGCGCCGCCGCGTATTCCTGTTCCTCCGACATCGTTCTGCCTCCTCGACCGCTCCTGATCATCGATGGGGCCGGGGCGACCCTTCAACTTGGCCCCGATTCCCGCGGGTTCACCTGTGCGGTCGACGACCACAAGGCCGCCGTGGCGCGCCTCACCTCCCGTTACATCATCCGCGACTTCGCCGTGATCATGGGCGGCCGGAAGGCGGTCGACCTGCAGGCCACGCTGGGGAGTGAGGTGCGCAACATCAAATGCGTGCGCCAGACCGAAGCTGCGGTGGACCTGCGGTTCTGCCTGATGGCCCGCTTGGAGCATGTGTTCGTCACCAATCCGACGGGCCGCGGCATCGTGGTGCGGCACGGCGACTGGCCCGGGGCCACCGCCTTCAACAGCCAGAGCAACAGCACCGTGCTGGAGCAATGCCGGGTCTATTGCGCCACGGCCACCACCGACGCGTTCGCCGTGCTCAACAGCGGCGGGGTGCGGATGACCGACTGCGTGAGCGAAGGGGCACCCTGCGACCATGACCTGTTCCTCTCCGCCGTCACCGACGGGGACGAGGCCTCCTTCGCCGGCAACACAGTGGTGAAGTCCTTCACCCTGGCCAATTTCCATGTGGAGCACGCCGCGCGGATCGCCTCCATCCACGTCAACATGCCCAGCAAGGCCAGTGTATCGCTCGGCAATGTCTACTGGAACGGTCCGCAGAAGGCGCCGGTGATCCGGTACATGATGGGACAGCTCAACCTGCAGGACATCGGATGGTGGCATGAGAGTTTCCGCATCGTGACACACCTGAGCGCACCGCGTCTCACCGTGCAGCGCTGCCACAGCCTGCTGAACGTGGGGGAGAAGGACGAGCGGACCGACCGGCAGGCCGGTGTCCTGCACTTGGACGCATCCCTCGTGGGCAGCACCCAGTTGAAACTGAACTACGTGGTGGTGCGGGACAAGGCCATGTGAGCACCGCATCCTCCCGCCCGTTACCTTGCCCGCATGGACGCACGGGTGCTGCGCTTCCTGGCGATCGCGTTCGGCATCAGCTGGTCCATCGCCGCGCTGGGCATGGCGTTCGGCGTGCGCAGCGCGACCGCACCCGGATACACGGTGGTGGCCGGAGCGGCCATGTTCGGACCGGCGCTTGCGGCCCTGCTCTGCGCACATCGGTTCGACCGGACCGGTTGGTCCGCATTGGGTGTGGGCCTCCGTCCGTTCCGCGTGAAGCCCTTCCTCGCGACCGCGCTGATCGGTGTCGCCATCGTCCCGGTGATCCTGGCCGGTACGGCCCTGCTCGCCGCGCGTTTTCCGGAGGCCGGCTTCGGACGTGTGGTCTTCACCAGCGATGGGCTTGTTGACCAGGTGAAGGTCCTGGCGGCCGAGCTCGGTGCTCCACCCATGGAGGAGGAGAAGCTCGGTCCGCTGCGGAGCTTCCCTCCGGGTCTCATCCTCCTGGGGGCCCTGGTTGGTGCGGTGGTGGCCGCCTGTACGGTGAACCTGCCCTTCATGCTGGGCGAGGAGCTGGGCTGGCGCGGCTACCTGTGGGGACGCATCGCGCACTGGCCCGGGGCCCGACGCATCGGCTTCGCCGGCGTGGTCTGGGGACTGTGGCACGCCCCGCTCATCGCCATCGGCCATAATTACCCGGGCCATCCCGTGGCCGGCGTCGGCATGATGGTCCTGCTGTGCCTGGCGCTGGCGCTTCTCTTCGACCACGTCCGCTGGCGGTCGGGACACGTGTGGACCAGCGCGTTGCTCCATGGCATCATCAATGGAAGCGCCGGTTCCTACGCGCTCTTTGCGGCCCAGGGGCACCCGCTCCTGGGGTCCATCGCCGGCCTCGCCGGCATCCTCGGCCTTGTGCTCATCGGTGGGTTCGTCGTCCTGGTGGACGGGCCGTATCGCAGGAGCCTGTTCGCCCGTGTGGCCTGACCTCCCCCGCGCCGTTCCTCCGGTCCTGTCGCCGACCTTGAGAGGGATCTTGGCCCTTCCGTCCTTCTTCCCGTAGGTTGCGGTCCTTTCCCGCCGGTCATGCCCGTTCCTGCTGTCCTGCTCCGTTGGGTCTCCCGCGGTGCCGCCTTCCTGCTCGTGGGCTTTCTCGGGCTTTTCGCCGCGGATACCTTCACCGGGACCGGCGATGGCGTTGAGCGCCTTCGGGATGCGCTGCTGCACCTCCTGCCGGCCATCGCCTGCCTGCTGATCGTGGTGGTGGCCTGGCGCAGGGCGTGGATCGGAGCGCTGGCCTTCAGCATCCTCGCCGGCATCTACGCGCTGTGGGCGTCCGACCGTCCCGATTGGGTGTTCGCGATCAGCGGTCCCCTGTTCGTGGTGGCCTTGCTGTATGCGTGGGCCTGGTGGTCCCGACCCCGGGCCTGATCACGGGTTCTCCTCCAGCCAGCGTTTCACCTCCGCCAGGTGATGCTGCTTCACCGGCTCACGCTCACGCCGGCTCTGTTCGGTGAAGTACGTGTGCGCCTCCAGGAAGCGCACCTGCAGTTCGTTCCACTGCCGCTCGGTGCTCAACACCCCGTAGTTGCGCAGCTCCCAGAACAGGGTGGTGCCGATCCGGAAGAAATCCGATCGTCCGAGGTAGTCCAGGTCCGCATCGCAGAGCAGCATGCCCAGTTCGTCCTGGGGTTGCTGGGGGATCTTGGTGGCCATCACCATGGCGCACACGCGCTCGATCTGCCCGCGGCTGTACCCGTACTGAGGTAGCGCTTCGCGCGCCAGCACACAGCCCGCCGCCTCATGCTCGTGGTCCTGCACCAGAAAGCCGGAGTCATGGTACAAGGCTGCCGTCCGTAGAAGGTCGAGGTCCTCGCCTTGCACGTCGGCATGCGCCGCATTGGCCACCACCGACCGGTACACGTCCAGCGTGTGGCTGAAGTTGTGGTAGGTACGCGCCTTGGGCAGTCCATGGCGCAGCCGAGAGAGGATGTAGAGCTCAGCCCCGGGTTGGTCCATCGCGGGCAAGGTAAATGGTGCGTCCGATCGCTGTCATCCCGGTGCGGATCCCGGGGTCCGATTTTCACCCTTTGTGGGTAGTCGGCACGCCCCATGGCCCGCGTTCACGGCCCGTCCCTTTTTGCATCCCTTAACACGCCCGCTGTTCCACGTGGTCCAGCTTCGCGACCAGCCGCCCATGCGAACCCTCCTCTTCATCCCGCTCCTGGTCGCCACCTGCGGAGGCCCCGCGCCCGCTCCACCACCTCCGGCGCCTGACGCCACGGCGCGCATGGACAGCTTTCTGCTGAAGATGCACGATGCCGGCTTCGATGGGTCCGTGCTGGTGTTGCGTAACGGGCAGGCGTTGTTGGACAAAGGCTACGGCATCCGCGATCGCGAGCGAGAACTGCCCAACGGGCCCGGCACCGTGCACGCCATCGGCTCCATCACCAAGCAGTTCACGGCGGCCTGCATCCTGAAGCTGCAGGAACAGGGCCGATTGAAGGTGACCGACCTCTTGAGCGCGTACCTGCCCGAGGTGCCGGCCGACAAGTCGGGCATCACGTTACACCACTTGCTCACGCACAGCGCGGGCTTCCCCGGGGCCATCGGCGACGACAATGAGGCCATCGACGGCGGCGAATTCGCGCGGCTGGCCATGGCCACACCGCTGGAGTTCACGCCGGGGACCGGCTACGGCTACTCCAACGTGGGCTACAGCCTGCTGGGCCTCATCGTGGAGCGCGTCAGCGGCAAGCCCTATGAACAGTTCCTGCACGATGAACTGCTCGCACCCGCCGGG
The DNA here is from genome assembly GCA_016715895.1 of Flavobacteriales bacterium. Classification (NCBI taxonomy): domain Bacteria; kingdom Pseudomonadati; phylum Bacteroidota; class Flavobacteriia; order Flavobacteriales; species Flavobacteriales bacterium. The sequence continues at coordinate 1,179,712 of JADJXH010000003.1, read as the reverse complement.
TTGAAGCGGACGGGCTACCGCATCCCGGACTGGTCGAAGGAGCCCCTGGCCATCGGCTACCGCAAGGACGGCACACGGTGGGGCACAATGCTGGATCATCCCACCGTGAACGGTGCACCGGGCTGGCACCTGCGCGCCAATGGTGGCCTGCTCAGCAGCACGCACGACATGGCGGCCTGGGTGGAGGCGCTGCGCACCCACACCGTCCTCTCCGAGGCTAGTACCAAGGCCATGTTCACCCCGCATGTGGAGGAAGGGGAGGGCGCAGGGTCGCACTACGGATACGGCTGGGCCATCTTCCGCACGCCGCGAGGAACGCGCCTCATCACGCACAACGGGGGCAACGGCGTGCAGTTCGCCGACGTGCTCTGGTACGCCGATGAGGGCGTCACCGTCGTGCTGATGAGCAATGCCAACCAGCGCGGCATGCAGGACATCGCCTGGGACCTGGGCCGCATGGTGTTCGACAGCAGCTACGTGCCGCCCCTGCCCGAGCCCGCGAAGGTCCTGGACGGTGTGCCCGAGGGTCCGGTCGGTGAGCGGATGAAGGCGCTGTCCGCCATCATCGGATCCACCGGCGGGGAGGATGAGCTCACGGCCTGGTTCGCTGTGAATTTCGGCCCCGGTTTCCTGAACGACATCCCGATGGACGAGCACCTGTCGGTGTTCAACCGCCTGCGCGCCGACATCGGGGCCAACCGCATCGATGCCGTGGAGCAGCTCAGCCCGGAGGAGTACGCCGTGGTGCTGGTCAGCGCACGTGACCAGGGCCGGTGGCGGGTCATGATGCACCTGCGGCCCAGCGATGCCCGGATCAGCGGCCTGGGCGTGGAGGCGGTGCCGTCCTCCGCCGCGCGATAGGGTGCGCGCAAGGGGCCATCGCCCCGTTCAGCCTGTTCAGCGCGTGGTGGCCACCGTGTGTACGGTGCCTCCGATGGGTTGGGTCGTCCACGCGCCATTCCCGTTGTCGTCCACGGAAAAGGCATAGGCCGTATTGAAGTTCCAGACCACGACCTTGCCGCCATGCCCGATGTGGCTGTGCCCCGAGTTGCCGAGCGCCTGGGAGGTCCAGACCCCCGTCCCTGAGGCATCCACGTGGAAGGCATAGGCCGTCGCGTTGTTGTACAGGACCACCGCGCGGTCCGAGCTCACCGCCGTGTGGTTGGTGTTGCCCAGCGGCTGCGTCACCCAGTGGCCCTGCCCCGAGTTGTCCAGGTGGAACGCATGGGCCATGGCCGTGTTGAAGACCACCACCGCCCGCTTGGATGAGCTGTTGGAGTGGTTCGTGTTGCCGAGCGGATGGACCACCCAGCTGCCGGTGCCGTTCGCATCCTGGTGGAATCCATAGGCCATCGCCGCGTTGTACAACACGATCAGGCTGTCGCGCACGTTCGGGTCGCAGCCGCCGACACCAGGCAGCCCCTGGGGACCCGGAGGGCCTTGGGGGCCGGGCTGGCTGTTGGCCGCGTGCAGCGCATACGGCACGCTCAGCAGCTCACTGGTGCCGGTCACCGTGTAGTTCGTGCCGCCTGCGGGGTCCACTTCGGTCTTCAGGAAGTAGGGCCCCTGGGTCCAGTCGATGGCGCTCACCGCCCCCGAGATCACCGCACCGCCACCGATCTCCAGCGTGGCCAGCCCATTGGCGTTGGTCACCGGCTGATGCGCTTCCACATACACCGCCGGGCCCTGTGCGGAGCCTTGCAGGATGCTGAGCTGCAGCCCCACGGCGGAGCCGGCCACCAACGCCTGACCCGCATCGCGGATCACGGCCTGGTAGCTCATCCGTTCGGGGGCCTGGGCCATGGCGGATGCGATCGAGAGGGCGGACAGCAGCAGGAGGTGGCTTCGTTTCATCGTGGCTCGAGATGGAGGAGGTTCAGGGTGTGGCCGTGCCTGCCGGTTTGCCGGAGCTCAAGCACGAGCGGGCCGGTGGCAAGGCCACGCAGATCGATCACGGTGCGCGTCGACGCGATCCGAAGCACCCGCAGCTCCCTGCCGGTGGCATCGAACAGATGGACGGTGGATCCATCGACACGCTCCGGTGGAAGGGTCAGCAGCGCTTCATCACCCGCCGGGTTCGGGGCCAGGTGGACCGCACCGGCCCCGGCCTGCTCCGCCGCTCCGGTGGACGGGTCGAGAACGGGCTGTTGAACACCGGGCGCGCAGGTCCCCGAAGGGTCCTCCACCGGTTCGACCACCGGCTGCCCGATGCTGAAGGCGATGGAGCCGCCCCCTTGATCCCCATCGCCACCGCCGCTCAGGACCGCCTCTTGCGCGGACACGCCGCGGACCGCCGACAGCAGGACAACGAGCCACAGGAACCTGATCGAGGATGGAGGGGGACAGGAACTCCCGGCCATGCCCGTAAAAGAACACAAACACGTGGAACCACGATGTAGCAGGCCCGCTGGGGAGCGGCGAGCAGGAGCAGCGTCGCGGCTGCAGGCCGGGCACCGCCGTGAGCAAGGCAAGCCGCATCGAGCAAGGTCACTCATGCTGGTGTCGGCCCAGGCGGGTCTGCTCCGTGGCACTCGCGCGTGTTCGCAACGCGCACCCGCATCACGGTGGGTTTCTATAGATGCGCTGGTTCGGTGAGAGCGCCCGCGTGACGAACGTGGGCGAAAGAGGTGGCGTAGTCGATCGACTTTCTTGTACTCGCGCGAGCGTCCACGCTCGTGCCACTCATGCGGCACTTGGTACGAGCGAGGACGCTCGCACCAGAGGGGGGTTAAACCTCAGGGTCATGAGGCAAATACCCAGTAGGCACTATAAGTTTAGACTCTACCAAGAGCACCGACTTCATGATGAGTGATCTTGAGTCACGAAGGTCAGAAATTAGGGCGTCGATTGCAGCAATCGACCGTAATCTTCCGGTGAGCAATTGGTTAAACTTTGTATCAAGGGCTTCCAAAGCGTGCAAAAGACCCTCAGCCTCAGGTATAGACTTGTCGAGCGAATCCCTTAGCCTCTTCATTGCTGGAAGAAGGATGGGATATTGTGTCCATATTTCAGGCCTATCTCCGAAGAGTAATATTATGACCTCGACTGCTGAAACCGACTTTGTGAAGTGGGTAGAAAAGTTTCTGGAGTTCTTTGTAATTCGATTGGCGAATTTGAGCAGCTGTCTATTCGTTTTGGAAAGAGCATTTCGAATCTCGGGCGAATTAATATTAAGTCTTCTATTGTTATAAAGCGCAAAATTACTTGTGATTATTCTAATCGATTGACTGAACTCTCTTTGAGCATTGACAATCTCACTGAGGGGCTCAGTACACTCTCCAATCTGACCAGCATCAGCCGAAAGCTCTTCAACGCTACGCTCTGGATAATCTGTAGTTCGAGCAGTTCGTCTCCCTGTAGCAAACTCTTCAAGGATGGTTGTTAGCTCATCAAGTGATGTTGAATTGAGTTGGCGCAACTTATTGATTCGGAGCTTCCATCCTGCACCAGCTCGAACCACGGTAGTCCGGTTGACCACGTTCCACCAGGCGATTTTTTTGCTGGGTGAGTAAAGAACAAGAATAACTGGCATCTCCACTTGTAGATAGTATTCATAGTGTACACCACTCATTGAGTAGACGAACTCATTCTTCGTTACGCGAACATTTCCTTCGCCACTTTTCACTTGTACCATCAAGAAGCGACCCGTTGGGTTAGAGCCAACTGCCTCCTCGACTAGGGCGTCCATACCTACATCTGCTGATGGCTGTTGGCGATATATCCAACCTATGTCACGGAGAAAAATCAGGCCGACTTCATACAATCCGATATGTTCAGTTGCATTAAAACGAGCGTTCATCGTCAGTGATTGGCTCACTCCCTCACCATCCCCACCACCTTCTCCACGATGTCCTCGAGGCTGGGCTTGCGGGTGTGGTCGCCATCGCTGCCGGATGCGGGGCGGTGGGGTTTGAAGTTGAGCGTGTTCATGCAGTGGTCCTCTTCGAGCGCGGTCGGTGCTGGACCGAAAGTCGCCGCAGGGCCTCCTGTTGGGCACTGTCGCGGATGAACCCCCGCAGGCTGAGGTCCTCATCCAAGGCCTCCCAATGGATACCGATGCCCCCGCCGATGAGGCGCCATTGGCGCAACTGGGTCTCGGTGGCCTTGTGCAGCGTCCCGAGGTCGGAGAGCCGTGCCTGCAGCACATCCCCGCTGTTGAGGACGATGGCGAGCAGGTCGAGCTTCTTGTACGGATGCACATCGGCGATGCGTAGGCCTTCACGCAGGATCATGCGCTCGATCGGGTCCATGCCGCTGCCTGGCCTAATGGCCGAAGTAGTGCGTCCACGCTTGGAGGAGCTCAGGTTGATGGATGTTGACGAGCCGTTCGATCTTCCGTTGCTCACCGACCTTGAAGCCCAGCGAATATACCAACCTCGGTTCCGGGGTGAGCCACCATTTGGCCGATCCTTCACCTCGCTCCACGTGGATGTGGGGCGGTTCATCATTACTCCTTGCTGAAGAAGAACCGGAAGCCCTCAATGTCCTTGATCGCACGCGGGCTCATTCGGCGGGGCGGCTTCCTTCACTCCCTCACCATCCCCACCACCTTCTCCACGATGTCCTCGATGCTGGGCTTGCTGAAGTAGTCGCCATCGCTGCCGTAGGCGGGGCGGTGGGCCTTGGCGGTGAGCGTGGCGGGTGCGGCATCGAGCCAGCGGTAGCCGCCCTGCACCTCCAGGACCTCGCGCAGCAGGGTGGCGCTGGCGCCGCCGGGCACGTCCTCGTCCACCACCAACAGGCGGTTGGTCTTGCGCAGGCTCTCCACGCACAGCCCCGTACGGTCGAAAGGGAGCAGGGTGCGCGCATCGATGAGCTCCACGTGGATGCCCAGCTCCGCGAGCGTGTCGCAGGCCTTGGCGCACAGGGTGAAGGTGCTGCCGTAGCTCAGCAGGGTGAGATCGCGGCCTTCGCGCACCACCTCGGCGATGCCGATGGGCACGGTGAAGGCGCCGAGGTTGGCGGGCATCCGCTCCTTGCTGCGGTAGCCGTTGAGGCACTCGATCACCAGCGCGGGGTCGTCGGCCTGCAGCAGCGTGTTATACATACCGGCGGCCTGCTGCATGGTGCGCGGGGTGCACACCACGATGCCGCGCACGCTGTGCAGGATCATGCCCATGGGACTGCCGCTGTGCCACACGCCCTCCAGCCGGTGGCCGCGCGTGCGGATGATCAGCGGGCACTTCTGGCCGCCCTTGGTGCGCCAGTGCACCGTGGCCAGGTCGTCGCTCATGCCCTGCAGGCAGTAGAGCAGGTAGTCCAGGTACTGGATCTCCGCCACGGGGCGCAGCCCGCGCAGCGCCATGCCGATGCCCTGGCCCAGGATGGTGGCTTCGCGGATGCCGGTGTCCGCCACGCGCTGCTCGCCGAAGCGCGCCTGCATGCCCTCCATGCCCTGGTTGACGTCGCCGATCTTGCCGGTGTCCTCCCCGAAGGTGAGCAGGCGCGGTTCACGCTCGAAGAGCGCGGCGAAGTTGTCCCGGATGATGACGCGGCCGTCCACCTCCGGCGCGTCGGGTGCGAACGTCGCGGGCACCTCCGCCACGTTCAGGCAGCTGCCGGCGCCCTCCTGGTAGAGGTGGCTGCCGTAGCGCGCTGCGTTGTCGTCGAGGGCGCGGTCCACCCAGCGGCGGAGCTGGTCGTGTTCAGGCAGGGATGCCTGCCCGACCAGCAGGGCGCGGCGGGCGGCGCTGAGCACTTCCTTGCGGCCGGGGTTCATCTCGCTGCGCAGGCCCTGGGCCAGGGCGGGGTCCACGGCTTCGATCAGCGGCAGCACGGCATCGCGCTCGGCCAGGATCTCCTCCTGGAAGGCCTTCCACGCCGCCTTCTGCGCCGCGCGGGCCTCGGCCTTGGCGCGCACCTCGATGGCGTCCAGCTCATCCGCAGTGGCCAGCACCTCGCCGCCGGGGCGGAAGCCCAGGATCCACTCGCGGAACTTCACGTTGCAGTCGTACACCTTGTACCAATCGAGCAGCGGCACCTCCTGCAGCGGCGTGCCGTCCTTGTCGCGGATCCAGTCGCTCACGCCGCTCTTGTAGCGCTCGTGGCTGCCGCTGGTGCTGTGACCCTGCGGCTGCGTCACCTCCTCCACGTGGATCAGGCAGGGCACGTGCTCCGAGCGGCACAGCGCGATGGCCTTCTCGTAGGTCCTGTTCAGGTGGGCATAGTCCCAGCCCTTGGTGCGGTAGATGCGCAGGCCGTTGCCGTCCTCCTCCTTCTCGAACCCGGTCAGGGCCCTGCTGATGCTGCCCTTGGTGGTCTGGTGCGCCTTGCTGACGCTGATGCCCCAGCCATCGTCCCACACGCTCATGGCCAGGGGGACCTGCAGCACGCAGGCGGCGTTCATCGTCTCCCAGAAGTGGCCCTCGCTGGTGCTGGCGTCGCCAATGGTGCCGAAGGCCACCTCGTTGCCCTGGTCGGTGAGGTGGGTGAGGGCGTGCAAGGCGGGGTCGTGGCGGAACACCTTGCTGGCCTGCGCCAGGCCCAGCAGGCGCGGCATCTGTCCGGCGGTGGGGGAGATGTCGGGCGATGAGTTGGGCTGCGCCATCAGGTCCTTCCACGCGCCGTGGTCGTCGAGGCTGCGCGTGGCGAAGTGGCCGTTCATGCTGCGGCCGGCGCTGCTGGGGTCCGCGTTCACATCGGCGTGGGCGTAGAGCTGGGCGAACCACTGCTGCACGGTGAGCTCGCCGATGGCGAACATGAAGGTCATGTCGCGGTAGTAGCCGCTGCGCCAGTCGCCGTTGCGGAACTGCTTGGCCATGCACACCTGCGCCAGCTCCTTGCCATCGCCGAAGATGCCGAACTTGGCCTTGCCGCCCAGCACTTCCTTGCGGCCGATCAGGCTGGCCTCACGGCTCGTTACGCAGAGTTCATAGTCGCGCAGGATCTCCTGCTTCACCTCCTCCAGGGTCAGCTCTTCGGTCAGGTCGGTCTTGCGGGCCATCGGTCGCGGTCTTCCGCGCGAAGGTAGGCCTTGAGGCGTGTGGGCGGGCGGGGGGGGCGTCCGTTCCGCTCCTCCGCCCACCGGGGTGTGTTGATCGATGAGCGGGAACTTTTCTGCGACGAAACCCAAAGTCTTCTAGATTTGAATGCAACTCCCCCGCCATGAACATCGTCGCGCGTTCGTTGCTGTGCATCGGGATGGGATGGGCGATGAGCTGCGCGGCCCAGCCGCCGGGGACCTTGGACAGCAGTTTCGCGGGGGATGGATTGCTCGTCCAGGTGGGGTACAAGGGTGTGGTTGACCTCGCGTTTAACGATGATGGTAGGATCTATGCCCTTGCAGGGGATTTCTCCACCGGAACCGTGGTGGTCGCCTTGAACGAGGATGGGAGCAGCAATACGGCCTTTGGGGTGGTCAGTGTCATGGCGGGTGGTACAGCGAGCCCGGTTCGGATCCTCGTCGATTCCCAACAGCGCATTGTGGCGATCACGTCCAAAGGACTATGCAGATATCTCCAGACAGGCGCGGTCGATAGTACGTTCGGCACCAACGGTGTGGTGCTCGCGGATTCGCTTGGGATATCGATCATCAAGGACGCGGATATATCCGCAACCGATCAGTTCTTGGTGATCGGTAATACAGGCACGTTGGGATCAAGGCTGACCAGGCTTGGATCTGAAGGGGAGGTGGTCCCAACTTTTGGATCGGGCGGTTATGTGGATCGCGTTGGTGCACCGTGTACTTGGAGGTATGAGGGGAGAAGGTGCAGGTTTCGCGCGGATGGTTCCATCCTGGAGGGTTTCAACCAACGCACTTGGCAATGTGCACCAGGCTCCCCTGTATTCCGCATCGGCGTCGTTGAGCGCGATCCGTTAGGCGCATTCGTGGATACCATCTACCATCAAGTGATGGTCCTCGGCCTAAACATCGATCTGGCGCAATTGCTTGGATCGATGGACGGAAGAACATTCCTGGGGTATACCAGGCTTGGGTCTGGCGCTCATGTGGTCGTCGTTGGCCTTGATGGCATGGCCACGGTGGATCCGGATCAGGATCCTGGTTGGGATTGCCCGGCTGCGTTCCCTGCCCTTGATCCGTACGGAGGCCGCATGGATCAGGATGCCTCAGGTGCGGTGTTCTGGCCATGGTCGCCGTCATGGCCAGGTGTGTGGGGGGTCAAACGGACTCTTCCAGGCTCGATCGAGATCGACACATCGTGGTGCGCGAATGGTGGAACGAGTACGTCCTTCCCTTCATTTCTTTATGCCCAAGCAGAGGTCGCCAAAGTGCAATTTGATGGTAAGCTCATCGTTGGAGGATCGGCATATAACACTAGTAGAACATTTGCGCTCGCCCGCTACCACAACATCCCCGACCCGCGCGCCAAGCTGGATCTGCGGCTCTTCCTGGGCGGGTGCTGGGACCCGAACACCGTGCTGATGCACGACAGCCTGCGCGTGCAGGGCCTGATCCCGCTTGCGCAGCCCTATCCGGCCCCTGTCTTCACCCCCGCGAACGGTGTGGGGGCGGGGATGACCTCCGCGAGCGTGCTGGACGAGAGCGGGCCGGAGGCTGCGGTGGATTGGGTCTGGCTGGACCTGCTCAGCGCGGCCGACACCGCGACGGTGCTGGCCACGCGGGTCGGTCTGGTGCGGCGCAACGGCCGGGTCACCAGCCCGATCAACCACGACCCGATCGACTTCAGTGCGGGGGCGGGCAGCTACTTCCTGCGCGTGCGGCACCGCAACCACCTGGGCGTGACGTTGAGCGTGCCGCTGGCCTTGAGCGACAGCGTGGTAGCGGTGGACCTGACGGACCCGGCCACGGCCACCTTCGGGGTGCAGGCGCAGCAGGAGTCGCATGGCGTGCACATGCTGTGGCCGGGCGATGCCACCGGCGACGGGCTGGTGCGCTACGCGGGAGCGGGCAACGACCGCGATGCGGTGCTGGTGGCCATCGGCGGCACACCGCCCACGGCGAGCAGCACGGGCTACCTGCGGGCCGATGTGAACCTGGACGGGGTGGCGAAGTACGCCGGTGCGGACAACGATCGGGACCTGATCCTGCAGACCATCGGCGGGGTGCAGCCCACGGCGGTGCGAATGGAGCAACGGCCGTGAGCACCTCGCGCAGGTACGCACGCCCACGCGACCGATCCCACTGATCGAACCATCTTCCCATCCCGGCGGGCGGATCACTCCTCCGGTCGGATCGTGGGAGCAGGAGCCCGTTGTGCATGGAACCTTGGCGGCCCCAACGCTGCCGAACATGCGCCGATCCCTGCTGCTCCTCTCGCTCCTGTCCTCGGTCGTCCACGGTCAGGTGCCGCAAGGCGGTGCGCCGTACCACTGGGGGCAGCGTGCCCGGGCGAACGATCTGCCCACCTTCGCACCCAACGGTCCGCTGGAGGAGGCGCGCCACGCGGAGCCCACCGGACTCGCCTTCCGCTACGGCACGCAGCGCTGGCTTCAGGCCGACCTGGTCACCGAGGGCCTGTGGGACAGCCTGCCCGGCGGACTGCTGCGCGGACGTCTCCGGCTATCGAGCCCGGGTGCCGCCATGCTCGCGGTGCAGTTCGAACGCTTCGACCTGCCGGATGGCGCCTTGCTCTTCGTGGTCGATGCCGCACAGAGGCAATACCTCGGCGGCTTCGGCGAGGCCAACGAACTGCCCGACGGCACCTTCGCCACGGCCCTGCTGCCCGGTGATGCCGTGGTGCTGGAACTGCAGGTGCCGGCCGAACGCCGCGCCGACTGTGCCGTCATTGTGGGCAGCGTCACCCATGCCTTCCACGATCCCTTCAGCAGCACCGCGGCCGGCACGCCCAAGGACTACGATCCGGGCTACCAGAGCGCGGCCTGCCACACGAACGTGGCCTGCCCGGCCGCCAGCGACTGGCAGACGGTGAAGCGGGCCACGGCCATGTTCCTCCGCCCCGACGGCAACGGATGCACCGGCACCCTGGTGAACAACACCGCCAACAACGGGACCCCGTACTTCCTGCTGGCCAACCACTGCTACCAGCCGAACACCAGCGGCTGGGTCTTCTACTTCAACTACGAGTCCACCGGCTGCACGGGCAGCAGCGGGTCCACGAGCCAGACGATCACCGGATGCACCTTGAAGGCCAGCGATTACACCGACGACTTCGCGCTGGTGCAGTTGAGCAGCGCCCCACCGGCCAGCTACCAGCCGTACTACGCGGGCTGGGATCGCAGCGGCACCACGCCCACACGCACCGTCACCATCGAGCATCCGCTCTACGACGTGAAGAAGATCGCCTTCGACGACCAGGCGCCGACGAGCTACAGCAGCAACGGCACCAACTTCTGGCGGATGTACTGGGACAGCGGGATCATTCAAAGCGGGTCGAGCGGCTCGCCGCTGTACGATCAGCACAAGCGCCTGGTGGGCCACGTGGTGAGCGGCGCCCAGACCTGCACCAACGCGGCCACCACCTCCAGTGCTGCGGTGAAGCTCACCAGCAGCTTCGAAGGCACTGCGGCCAGCAACCGCCTGCGCGACTGGCTGGATCCCGCGAACACCACCACCGTGCTCAACGGCTACGATCCCGGTGCGGTGCCGGCACAACCGGTACGTGTGAAGCTGAAGGTGATGCTCGAAGGGGCCTACGTGACCTCGAACGGCCTGATGCGCGGCACGCTGCGCAGCAACGGGCAGGTCCCGCTCACCGAACCCTACACCGCCCTCGGCTTCGATGTGGTGAACGGCAGCGGTGGCGAGACCACCAGCAGCGCCGTGCTGGCCGTGAGCGGCAACGCGTCAGTGGTGGACTGGGTGCGTGTGGAGCTGCGCAACAAGGCGAACAGCGGGTCGTTGGTGACCGTGCGCCACGCCCTGCTGCTGCGGAACGGCACGGTGGTGGACGTGGACGGTACGAGCGATGTGGCCTTCCCCGTGGCGGCGGACAACTACTACATCGCCGTGCGGCACCGCAACCACCTCGGCGCCATGCTGGCCACCCCGCAGGCGCTCAGCACCACGGCCACGCTGAAGGACCTGACGGTGTCGGCCACGGCGTTGTACGGCGGCACCTCCGCCACCAAGTCGGTGAACGGGGTGCGCTGCCTCTATGCCGGTGATGCGAACGCGAGCGGCCACGTGAAGTACAGTGGGAGCGAGAACGACCGCGATCCGATCCTGCAGAAGGTCGGCGGCCTGGTACCCACCAACACGGTGAACGGCTACCACAAGGAGGACCTCAACCTGGACGGGGTGGTGCGCTACACCGGCAGCTCCAACGACCGCGACCTCATCCTGAACAACATCGGTGGCACCGTGCCCTCGTCGGTGCTGGTGGAGCTGCTGCCCTGATCGACAGCGTTCAGTCCACGAAGCGCGGGGCCAGCTCGGGGCTCGGGACCATGCAGGCCTCGGTGCGGCCGAACCAGCGGTAGCGCCGGCGAGCCACGGCGGTGTACACGGCATCGCGCAGCGCACGGGGCACGACCATGAACGCGAAGAGCAGGGGCCAGGCGCCGTCCAGGTCGCGTGCGAGCCAGAGCGCAGCGCTGCTGCGTCTGTGCGTGCGGCCCTGCCGCACGTAGATCAAGGTGCTGAGGACCTCGGTGTCCAGCTGCTGTTCGGCGAGCAGACGGCGACCGGTGGGACCTTGCAGGGCGGCGAAGCGGATGCGGCCCCGGCGATCCCGCGGCACCACGAAGCGCACGGCGCCGGTGCACAGGTTGCACACCCCGTCGAACAACAGCAGGTGGTCCGGCAGCGGTGTGGAGGTCATGCCTTACGACTTGGCGAGCACGCCGCAGAGGTGCCACAGCAGGCGCGCGCCCACGTTGGCGTCCCACTCGTCGTGGCGCCCGGGGGCCACCTCCACCAGGTCGAAGCCGATGAGGGTGCGGCCGCTCGCCGCCAGGCGGCTCAGCAGGTAGGTGGCCTCCTCGAAGGCCAGGCCACCGGGCACGGGCGTGCCGGTGTGCGGGCACAGCACCGGGTCCAGCCCGTCGATGTCGAAGCTCACGTGCACCTTCTCCGGCAGCGCCGCGATGATGGCATCGCATTGCTCGCGCCAAGTGATGCCCTCGTACTGCTGCCGGCGGATGTCCGCCGAGCGCACCACCCTCACGCGGCCCTTCTGGTCCAGGAAGGCCTTGTTCTCCTCGGCGCAGAAGTCGCGGATGCCCACCTGCACCAGCGTGCTCACCTGCGGCAGCTCCAAGGTGTTGTGCATGATGCTGGCGTGGCTGAACGTGAAGCCCTCGTACGCGTTCCGCAGGTCCATGTGCGCGTCGATGTGCAGGATGCCATAGCGCTTGTGGCGGCGGGCCAGGGCGCGGTGGAAGCCCAGCGGTGTGCTGTGGTCGCCGCCCACGAGGCCCACGAGCTTGCCGGCGTCGAGCCATTCACCCGTGCGGGCCTCCACCCATTCGTTCATCACGGCGCATTCGGCGTTCACCAGCTCCAGCGCCTTCTTGGCCTGGGCGAGGTCCTTCTTCGACCCGCCTTCGGTGAGCATGGTGATTACCTTGTGCGCCTCCTTCTTCAGCGCCTTGCTCTGCTGCAGCAGCGCCTTGGGCATCTCGTCCATGGCCACGCCGCGCTTCCACAGGTCGGGGAATTCGGGGTGGAAGAGGTCCACCTGGAAGCTGGCGTCGTAGATGGCCTGCGGGCCGTGGGCCGTGCCACCGCCGTAGCTGGTGGTCACCTCCCAGGGCACGGGCACCAGCACGATGTCCGCTTCCTCGCAGGTGAACGGCAGCCCGTACATCTGGGCGTTGGCGTCGCCGGGGCTGTTGGGGTCGAACGCGCGGATCTTGGCGGCTTTGCTCATGGGAAGGGGGCTCGGGCATGGATGCCCTCGGCGGGACGAAGATCGGTGATCGTGCGGCTCCCCTCAGGGACGAAGGATCAGCATGCTGGGGGCCTGCGCCAGCCAGGGCGCCTGTTTCTCCACGGCCCGCTTCCAGCTGTCGAGGCCGATCAGCATCAGGTCCTGCCCGATGAGCGGCCCGCCGCCGTCGATCGCGGTGGTGGACAGCTCCACCGAGCCGTGGGCCGCGCGCTGCATACCGTCCACCAGGGCGCGCAGCTCGGGGTTCTGGGTGAACACATCCGCCAGGTCGAGCAGGGTGATGTGCGCGCCGCTGTTCACCTGCAGCTTCTGCGCGTAGGTGAGCAGCGCACTGTCCGCCAGCCCGAAGAGGGGCACCACCACGCGCTCGATGCGTTGCAGGTCCTTGTCCACGTAGATGCCCAGCGGGATGCGCACCTCGCGCACGATGCGTCGCACCCGGTCGTCCAGCTCGGCCGTTTCGAAGAGCCCCTCCTTGCCCGTGAGGGTGTCCAGCAGGCGCTCCGGGTCGATGATGCGGCTGGTGAGCCCCACCAGGCGGCCCAGGAAGGTGCCCTCGTAGATGCTGCGGCCGATGCCGACGATGGCCAGGTCGAACGTGCCCGTGTTGGCGATGGTGATCAGCTCCTTCTCGATGTCGGTGCTCGGCTTGAAGAGCGTCTCCAGGGCCATGCCTTGCTGCCGCTTCTCCTTCAGGATGGGTTTGAAGATCTCGCGCTCGCGCTCGCCCAGGTCGAAGGAGTAGACGTCACCGCTGGGGGTGAGATGCAGGGCCACGAGGCCCGCGTTGTTGTTGCGTTTCAGGAAGGCGTGGGCCACCCGCACCATGTTGCGGCCGCGGCCCGGGTCGCCGAAGGGCACCAGGATGCGGAACCGCCTGGCCTCCTCGGCCACCACCCGCGCGGGGCGCTCGGCGGTGGGGAGGAGGCGCTCGATCAGCGTCAGCGCAGGGCCGGTCATCATCGTGGTGACCAGGGCCATGATCACCATCATGGTGAAGATCTCCGGGCTCATCACCCCGAGCTCGTAACCGATGTTCAGCACCACCAGCTCCATCAGTCCCCGGGTGTTCATCAGCGCGCCCACCATCAGGCTCTCCTTCAGCGGCAGCCCCACGATGCGCGCCGCCACCGCGCTTCCGGTGAACTTGCCCACCACGGCCACGACAATGATGACGGCGCACCATTTCCACAGGCCCAGGTTGTTCAGCAGGCCGATCTCCGTGCGCAGACCGGTGAACACGAAGAAGAGCGGCAGCAGGAGCACCACGGCCAGGTCCTCCACCTTGCCGATGAAGAGGCTCCGGAAGCGCTGGTCGGACGGCATGATCACGCCGGCGACGAAGGCCCCGTAGAGGGCGTGTACACCGATGACCTCCGTGGCGTAGGCCGAGAGCAGCAGCACCAGGATGAAGACGGCCACGATGGGTTTGCTGAGGCTCTCCCGGTCGGCGTACACCTCGCCCAGGCGGTTGAGGAAGGGCCGCACCACGCGCAGCATCAGCAGCATGTAGGCCAGGACCATCAGCACGGTGTACAGGCTGCTGACGATGCTGCCCGCCTTCACCACGGCGATCACCACGGCCAGCAGGCACCATGCCGTGATGTCGTCGGCGGCGGCGAACGTGATCACGGTGCTGCCGAAGGCCGTGCGGTGCAGGCCGCGCTCCTGGACGATGCGCGCCATCACCGGGAAGGCGGCGATGCTCATGGCGATGCCCATGAAGAGCGCGAACGACAGGAAATGGACGCCCTTGGGGGCAAAGGGTCCGTAGAGGAAATAGGAGAGGCCCACACCGAGGGTGTAGGGGAACACGATGCCGGCATGGCTCACCACCACGGCGTCCTGCACGCGGTCCTTCATCACCGTGAGGTTGAGCTCCATGCCGATGACGAACATGAACAGGATGAGGCCGATCTGGCTGAGGAACTGCAGGTTGCCCAGCGAGGCCGCGGGGAACAGGAACTCCGAGTAGGCCGGGAACTGCTGGCCCAGGAAGGAGGGCCCCAGGAAGATGCCGGCGGCGATCTCGCCGATCACCGTGGGCAGGCCCACCTTCTGGCAGAGGAAGCCGAAGACCCGGGCCGTGACGATGATGCAGAGGATCTGCAGCAGCAGGATGGCGAGCGGGTGCGTGAGGTTGTGGTGGTAGGTGTCCTTGAACTGCTGCCAGTGACCTTTCGCCTCCTGAGGGTCGCCGCCCATCGCGCTACCGACCTCGAGCCCGCCACCGGCGCCCACGATGCCGTACATGAGCGCCACGCAGGCGCCGATGGTGAGCACGTAGAAGAGCCAGTTGCGCCAGCGCACCATCGCGGACGCAAGGTAGACCGGCCCCTGCACCCGCACCGTATCGCCCGTGAAAAGGTCCGCCCCGTCCTCACTTGGAGAACGGGGCGGTCCCCGGCCGGATGGCTTCCCCTCGTTGCCGCCGGTGATCGGGGTTCAGGTGCGGCGGAAGACCGCCGTGAGCAGGTCGGGCGCACTGTAGGTGCGCAGGGCGCTGGTCGCGTTCGGGGCCTCGGCAGGCTCCGGCGTGGCGGCGGGAGCAGGCGTGGCCGGTGCGGCCGGGGAGGGCAGGTCATCGGGCACCTGCTCCGGCGTCACACTGCTGCTCAGTCCGCCGGAGGTCATGGTCCAGGTGCGGCCCACCATCTCGTCATCCCAGGTGTTGGTCACATTGTCCACATCGTCCAGCATGAAGCCGATGCCGCTGTTGAAGTGGACGGCACGCCCCACGGGCACCTGCACCTCGAAGCGCACGCGCTGGGCCCGCAGTTTGTCCTCCCGGGGCATGTCCACCCAGGGGGAGAGCAGGAGCAGGGAGTCGCTCTGGTCGCGGGTGAAGCCGGTGTGGCTCGCGCGGGCCAGGGCCATTTTCTCGGTGCGGCCGTTCGCGCGGCGCTCCACCACCAGGTGGAACAGGCTGTCCGGGCTCGGCACCACGTCCAGCGTGGCCCAGGCCCCGTGGATGCTGTCGGTGGTGGTCATCAGGCCCTCCATGTCCCAGTCCACGCGGCCATCGTCATAGGCCACGCGCCAGTCCTTGCCCAGCCCGCGCACGTCGTGCACGCCCAGGAAGAGGGTCTGTCCGTCGGGTTGCGCGATGGCCACCTCTTCGCGCAGCTTCTGCTCGCGCTTGAAGTCGTTGCCCAGGCGCAGGCCCACCACCAGCACCACCATCAGGGCCACGAACCAGGCGGTGCTCAAGGTCCATCCCAGCCATTGCGGCGCACGCAGGCCGGTGAGCAGGCGCAGGCCGCCGATGAAAAGGCCGATGGCCGGGATCAGCAGCAGGAGCACGGCGCACAGCACGCCCCAGAAGGCATGGGCCGCACTGTCGAACACCACCGCGCTGAGGTCGAAGAGGCCGGTGCCTTCCAGGCCGCTGAAGTGGTCGAGCGTGATGGTGCCGCCACCGACCAGCGCGCCCACCAGGGCCAGGGTGAGGATGGCGCCGAGCACCAGGGTGAACACGCCGACGATCTTGGCGGCCACGTTGGCCGCGCCGCGAGCGAACTCGCCCACGCCCTGCCTGGCCTGGCGGCCGTAGGTGCGGGCCGGTCCGTTGCTCCAGCGACGTCCCAGCTCATCGGCTTCGCGGGCCACGCGCTCAGCACCCTGCTTCACGCGCTCTGCGCCTTCCTCGAAGCTGCGCTTCAGGTTGTCCACGGTCACCGGCTCGCCTTGCATCATCAGCCGCTCGGCCGCGGTGGAGGCCTGCGGGATGAGGATCCACAGGATGATGTAGATGAGGATGGGCGAGCCCACGCCGAAGATGATCAGCAGGATGAAGGCGATGCGCATCCACAAGGGGTCGGTGCCGATGTAGGCGGCCAGACCACCGAACACGCCGCCCACCCAGCTGTCCTCCGGGTCGCGGAACAGGCGCCGGCGCCCATCGGCCGGCGGGGGGGCGGACCCCGCGCTTTCCGCACCGTCCGCATAGTCCTCCGGCTGACCCATGACGGTGATCACATGGTCCACGTCGGCGATGCCCACCACCTGGCGGCCCTGCAGCCGCTCCTGGAACAGCTCGGCAATGCGGGCCTCGATGTCGGCCATGATCTCGTCCCGGCCCTCGCTGCCGCTGAAGCGCGCGCGGATGGTGCCGAGGTAGCGGTGCAGCTTGTCGTAGGCGTCCTCCTCGATATGGAACACCGTACCGCTGATGTTGGCTGTGAGGGTCTTTTTCATCGTGCGTTGCGTCGGGTCATCTTTTTCACGGCCTGGGCCAGGTCGTCCCAGGTCTCATCCAGTTCGTTCAGGAACTTCTGGCCCACGGGGGTCAGCTTGTAGTACTTGCGCGGAGGGCCGCTGCGGCTCTCCTCCCAGCGGTAGGTCAGGAATCCGGCATCCTTCAGGCGCGTGAGCAGGGGGTAGAGGGTGCCCTCCACCACGATCAGCTTCGCGTCCTTCAGCTTGGTGATGATGTCCGGAGGATACAGCTCCTCCTGCGACAGCACCGACAGGATGCAGTACTCCAGCACGCCTTTCCGCATCTGCGCCTTGGTGTTCTCAACGTTCATCTGGGCTGTGTCTGGTACTTGACGATGCAAACATATGTGCTTGGGTTGGTACTATGCAAGACAAAGTACCTTTTTGTGACCAGCGGCGTGTCCCACGGGATGGGCGGTGGGCCACCCGGCCACGCGCCGTCGGCTACTTTTGGCCGTGCCCCGTCCGCAGCGCATGGTCATCCTCACCGCTCTTCTCCTTCTGCTGCTGGCCACCCTGGCCTGGTGGCTGTCCCGGCTGGGCTTCGCCCCGGTGAAGGGGTATGTGGACGGGTTGGCGCCTGATGGCGACGTGGAGACCTACACGCCAGGGTTCCACGACCGGGTGCGGGGCAACCTGCGGATGCTGGCCGCCGCAGCGGGTGCCGCGGCGGGCCTGCTGGTGGCCGGAGGCAGGCTGCTGGCCCGCTCGCTCCCGCGTGGTGAGACGCAGCGCGGCACCCTGTGGACCGACCTGCGGCGCGCGCTCGTCAAGCTGAACAAGCGCACCTCCCGCACGCACAAGCTCTTCGTGGCCGGGCTCATCGCCGCCGGGGCCGTGCTCCGCATCGTGCAGATGCAGGCACCGATCATCTATGACGAGGCCTTCACCTACGTGTACTACGCCGTGCGACCGCTGCCGGTGATCATCTCCGACTACAGCTACCCCAACAACCAGATCCTGCACACCCTGCTGGTGAAGCTGAGCACGGCGCTCTTCGGCGTGCACCTGTGGAGCCTGCGGCTTCCGGCGCTCCTGGCGGGCATCCTGGCCATGCCGCTGGCCTACCTCTTCGCCCGCGCGCATTTCAACCGCTACATCGCCCTGCTGATGCTCGCCTTCGTGGCCTCCAGCGGCGCGCTGATCGAGTACAGTGCCCTGGGCCGCGGCTACAGCCTCACCTGGTGCCTGCTGCTGCTGGGCTGGCTGGCCGGCCGACACTTCGCCAAGACCAACGCCCTCGGCAGTGCCATCGCCCTGGCGGTGATCAATGCGCTCGGCATGTGGACGGTGACCACCATGCTCTACATCGCCGCGGCCTGCTACCTGTGGCTGCTGCTCCACCTGATGACCGCCTACGACAGCACCCTCGCCAAACGGACACAGCGGCTGGCCCTGTCCTTCGGGCTGTTCCTGGTGCTCACCGGCGCGCTCTACATGCCGGTGATCGTGGTGCACGGCCTGGGCCAGCTCTTCCACCATCCCACCATGGGCGACAACAGCTGGGAGGTGTTCTCCGCCACCCACCAGGACCGCACCTTCGACCTCTACGCCTATCTCAACGACACGGCCGCCACCTGGATCAGTTTGCTGGGCCTGGCCGCTGTGGTCTATGCGGCGTACATCAGCTCCAAGTTCCGGCTGCTGCTGGTCGCCACCGCGCTGGGTGCCATCCCCATCGTGATCGCCCAGCGGCTGGTGGCCCCGCCGCGGGTCTGGATCTACACCCTGTTCGTGCTGCACCTCAGCTCGGCCATCGCCCTGTTCTACCTGCTGAAGCTGGTGCAGGAGACCCTGCTGACCACGCTCAGCAAACGCGTGCGCACCAGCGTCACCGCCCTCGTGGTGCTCGCCGGCTTGTCATGGACCGGCATGCGGGGCATCCAGGACCGCATCGAACGCTTTCCGGAGGCGGCCTGGACGGCCGAGTACTTCCGGGGCGCCCTCAAGCCCGCCGACCGGGTGATGACCGAGTTCCCCTGGGAGGCGCCGGTGGAGTTCCACTTCAGGGAACGCCGCATCCCCGTCGAGGCGCTCTACCGGCCCACGACCCCGGGCGCCACGCTCTACGTCCTGGTGAGCCCGGCGCGGGAACAGACCCTGGAAGGGGTGCTGCTGCACCACGACCACCGCCCCGACCAGTTGACCACGCCCGACCGGGTGAAGGACTGGAAGCGGCTGGAGGTCTGGCGCGCCACGGTGCGGTGACGACGCCTCCGCCGGAAGTTCGCTCCGAAGCGCGACCTTTGCGGCCCCGTTGCCCCCGGCAACGCCTCACACCAACCGCAGATCCCCGACGACGATGGCAGAAGAAGGCCGCCAGATCATCTTCAACATGGTGAAGGTGGGCAAGACGCTCCCTTCCGGCAAGAAGATCCTCAACGACATCTACCTCGGCTTCTACTACGGGGCCAAGATCGGCGTGCTCGGCCTCAACGGCTCGGGCAAGTCGACCCTCATGCGCATCATCGCCGGCAAGGAGAAGAGCTTCGAGGGCGATGTGCACCTGAGCCCCGGCTACTCCATCGGCCACCTGGAACAGGAGCCCGAGCTGGATGAGAGCAAGACCGTGATCGAGATCGTGCGCGAGGGGGTGAAGCCCATCATGGACCTGCTCGCCGAGTACGAGGAGGTGAACAAAAAGTTCGCCGACGAGGAGGTGCTGAACGACCCGGACAAGATGGACAAGCTCATCGCCCGGCAGGCCGCCCTGCAGGACAAGATCGAGGTGAGCGATGCCTGGAACATCGACCAAAAGCTGGAGGTGGCCATGGACGCCCTGCGTTGCCCGGACGGCGACACGACGATCAAGGTGCTGAGCGGTGGGGAACGCCGCCGCGTGGCCCTGTGCCGCCTGCTGCTGCAACAGCCGGACATCCTGCTGCTGGACGAACCCACCAACCACCTCGATGCCGAGAGCGTGGCCTGGCTCGAGCTGCACCTGCAGCAGTACAAGGGCACCGTGATCGCCATCACCCACGACCGCTACTTCCTGGACAACGTGGCCGGCTGGATCCTGGAGCTGGACCGCGGCGAGGGCATCCCCTTCAAGGGCAATTACACCAACTGGCTGGAGCAGAAGACCGCCCGCATGGCCCAGGAGGAGAAGCAGGAGAGCAAGCGCCAGCGCGTGTTGAAGCAGGAGCTCGAGTGGGTGCGCAGCAACGCCAGCGCCCGCCGCACCAAGAGCAAGGCCCGTCTGCAGAACTACGAGAAGATGCAGAGCGAGAGCGTCAAGGAGAAGGAGGCCAAGCTGGAGATCTTCATCCCCAACGGACCGCGTCTGGGCGACAAGGTGATCGAGTTCAAGAACGTGAGCAAGGGCTTCGGCGACCGGCTGCTCATCGACAACCTCAGCTTCGCCCTGCCGCCCGCCGGTATCGTGGGCATCATCGGCCCCAACGGCGCCGGTAAGACCACCCTGTTCCGCATGGTGATGGGCGCGGAGAAGCCGGACAGCGGCACCATCACCATCGGGGAGACCGTACAGATCGCCTACGTGGACCAGAGCCACAAGGACCTCGTGGCTGAGAAGACCGTGTACGAGGTGATCAGTGGCGGCCTGGAGAACATCACCTTCGGCAACGTGGTGATGAACACCCGCGCCTACCTCAGCCGCTTCAACTTCAGCGGCACCGACCAGAACAAGAAGGTGGGCGTGCTCTCCGGGGGCGAACGCAACCGCCTGCACCTGGCCATGACCGTGAAGCAGAGCAGCAACGTGCTGCTGCTGGACGAACCCACCAACGACCTGGACGTGAACACGCTGCGCGCGCTGGAGGAGGCCATCCAGGACTACAGCGGCTGCGCCGTGATCATCAGCCACGACCGCTGGTTCATGGACCGCGTGTGCACGCACATCCTCGCCTTCGAGGGCGACAGCCAGGTGTACTGGTTCGAAGGCGGCTTCACCGATTACGAGGAGAACCGCAGGAAGCGCCTCGGCGGCGATATCGTGCCGCACCGGATCAAGTACCGGAAGCTGGTGCGGGGATGAGCCCACGCGCCATGCGCGTATGAATGTGCAAGGGGGACGACCGCATCGCGATCATCCCCCTTGCACGTTCAGGAACGGTCAGCGCTTGACCACGGGGACATGCATGATGGCGCCATCCGGACCCTCAAGCCGGATGAGGTACTGTCCCGGCACGTACCCGGAGAGGTCCACGACCTGCAGATGGTCGCGCCCGGCGGCGAAACGAATGCCGTCCAGCAGCCGTCCTTGCGTGTCCCTGACCTCCATGAGGTAGCTGCCGGGGACCATGTTCCGGAGATCGAGCGTGGTGGTCGCTCCCGTCGGGTTCGGGTAGGCCTGGACGGTCCCCACGGGCCGCTCTTCGCCGATCCCGACGTAGCCACAGGTATACTCCAGCGACCATCCCTCGTCGTTCACGCTGCCGTCCGTCATGAACTCCACGTAGGCCG
Source organism: Flavobacteriales bacterium (assembly GCA_016715895.1). Classification (NCBI taxonomy): domain Bacteria; kingdom Pseudomonadati; phylum Bacteroidota; class Flavobacteriia; order Flavobacteriales; species Flavobacteriales bacterium. The sequence continues at coordinate 1,158,296 of JADJXH010000003.1, read as the reverse complement.
TCCCCGATGCGCAGGTGACCATGGGCGGCAGGGTCGACCCACTGTGCTCGAGGACCACCGGGGCGTTGGCATCCGCCCCATCATGGATGCGGAGGAGGTCATATCCGGACTCGGTACCGAAGCTGTTGAAGGTCAGCTCCAACGACAGCGCGTTCGACGGTGCGATCAGCCACGAGCAGGAGGCCTGGTCGCCATAGTTCGCCGTGGAGCTCCCATCGGTCAGCGTGCCCGGGCAATCGGTCAGGGTGGTGGGTCCTGCACAGGGGATGTTCGCCGCGTAGTCCAGGGACCAACCCTGGTAGGTGACCGAGCCGTCCGTGGTGAACTTCACGAACGCGTAGCCCGCGGTCGTCATGATGTTCTGTTGGGCGTTGGACCCGGTGAGGGTGGCGAGCACCGGTGCGTTGTCATCAGCTCCATCATGGACGGTCACCTGGTCACAGCAGGACTCCAGGTCCATGTAGGTGAAGTCCACGGTGATGCGATTGGCACCCGGCGGAGAGATGAGCCACGAGCAGTCCGCGTAGTTCCCGTGCGTGGAACCGTCACTGCCATCAGCGATGCTCCCGGCCGGGTCCGTCAGCTGGGTGGTCCCGGAGCAGTATGAGCAGTAGTACTGACCGGTGAAACCTGCACCGACCACGGAGCCGTCCGTGCTCATCTCAACGAACATGCTGCCTCCAGTGGATAGGATCCCGTTGGGGGCCGTGGTCCCCGTGTAGGTGCCGATCAGCGGCGCATTGTTGTTGGGGCCATCGTACACCCGGATGAAGTCGCAGCAGGATTCCATATCGATGGAGTAGAGGTCCAACCGGATCGATTCCGCATTCGGGGGTTGGAGCAGCCAGGTGTACGTGATGTTGTTGTCGTAATCGCCATTGCCATCGGTCAATCCCTCCTGGCAGCTGGTCCGTACGGCATTGTAGGAGTCCCACCAGGCGCTGAACCCGGGGGCCGTCACCGAACCGTCCGTGGTCCATGTCACGAAGGCATAGATGCCCGTGGTGAACACGATCGGCGGAACGGCGTTGCCGGAGTACTCCCCGACGAGCGGTGAATTGGCATCGGGGCCATCATAGATGCGCACAACGTCATACCCGGCCTCCGTGTTGAAGTCGTAGAATCCGAGCCGCACGGCACCGCCGATGCGGGATTCGAAGCGCCACTCACAGTACTGGTTGTTGTTGTAGTTGTTGCCACCGCTTCCATCGTCATAGAAGCCCACGTGTCCATACTGGATGTTCCCGCTGCACTGGCCCCAGGCCCGGGTGCTGAACGTGGATATGACCAAGGCAAAAAGGAGGAGTATTGAGTTTCTCATGCGTTGCGTTTTAATTGTTCGTAGGTCATGGGCAAACGTATCCGGGCCCATCGAGGCGGACGTCATTGGGATGAATGATATCGGTGGGGCGGAGCTGCCTGGACGGATCGCTGCGCGATGCGCCTTCCATCGTTCCGAGGGCGTGCTTCGGGCTTATCCCTTGCACCCTGGGCCGGGCCTTTCCCGGTGCGCTTGCCGGTGATGACCGGCCCGCCGACAAAGCCGTCTGACCGGTATATCTGGCCGTGATCCCGGCGCGCCGCGCCCGTCCCCTACACCTACCCTTGTGGTGCGAAGCGTCCCCTCCGGGGGGCATTCTGGTGGGTGGACCGTCCTTGGGCACAGCCTGGGCGGTCCACTGCCGTTGTGGACGACCGGTCGCTCTGCTTGTCGCGCACGGATGACCGGTGACGCGATCAGGTGTGCATCCCACGCATTGCCGCGTACCATAGGACGGCGATCCACGATCTTCGGACATGCGCAGATCCCTCCTGATCGCGGCCTTGGCGATGCACGGACAGGCGGGGACCGCGCAGTTCTTCACCAACTACGGTCCGTCCGACGGCCTGCTCGATCCGGGTGTCACCTGCGTGTTGAAGGACCGTACGGGTCACCTCTGGCTGGGCACCCAGCAGGGCCTGTACCGCTATGATGGCGGACGGTTCAAGGCGTACCACTACGACCCCGCCGACAGCTCCAGCCTGCCGCATGACCATGTGGAGCGCATCGCGGAGGGAGCCGACGGACGCATCTGGATCACCTCGGGCAATGGAGGTCTCACGATGTACGATCCGGTGCGCGACCGCTTCCTCACCTGGCGGCAGCTGACCGGGCGGGCGGACCCCGGCGCCGGGCTGCCCACGCGTGCCGTGCATTGCCACGGCTCCGATTCCATCTTCGTCGGTGTCTTCGGGGAAGGGATCCGGCTCTATCGGCCGAGCGAGGGTTCCTGCACACGGATCCCATGCGTGACCGACGGCCCGGAGGGCACGGCGATCTCCATCGTACCGTGGCCCGGTCATCCCAACGAGCTCCTTGTGCTGTTGGGCGACCGGGCGCTGGTGCTGGAACTACGCACCGTGCGCACCCGGCCTTTTGAACTCCGCATTCCCGGGTGTGCACCTCGACAGGTGATCATGACCGCGATCGAACCCGTCGGCCCCGACCAGATCTGGGTGTGCACCTGGGGTGACGGACTCCTGGCCTGCGATCCACGAAGCGGCGAATGCGTGCGGCATCTGCCGGATCAGACACCACCGCTCACGCGGGCGAAGAACATCATCAGTGATGTGCTGCCCGGTACGCCGCTGGGCATGCTGGTGGGCACCGAGCGTGGACTGATGCGCTTCGATCCAGGCACCGGACGGTTCAGGCCGTTCCAGGCGGATCCCACGGACCCCCACGCGCTGCCCGAGGACGGGATCAGGGACCTGCTTGTGGATGACGCCGGCATCGTCTGGATCGCCCGCGCACATGGGCTCTCCGAATGGGACCCCGCTCAGGACGTCTTCGCCACCCGGCGCATCATGAACCGCATCGAGCGCTCCATGCCCGTTCCACGCATTACCGGGGTGGCCGAGCTCGATGGCCTCCTGGTGGTCGGGACGAGCAATGGGGACGGTCTGCTCAGCGGGCAGGACGACGGCCTGCATTCTGCGCATCCCCATCCACATCTGGCACCGGAGGGCTTTGGGGCCGTGCAGATCACCGGTCTGATGCGGATGCGTTCAGGAACGGTCATCGCCACCACGAGCGCCGGGCTCCATGCCGTGGGAAGGGGAGGAGCGGAATTGCGGGCATTACCGGTCACGCTTCCGCCGTCGACGGCGGGGCCGTTGTCCCATCTGGAGGACCATGAAGGTCAGTGGTGGTTCGGGTACCAGCGCACCGGGGTCACGGTGGTTGATCCCGTGCATGGCACAATGCAGCGGTTCACGGAGGACGGCCCGGTCGAACGCCGGCTCTCCTCGAGCGTGTGGTGCCAGGGGCTTGCGGAAGACCGTGCGGGCCGCATCTGGGTGAGCGCGTACGAAGTAGGGGTCGACCGCATCAGTACCGATCGGCGCACCGTGGAGCACTTCCGCGCCAGCGAGCATCCATGGCTGCGCACCGCACGCATCTGGGACCTTGTCGTTGATCATCACGACCGGTTGTGGCTGGGCACCAACGGTCGGGGCATCGTCATCACACCGGCCAATGACCCGGGTGGGCCGGGCACGATCCAGCTGATGGGAGGCACCTCGGGCGTGCCGGCGATGGTCTCCACCCTGTTCACGGACCGGGATGGCCTCATTTGGGCCGGTGGCCCTTCCGGGCTGTATCGCATCGATCCCGGATCGCTGGAGGCGAAACGCTTCGATCGCTCCGATGGGCTGCGCGGTACGGACTTCCATCATGCCGACATCCGTCAACACCCCAGTGGTCGCATCACCATCGCCGCCCACCGCGGCGAGCTCATCATCGTCGATCCGGAAAAGCTCGATTCGGACCCCGGCCCTTTCGGCGTCACCGTTCGCGACCTTCTCATCCATGGCCATGGATGGCGAACGGATACGGCCCTCGACCGCATCCAGCGCATCGAACTTGGGCCTGACCAGAACTTCATCGAACTGGGTTACGGCGCCATCGCCTTCTCCCGCCGGACGAGGATCAGGCTCGCTCATCAGCTCGTCGGTATCGACCCGGCCCCGGTCGTCACGGGAGCGGACGGTCGTGCCGTGTACACGAGCCTTCCTCCCGGCGCGCATCGCTTGCTCATCACCGATGCCGGTCGCCCGGCGGACCACCGGGGTCCCCTGCGCGAGCTCACCATCCACGTGCGACCGCACCCCTGGCAGACCTGGTGGTTCAAGCTGGCGACGGTACTTGCAGTGGTCGGCCTGCTCGTCGTCTTGTGGCGATGGCGTACGGGGGTGATCCGTGACCGGGAGCGGCTGCGCGCCGACCTGCAACGACGCCTCGCCGGCATGGAGATGCAGGCCCTGCGGTCGCAGATGAACCCGCATTTCCTGTTCAACAGCCTCAACTCCATCAACCGCTACATCGTGGAGAACGAGCCCGAAAAGGCATCGGAATACCTCACCAAGTTCGCGCGGTTGATGCGCAGCGTGCTGGCGAACAGCAAGGAGCAGCTCGTGCCGTTGAAGGATGAGCTCGACGCCCTGCGTCTCTACATCGAGATGGAATCCCTGCGCTTCAAGCACGCGTTCACGTATGCGGCGCACGTCGAGATCGATGAGGATATTTCCCGGGTGATGATCCCGCCGATGCTGCTGCAACCATATGTGGAGAACGCCATCTGGCACGGGCTCATGCATCGTCGGGTGCCGGGCGGTCACCTGTCCATCACCGTGCGTCGCGCCGATGAGGCGATGGAAGTGCTGATCGAGGACAACGGCGTGGGGCGCAAGGCGGCCGAGGCGATGAAGAGCCGGTCGGCCACGGGGCATCGCTCCATGGGCATGCGCATCACGCGCGAACGACTGGACCTTGTGCGGGGCCTTCACGACATGGATGCGGATGTGCGCATCACCGACCTCTATGACCTTCATCAACGGCCGGAAGGCACACGCGTCGTCATCCGGCTAAGCCAAAGGAAGAAATGAGCGACCACCCGATCCGCGCCGTCCTCGTCGATGATGAGGAGCACTGCACCGTCACTCTCCGATGGATGCTGGAGAAGTACTGCCCGAAGGTCCGCGTCGAGGCCGTCTTCAACGAACCCACGGAGGCGCTGAAGCACCTCAAGGAGCACGGCACCGACCTGCTCTTCCTCGACATCCAGATGCCGGTGATGAACGCGTTCGACCTGCTCCAGGGCCTGGGCGATCATGCCTGTCATGTGATCTTCACCACGGCCTACGATGAGTTCGCCATGAAGGCCATCAAGCACAACGCGCTCGACTATCTGCTGAAGCCGGTGGAGAAGGGCGAGCTGATCAGCGCGGTGGCCAAGGTGGAGCATGCCGCAGGCAAGGGGGGCGCGCAGGACCGGCTCGGCGAGCTGCTCCGGCAGATGGCCCCGCAGCGGGCCGCCCGCATTGCGATCCCCACGCGGGAGGGGCTGGAGATGCTGGCGCTGGACCGCATCGCCTACGCCACGGCCGACGACAACTACACCGTGCTGCATCTCACCGATGGCGCACGCGTGCTGGTGTCGCGCACTCTGAAGGATGTGGAGCGCGACCTTCCGGCGGACCGCTTTGTGCGCATCCATCTCTCGCATGTGGTCGCCATCGATCGGGTGGTGCGTTACGTGCGGGGTGCCGGTGGATACGTCGTCCTCGCCGGCGGCGAGGAACTTCCCGTTTCCCGCTCCAGGAAGGAGGAGCTGCTCCAGGTGCTTGGCGCACGCTAGTGGATGCGCGAGGAGGCCGGTCGGTGGCCTCCTGCCGGAAGCTCCCATCCCGGTCCACAGGTGTTGTTCGGACGGCAGCGGACCAGGGAAGCGCCGGGTCCATTGCGGGCCACGACCGCCGACGGGTCCGTGATCCGCGGTCAGTGCCTCGATCGGGCGATGCAGCGGCTCGATCGCATTGGGAATGCCAGCGGGCGTGAAGCAGCTTGCGCCCACCTGCCGATCGACCATGGGACCACGTTCCGGAACCCTTCTGGCCGCCCTTCTGGCGGCGCCCCTTGCGACCGGCGCACAAAGCCTGGCCCCGAGGGTGGTGGCCACTGCGGGCGCTTCGGTGGTCGCAGGCCCCGTTCAGGTGGCGTGGACCGTGGGTGAGCCCGCCGTCACCATAGGCCAGGCGGGGACCATGATCCTCACCCAGGGATTCCACCAGCCCGGGCTGGTGCGGCTGCGCCTCGGCATGCGGGCCTTCCTCCAGGGACCCTACAACACCGGGACCGGCAGGATGAACGATGGCCTGCGGGTGAACGGATGGGTGCCGCTGATCGAGCCCTATACCGGCCTGGGCTATGCACCGATCGGAGGTGGGGGCGAGGCGATCGTACCCGCCGTGCTGGCCACCCCTGGACCCGATGCCATCATCGACTGGGTCTTCCTGGAGCTCCGGGACAAGGCGGATCACACCACGGTGCTCCATAGCCGCTCAGCGCTCCTGCAGGCCGACGGCGACATCGTGGACACCGACGGCAGTTCGCCCGTGTCCTTTCCCATGCCGGCGGATGAGTACTTCATCGCGGTGCATCATCGCAACCACCTCGCGGTGCTCACCCTGTCGGCCATCGCGCTCAGTGCTTCGCCCGTGGCCGTGGATCTGACGAACGGCAGCACGGCCACCTACGGGATGGATGCCCAGCGTGTGCTGGCCGGTGTGCGCATGCTCTGGAGCGGTGATGTGACCGGCGATGGTGTGATCAAGTACGCCGGCGCGGGGAACGATCGCGATCCCATCCTGGTGGCCATCGGTGGGGCCGTCCCCACGGCGACGACCACCGGCTACCTGTCGACCGATGTGAACCTGGACGGGATCATCAAATACGCGGGTGCGGAGAACGACAGGGACCCCATCCTCCAGAACATCGGAGGAGTCCTGCCCACCGGTATCCGCAACGCCCAATTGCCATGACGATGCACCTGCCCATCGCCCGAACCTTCCGGTCCTTCACCTGTGCTGTGCTCCCGTGGCTCGCATTCCTTGGGCCCATCTGGCTTCCCTTCCCGGTCGATGCGCAACCCTGCCTCACGATCGAATGGGATGTGACCATCGGTGGCAGCGATGTGGATCTGGTCGAAAGCGGGATCGTCCTTCCGGACGGCAGCTACCTCCTGGTCGGCTCCACCAGTTCGCCGCTGAGTGGCGAGGTATCGGAAGCGGGCTATGGGCTGAGCGATGGCTGGGCGGTCCACCTGGCATCGGATGGAACCCTTCTCTGGGAGCGCCGCTATGGCGGATCGTGGCGGGACGCGTTCATGGACGTGGCGCTTACCGATGACGGGGGCTTCCTCTTCTGCGGGTTCACGGCCAGCCCCATGTCGGGCCTGGTAAGCCAGCCTTCCTTCGGCGTCGATGATCTCTGGGCCGTGCGGACCGACGCCTTGGGCAATGTCCTTTGGGACCGCCGCTTCGGTGGAACGCTCGTCGATGAAGGGGTGGCGGTGATCGCACGCACGGACGGCAGCTTCCTGCTCGCCGGGAACTCCGAGTCCCCGGTGAGCGGCAACAAGACCGCCGCGCCGCGTGGGGGATACGATTACTGGGTCGTCGCCATCGACGGTGCCGGTACGAAGCTCTGGGATGCCGGGTTCGGTGGGTCATTGAGCGAGCGCCTTCATGGCATGGCCAGCGCGGCTTCCGGAGGCGCAGCGATCACGGGCACCTCGTATTCCGGCCCATCCGGGGATATCGCCGAGGTGCGACGCGGGACGAACGATGTGTGGTCGCTCCGGTTCGATGCCACAGGCAACAAGCTCTGGGAGAAACGGCTCGGCGGCAGTACCCAGACCATTCCGAACGCCGGTATCCTGAACGTTGGCGGCGATCATTTCATCGCAGGATATGCCTTCGGCGCGGCGGGTCACGACCTCTTCTGGCCGAGCCTCGGGGTTGGCGATGCGTTCGGTCTTTGGATCTCCGGAGGCAGCGGCGTGCTCAACTTCGAGACGCGTGCCGGAGGGAGCGATGTCGACGATGCCCGAAGCATCGCGGCGATCGACCCGGCCAGCTTCATCTCGGATATCGCCATCGCCGGTGTGACCAACTCGCCGGTGAGCGGCACCATCACCGGTATTCCGCGCGGCCACTACGACTACTGGCTCTCGATCCAGACCGTGAACAACGCGGTGGTGGACGAGTTCCGCTGCGGCACCGACCAGTGGGACGAAGTGCGCAAGGTGCTCATCACCCCCGATGGCGGTTACCTGCTCGCGGGCATCAGCGGCGCTGACGCAGGCTGGGACAAGACGCACGACAGCCGCGGAGGCGACTTCGACCTGTGGATCGTGAAGGTCCACCCGAGTGGCGGTGCCTGGTGGTACGCCGATGCGGATGGCGATGGCTTCGGGTCGCCATCCGTGTCGGTCTTCGCATGTGATCCACCACCGGGCCATGTGCGCAACGACCGCGACTGCGATGATACCGATCCGCTCAAGTTCGTTGGTGCGCCCTGCACGGGTCCCGGCGGCGCACCTGATGTGCTCGGCCCGGATTGCGTGTGTGGCAGTGTGGTGGGCGGTGTATCCCTACCCGTGGTCATGGGCCTGCAAGGGCCGATGGATGCCTTCACCGGGCTGATGGACGATGGGTTGCGGCTCGGCGGATGGCTCCCTGCCTGGGAGCCATACTCCCAGATGGGCTTCACGGTCACGGAGAACCCGGGTGCCCAGATGGACCCGGCCGTCCTGCAGGTCGGCGGCTCCGCTGCCATTGTGGATCATGTGCTCGTGGAGCTCCGGGACCCGCAGTCCCCCGGATCGGTCCTCGCCTCGCGGGTGGGGCTCTTACGCCGCGATGGGCTGGTCGTGCAGTTCGATGGGACGACCCCCTTCGCCATGGATGCCCTGCCGGGCTGGTACCATGTCGCCGTTCGGCATCGCCACCATCTGGGGGTGATGACGGCGTTCCCGGTGGAGATCGGATCCCAGACACCGCCCGCCGCCCTCGCGTTCACGTCGCCGAACCTGCCGGTCCACGGAGCGGAGGCCATGGTCGCTGTGGGGGGCGTCATGTGCCTGTGGGCGGGGGATGCGAACGCGGATGGCGTGGTGAAGTACGCCGGTTCCGGGAATGACAGGGACCTCATCCTGCTGGAGATCGGCGGCACGGTGCCCACGGCCACCACGAACGGCTACCTCGCGACCGACCTGGACATGGACGGCGTCACCAAGTACACCGGTTCGGGCAACGACCGCGATCGGATCCTCTTGAACATCGGCGGGGCCGTGGCCACCAGCACGCGCACCGCACAACTCCCCTGACCATGTCACCTCTTGGATCGATCCTCATCCGTTTGGCCGGACCGGCGCTGGCCATCGCCCTTGTTGCACCGGTGTGCGCCCAGGCCCCCTTCAGCACGAACTACCAGGCGGTGGTGCGTGACGCCCTCGGGGAGCCGTTGGCCTCCACTGCGGTCACCGTGCGCTTCACCGTCCGCACCGGCTCGATCGGTGGTACCATCGCGTATCGCGAGACGCACGCCCTCACCACCAATGCGTTCGGCCTGATCACGGCCGGTATCGGTGAGGGCTCGCCGGTCGTTGGGTCCTACGCGGCGGTCACCTGGAGCGCGTCCGATCAGTACCTGCAAGTGGAGGTGGATGCCGGGACCGGTTACGTGGACCTGGGTACCACACGGCTCAACTCCGTGCCCTACAGCCTGCATGCGCGCACCACCGACAAGGCGTTGAGCCTTGCGGATGCGGACAACGACACCAAGGTCCAGGTGGAGGAGAGCCCGGATGAGGACATCATCCGCTTCGATGTGGCCGGCACGGAGCGCTTCCGCATGCGCGCAGGCAGATTGGAGGTGGCGAACACGGGCGGCTCGGTCTTCATGGGCAACGGTGCCGGCGCCAATGACGACCTGAGCAACAATTTCAACACGCTCATTGGCGAAAGCAGCGGCGCCGCCCTTACCACCGGGGCGAACAACACGGCCTTGGGCTACAACTCCCTGCTGGCATCCACGACCGGAAGCTTCAACACGGCCATCGGCATGCGCGCCATGGAGCTGGGCAGCGGCGGGCAGGACAATACCGCCGTGGGTCAGGCGAGCCTGCGCAGCAACACCGGGCATAGCAACACGGCTGTCGGTTCCGCGGCCATGGTCAACAACAGCTCGGGCTATCTCAATCTCGGCGTCGGGTTCCATGCCCTGATCCTCAACACCACAGGGGCGCAGAACACGGCCGTAGGCGCCAATGCGCTGGAAGCCAACACGACCGGTAAGTACAACACCGGCCTCGGATGTGAGGCGCTTGCCAACAACACCAATGCGGATGGCAACGCGGCCCTTGGCTTCCAGGCCCTGCGGGCGAACACCACCGGTGCCAGCAACCTGGCGGCAGGATTCTCCGCGCTTGGGGCGAATTCCACCGGGGGGAACAATTCCGCGCTCGGTGCCAACGCGATGCGCTTCAATACGACCGGTTCCCAGAACTGCGCCCTCGGTGTCTCCGCCTTGAAAGAGAACACGGGCGGTGGGAACAACGTGGCCGTGGGCGGCCGTGCCATGGAGGGCAACGCCAGCGTGGGCCAGTGCACGGCCGTGGGCGCGTACGCCATGTTCGCGAGCAACGGCGGCTCCTTCAGCACCGCGCTGGGTTACGAGAGCCTTTACAGCAATGCTGGTGTTGACAATGTGGCGCTGGGACGCTCCTCGTTGCGCACGAACTCGAGCGGCATACAGAATACGGCCGCTGGGAGCAACGCGCTCTTGGACAACACCACCGGGAACTTCAACTCCGCCGTCGGCTACGGCGCGCTGGCCAATAATACCAATGGCCTGCGCAACGCCGCGCTGGGCCATAGCACCCTGGACGCCAACACCACCGGTGGCAGCAATACCGCTGTGGGCGCTTTCGCCCTCGAGGACAATACCACGGCGAGCAACAACACCGGCCTGGGCTACAGCGCCAATTCCAATGCGGGCAACTTCACCAACAGCACCGGCGTGGGCTACGATTCGGAGCCCAATGCGAGCAACAAGGTGCAGCTCGGCAACCCCACCGTGTCGGTGATCGGTGGCTACGCGAACTGGAGCAACCTGAGCGATGGCCGCTTCAAGTCCGATGTGCGGGAGAACGTGGCCGGGCTGGACTTCGTGCTGAAACTGCGCCCTGTGACCTACCATCTGGACATGGAAGCGCTGGCCGGGTTCCAGGGCACACCGCAGGAGCTGCGGCTGCCCGAGGCCGAGGCGTTGAAGGCGGCAGAGCTGCAGGTGGGCTTCGTGGCGCAGGAGGTGGAGCAGGCCGCCCGCTCCATCGGCTTTGAGTTCCATGGTGTCGACAGGCCGCAGCATGCCGGTGCGCACTACGGTCTGCGCTATGCCGAGTTCGTTCCCCCGCTCGTGAAGGCCATACAGGAACAGCACGCGCTGATCCAGGCCTTGCAAGCGGAACTGGAAGTGCTCAAGGCGCTGGTGGGCCAACCACACGCGGATACACGGTGAGGATGCGGTCGGGAACGGGTCCGTGCGATCGCCTCGATCCAACCCGCCAGTCCATGGACCATGGCGTTTTCGATCACCAAAGGGCTTGTGCTCACCACCGGCCGGACCGTTGACGCTGTCCCCGGGGCAGCCTGTGCTCGTCGTTCGCCACAACGGGCCTTGGTGCGGCTGGCCGTGAGCGCAGGAGCCGTGACGACCCTGCCGACGATCGAACTGCACCCCGGGCTCTACCTGATCCATCGGCCCGGCAGTGGGCTGACCCCGGTGCGCTTCGTGAAGGAGTAGGCCCCGGCGCCTCGTCGTCCGCCCCGTACTTTCGCGGCCGCCATGGCCACCAAGCCGTCCATCCCCAAGGGCACCCGCGACTTCGGTCCGCAGGAGATGCTGCGCCGCAAATACATCTTCAGCACCATCGAACGGGTCTTCCAGAAGTACGGCTTCCTGCCGCTGGAGACGCCGGCGATGGAGCATCTGGAGACGTTGACCGGCAAGTACGGCGAGGAAGGGGATCGGTTGATCTTCAAGGTGCTGAAGCGCGGCGCCGAGCTGGAGCGCGCGCTGGCGGATCCGAGCAAGGGCTTCGCGGATGAAGCGCTCCGCTACGACCTCACCGTGCCCTTCGCGCGCTACGTGGTGCAACACCAGAACGAGCTCAGCTTCCCCTTCAAGCGCTACCAGATCCAACCCGTGTGGCGGGCGGACCGCCCGCAGAAGGGCCGCTACCGCGAGTTCTACCAGTGTGATGCGGACATGATCGGCAGCACCAGTTTGCTGAACGAGGTGGAACTGGTGATGCTGCTGGACGAGGCGTTCACCGCGCTCGGCCTGCAGGTGACGATCAAGCTGAACAACCGCAAGGTGCTCAGCGGCCTCGCCGAGGTGAGCGGCCAGCCGGACTACGTGGTGGACATGGTGACCGCCATCGACAAGCTCGACAAGATCGGGCGCGAGAAGGTGGAGCAGGAAATGCGAGAGCACGGGATCAAGGACGATGCGATCGCACGCATTGCGCCGCTGTTCGAGCTGAAGGGCACCTGGAAGGAGCAACGTCCGCAGCTGGAGCAATGGCTGTCCGCAAGCGCGGTCGCACAGGAGGGCTTGAAGGAGCTCTCGTTCGTGTTCGACACCGTGGGTGCCTTAAAGAGCGCGGCGTTCGAGTTCGATCCCACGCTGGCCCGCGGCCTCGACTACTACACCGGCGCCATCTTCGAGGTGAAGGCCAACGAAGGCACGCTCCAGAGCAGCATCTCCGGCGGCGGCCGCTACGACGACCTCACCGGCGTGTTCGGCCTGAAGGGCATGAGCGGCGTCGGCATCAGCTTCGGCGCCGACCGCATCTACGACGTGCTGCTCGAAACGAACAAGTTCCCCGCGGAGCTCGGGGGCAGCACGAGATTGCTCTTCGCCAACTTCGGCGAGGCCGAGGGCCTGCACTGCCTGAAGCTGCTGCGCGCGGTGCGCGATGCGGGCATCGCCGCCGAGCTCTACCCGGACAAGGCCAAGATGGCGAAGCAGTTCAAGTACGCCGACGACAAGGGCATCCCGTATGTGGCCATCCTCGGCGAGAACGAGTTGAAGCAGGGCCTCATCACCGTGAAGGACATGAAGAGCGGCGAGCAGAAGGCCGTGAACCAGAACGACCTCGTCCATGCCATCCAACACGCGTAAAGCCCCCTCCGGCATGCACGCCATCGGCACCCTCGGCCTCAAGCTCGACGAGCTCGACGTGATCGTATCCGAGCGCCGGCCCATCGCGCTCACCAGGGACGCGGTGGCGGCGGTGAAGCGCAGCCACGCCTACCTCCTGGACCGTCTGAAGAAGAGCGACGCACCGATCTATGGCGTCAACACCGGATTCGGCTCGCTGTACGACAGGTCCATTGCGAAGAAGGACCTGGTGCAGCTCCAGAGGAACCTGGTGATGAGCCACGCCTGCGGCAGCGGCGAGCCCGTGCCCGCCGAGATCGTGCGGGCCATGCTGGTGCTCAAGGTGCAGAACATGGCCTTCGGCCACAGCGCCGTGGCGCTCGCCACCGTGCAGCGGCTGGTCGACATGCACAACGCCGACGTGTTGCCGGTGGTGTATGAACGCGGCTCGCTCGGCGCCTCGGGCGACCTGGCCCCGCTGGCGCACCTCAGCCTGCCGCTGCTCGGCCTCGGCGAGGTGCTGTGGAAGGGCAAGCGCATGCCCGCTTCCAAGGCCTTGAAGGCGCTCGGGTGGAAGCCGCTGGAGCTGGGTCCCAAGGAAGGCCTCGCCCTGCTGAACGGCACGCAGTTCATGAACAGCTATGCCGCGCTGCTGTCCCTGCGCATGGCGCGGCTGGCCGACCTCGCCGACCTGATCGCCGCCGTGAGCCTCGACGCCTTCGACGGCCGCGTCGAGCCCTTCCACGCCTCGGTGCACGCCGTGCGCCCCCATCCCGGGCAGGCCGTGGTGGCCGCCCGCATGCGCCGTCTGCTGGAAGGCAGCCAGCTGATCCTGCGCCGCAAGGCCCATGTGCAGGACCCGTACTCCTTCCGCTGCATCCCGCAGGTGCACGGCGCCAGCCGTGATGCCCTCGCCTACGTGGAGCGCGTGGTGGAGCGCGAGCTCGAGGCCGTCACCGACAATCCCACGGTGTTCGATGACGATGACCTGGTGATCAGCGCGGGCAACTTCCACGGCCAGCCGCTGGCCCTCGCGCTCGACTTCCTGGCCATCGCCGCAGCGGAGCTGGGCAGCATCAGTGAGCGGCGGCTGTACAAGCTCATCAGCGGCCAGCGCGGGTTGCCGGCCTTTTTGGTGGCCCGGCCGGGCCTTAACAGCGGCTTCATGATCGCGCAGTACACCGCCGCCTCGCTGGTGAGCGCCAACAAGCAGCGGTGCATGCCCAACAGCGTGGACACCATCGACAGCAGCAACGGGCAGGAGGACCATGTGAGCATGGGCGCCGCCGCGGCCGTGAAGACGTGGGCCGTGGTGCAGGACGTGGAACGCATCCTCGCCATCGAGCTGTTCGCCGCCGCGCAGGCGCTGGAGTTCCGCCGGCCGGCCCGCAGTTCCGAGGTGGTGGAGTCCTTCGTGGCCGACTTCCGCGGGCAGGTGCCCTTCCTGAAGGTGGACGGCGTGATGCACGACCACATGGAGGCTGCGCTGGCCTTTGTTCGGACGTGTGACCTGGGGTGATGGACGTCCACCTCATCCCGGGCCTCGGTGCGGACCATCGGCTGTTCGCGAAGCTTCGGCTTCCGGGCCACCACCTGATCGCCCACGACTGGCCGGTGATGCCGAAGGCCAGCACCCTGGCGGATTTCGCGTCGGCGCTGGCGGCCCGGGTCGACGCGGGACGCCCACATGCCCTGGTGGGCGTGAGCATGGGGGGCATGGTGGCCCAGGAGCTGGCGGCGTTGACGAGCCCTGGTCGCGTGGTGATCATCTCCAGCTGGAAAGGGCCGCACGAGATGCCCGCGCCGATCAAGGCGCTGCGCGGCACGCATCCCGAGAAGCTGCTCTCCCGGGCCTTCATTCAGCGCACGAAACCCTTCCTGCGCTGGCAGATGGGCGCCGATACGCCGGAGGATGTCGCGCTGCTGGATGCGTTGCTGGAGGTGCACACCGTGGCGCAGTTGCACGTGCAGGTGGACGCGGTGCTCCGGTGGAACGGTCCTCCGCGGCCGGTGCCGGGCCTGGTGCATCTGCACGGCGACCGGGACCACCTGATGCCGTTGGGGCCCATCCGCGATGCGGTGGTGGTGAAGGGCGGCGGGCACCTGATGGTGCACACCCTGGCGCCCACGATCTCGGCCCTGGTGCAACGCGCGCTGGCCGGTGAGGCGCTCAGTTCCGGCCCAGCTTGAAATTGATCGGCAGCACATAGAAGACGGAAACGACCTTGCCTCCGTGCCGCCCGGGCTTCCACTTGGGCATGCGCTTCACCACCCGCACGGCCTCGGCATCGAGCGACCGGCTCACCCCGCTGATCACGCGCACCTCGCCCACGCGGCCCTCCTCGTCCACCACAAAGCCCACCAGCACACGCCCTTCACGCCCGGCCGTGCGGTCGATCTCCGGATAGTCCACCCACCGGCCCAGGTCGCGGTACAAGGCGTCCATGCCGCCGGGGTACTCCGGCACCTCCTCCACGGCCATCATGCCCATCGGCCCGGTGGTGGCGGTGCCGCCATCCGTTCCGCTGCCCCCATCGCCGCCGGTGGGGCCGGCCAGCGAGGTGCTGTCCGTGATCGACCCCGTGGTGCCCGCGCCCGTGGATGACGTGGTGCTGGTGTCCATGGGCGCGGCGGCGCTGCTGTCCACGGCGATCGGCACGAAGCCCTGGCCCTGGCTGCGCGGGGCTTTGGCGCTGCGGCGTTGTGCCTGGGGCTGAGGAGCTGTGGGCTTGGTGGCCTGCGCCGTGAACTTGTCCAGTTCCACGATGATGCCGGTCTGCCGGGGGGCAGCCACGCCAAGGCTGGACGGAGCGAAGAGGCGCGGCAGCCCCAGGATAAGTCCGACGATGGCGATCGTGGTGAGCAGGGCGATGGCCATCACGCGCTGATGGTCACGGCGCAGCTGGTAGGCGCCGTAGGCTTGATGCCGTCCGGCGAAGACCAGGTCGTTGCGGGCGGGGGAGAGCACATCGCTCCATCCGTCGGCGTGGAGCAGCAGGGCAAGGACGGCAATGAAGGCGAGGAGCAGCAGGGTCCACATGGCGCAGGGGTTTGTGCGGGGAACGGTCCGCGTTCAGCTCCCCGTACACGCGGATCCGCCGATCCGTTCGATCGATATACGGGTCCGGCCGGCCTTGGTGCGCCACGGATCGATCCCGACCCTGCCGTGGATCACACACCGACCCGGTCCGACGGGCCGTTCACTGCTTGGGGAAACGGACGACGGATGATCCGTCGATGGTCCGGATCGTCACCAGGAACATCCCGGCCGGGAGCCCGTTCAGCTCGAGCGCGCAGGCGTGCGGGCCGATCATGCGCACATCCGACCGCAGCAGCTGACCTGCCGGATCCCGAAGCTGCACCGCCACAATGGGGCTACGCGCCGTGATCGTGAGCGTTTCCTGAGCGGGGATCGGATGGGCGGAAACCCCGGCCTTGTCCAGATCCTGCACCGCGACCGTGCCATTGACCGTCAGCCCGACGTTGTCGAACCGGACGGTACCGCCCACGCTGTTGCCCAAGGCATGTCCGGCAAGGGCCAGCACCAAGGGCTCGCCTGCAGGTAATCCCGTCACCGTGAAGTTCGCCGTGCGGAGCGCCCAAGGGCCGGCGTTGACCCCTCCACCCTGGTTGGGCAGCGGGTTGAACACGCCGAACGCGTCGAACCAACCGAACAGGTGCAGGCTCGACATCAGCGCGGCCTCATTGGGGTCGATGGGGCTGCCTTGGTGCCAGTAGCTCAGGAACAGATCATCGCCATTGACGACCGATGGAAGCTCCTGGTGGATGTACGGCTCAACGCTGTTCAGCACGTAGCAGGTCTCAGTCGGCGTGAGCATGGGCATCTGCACGCTGTACTGCCCACCTCCGGGCGGAACATCCGTGCTCACCGCCGTGGATGAGGGGCAGGTGCTGGTCCAGTGCTGAAGCTGCGCCTCGAAGTCCCCGTTCAGCACCTGGCCGAAGCCGAGCAGGCAGCAGAACTGGGCCATGGCCGTGAAGAGCGCCTTCATGGGACAGGTTTGCCGATAGGACGGAACAGGCCGGTTCAGGTTGCCCTTCGCATCTTCGTCCCATGGAGGACCTCTTCACCGTCGGCGCGCTCGTCAGCCTGATCACCCTCACCGTGCTGGAGGTGGTGCTGGGCATCGACAACGTCATCTTCGTCAGCATCATCCTAGGGCGCATGCCCCAAGGGAAGCGGCTCACTGGCCGCCGCATCTGGATGGTGGGCGGCATCCTGCTGCGGTCGGTCCTGCTGCTCGGTATCGGCTGGCTGGTGCACAACGGCGAACGGACGCTCTTCTCCGTGCTGGGCTATCCGTTCAACCTGCGCAACTGCATCATGTTCTTCGGCGGGCTCTTCCTGCTCTACAAGGCGGTGAAGGAGATCCACCACAAGCTGGAAGGGGAGGATGTGGACGCTGCGGCCAGGGCGAAGCCCGCTTCGTTCGGCGCCCTGATGGCGCAGATCCTGCTGGTGGACGCCGTGTTCTCCTTCGACAGCATCGTCACCGCCATCGGCCTGGCCCAGCATGTGGAGATCATGATCGCCGCCGTGGTGATCGCGATGATCGTGATGTTCTTCTTCGCCAACGGCATCAGCGGCTTCATCGAGAAGCATCCGTCGCTGAAGATGCTGGCGCTCTCCTTCCTGGTGTTGGTGGGCTTCATGCTCTTCTTCGAGGGCCTGGAGCCGGTGCACCACAGCGAGATCCCCAAGGGCTACGCCTACGCGGCCATGGCCTTCAGCTTCATCGTGGAACTGCTCAACATGCGGTACCGGAAGCGGGTGGTGAAGCTCAATCGATGACGAGGAGTGGCGAGTAGCGAGTGGTGAGTGGCGAGTGCTGAGTGGTGAGTGACGAGCGGGCATCCCCGCAGATCACTCGCCACTCACCACTCGGGGTGTCAGCCTTGTGCGCAGGCACTCGCCACTCACCGCGCTACTGCGCCCCCGCGAGCACGTACTGAACGATCTCGGAACCAGCACCTTCACGGTCCGCGAGCGCGTGGGACGTTGTAGCCTCGACCGGACCGGTCCTACTCGAAGACCACCCGCCCAACGGCCGCCACTTTACCGTCCGCCTGACGGGCCACCACGAGGTAGAGTCCGTTGGCCAGGCCCTCCCGGTCGAGCTGCAGTTCGCGTTGGCCCGGGGCGCAGCGAAGTGCACGGACACGGTGGCCTCTGGCGTCCAGCAGGTCCAGTCGATGCGCGCGTTCAGTGCCCAGCACGATCCGGCAGCCGGCCGTGGCCGGATGAGGGACGATGAGCAAGCGTGGCACCTCGGCTGTGGTCGATGCCATTCCGGTGGACGTGATCGGATAGGCGCGCATCTGGTTGGGGAGGCCCAGCCAGGTGGTGTCCCCGTCGAGATAGAAGCCGTGATGCACGTAGTTGCATGCCGGGGCGGGCAGGTCCGGCGCGTTGATTACGCCCAGGTGCTGGGCATAGGAAACAGCGCAATAGATCCGACCGTCGATGCCCAACGCGAGATTGCCCTGCACGCCGAGACAGGGTCCTGGCGGTCTGGGTGCTTCGTACACCAACGTTCTGGACGCCTGAATGGTGGCCGAATCACCGGAAGATACGTCATACTGCCACAGCCGTGATGCGACGGTGGCATCGCACACGTAGGTGCTGGTATAAAGGAATTGCCCGGACGGGGAGATCTCCAAACCGCCATATCCCGGGCCACCGATCGTTTTGAACGCCGTTATCTCACCGGTGGAGCGGTTGAAGTCCATTTGATGCAGCGAACAATCGCTCGTCCAGTTCGAGTAGGGCTTGACCAGATACAACCGCTCACCGCTGGGTGAGGGTCGGAGCATGCCCATTGGCTGATAGAAGGATGGCGGTATGGCAGAGCCCGCTTCACTGACCACAGGCACGGTGGAAAGCCCATCGGTATCGAGATGATAGGCTAAGAACAGCGGAGCATTCAGGTGGTGCAGGATCACCCAAATGCCTGTTCCAGCGGAATCAAGAACAGCTGTGATGTATGCCCCGGTGCTGTCAGCCAGCACCATGTTCTTCTCCACCACCGCGCCACTCCCGCCGAACGCATTCATATCGATCCGATGGTAGTACGTCGCGGTGATCGTATCGTTCGGATTCCAGGGATAGGGTTGGATCAAGTAGTACTGTCCGGGGTGGCCGGGCCAGGGCAGGATCATGTTGGACTGAGGTTTGCTTGTGAACGGGCTTTTATACAGGCCATCGCCGTTCACCAGCATTTGGTGCTGAGCATTCCGGATACGTTGGTCATCCGAATAGAACACAAGCTCCCCCGACTCCGAACTGATCACCGCAACGTCCCGACCAATCGACGTACTGCCTTGCAGCACCGTGGGCGGGGCCGTCATGAAGTCCAGGCCCGTGTTGATATTGAATAACCAAGTTGCGTTCTGGTTCTGCGCCGTGCTGAACAGTGAAATACTGGCAAGCAGGCCGATCATTATGTGTTTCATGAGAATGAGTTGGCTGAATTATTCACTGAAACGAGCACTTTTACAATTTCCTTTTCCATTTATCGGTGTTCCTGTATTGCATAGATCTTGATTAGAAAAGTTCCAACTACAAGGGTCTGATCCAGAGTAAATGATCAGCGCAGTGGGATCGCTTGTATCCTCCTTGAAGGTGTAGTAGCAGAACAGATGACCGGCCGGTACGGTGAAGGAATAGGTGACCGAGTTCCCTGCAGTGGCAAGGGTGCAAGGCAGGTTGTAGGGGGAAGTGCAGTTGTCCGCGGTCTGGTCGACGTAGGCGCAGATCTTGATGTCACAACCAGTGAGGTTGCTGAAGCTGATGGAGTAGGACGTCTGCGCGGAGCCTGATCGGGTGAGGAGCGCTGCGCACGCCACGTGGACCAAGAGAAGCGCCGTTCGGACCGAATTTCTTACCGCCGGGGGGGGGGGGAGGTGTGTCATGGCAGAATAGGGGTTGATCCTTCTGTGAAGGTAATCGGATCGCACGACACACAGCTCGATCTCGACCTTCATGAACATAGGCGGCGCTACTGCGCTCCCGCGAACACGTACTGCACGATGTTGGCCCCCATCTGCAGCGCCTTCGTGCGCATCGCCTCGCTGTCGCCGTGCACATCGGGGTCCTCCCAGCCGTCGCCCAGGTCGCATTCCAGGTCGTAGAAGCAGACCAGCCGCCCATCCCAGATGAGGCCGAGGCCCACCGGCGGCTTGTCGTCGTGCTCGTGCACCTTGGGCAGGCCCGCGGCGAAGTCGTAGCGCTGGTGATAGATGGGGTGGGCGAAGGGCAGGGCCACGAACTCGAGCTCCGGGAACACGCGCTTCATCATGGGGCGGATGAAGGGGTCCATGCCGTAATTGTCGCTGATGTGCAGGAAGCCGCCGCCAATGAGGTAGTTGCGCAGGTTCTCCGCCTCGGCGGGGCTGAACACCACGTTGCCGTGCCCGGTCATGTGCACCAGCGGATGGTTGAACAGGTCGCTGGACCCCACCTCCACGGTGGGCACGTCGGGGTTCATGCGTGTGCCGAGGTTGGCGTTGCAGAAGCGCACCAGGTTGGGCAGGCTGGTGGGGTTGGCGTACCAGTCGCCGCCGCCGTTGTACTTCAGCAAGGCGATGGAGTAGGTGCTCTGGGCCCTCGCCCCGGAAAGGACCGCCATCAGCAACACCAGCAGGACCGACCGCAGGATCATGGGCGCAAGTTACCGCCGCTGACGCGCCAGGCTCATCCAGGTGCAGGCGGCCAGGGCGGCCGTTTCGGTGCGCAGGCGGGCGGCGCCCAAGCCCACCGTCCGTAACCCGGCGTCCAGCAGCATCCGCAGCTCCGCCTCGGTCCAGTCACCCTCCGGGCCTACCAGCACCAGCGCGTCCTCCGCCGGTGCGAAGACGTTCATCAGGGGGGCGGGGTCGCCGAAGGCGTGGGCCACGAAGCGTTGGCCCTGCGGTGCCTGCTGAAGCAATGCGTCCAGCGTCGTCAGGTCGTCGATGCGCGGCAGCCACGCGCGGCGGCTCTGCTTCATGGCGCTCACCGCCACGCGCCGCAGCCGGTCCATGCGCAGGTGCCCGCGTTCGGTGCGCGCGGTGGCCAGCGGTGTGATGCGCTCCACGCCCACCTCCACGGCCTTCTCCACGAACCACTCGAAGCGCTCAGCCTGCTTGGTGGGGGCCACGGCCAAGTGGAGCGTGGTGGGCGGCGGAGGATGTGTGCGTCGATCGCCGATGCGCACGTGAACCTCTTGTCGCCCGATGAGGCGTAGGATCCCGTCCGCCTCCAGTCCGGCGCCATCCACCAGCTCCACGGCATCGCCGTCGCGCAGGCGCAGCACGCGCAACGCATGCGCGGCCTCCTCCTCGGGCAGGGCGACCTCGGCGGCGTGAAGGCCGGTGCAGTGGAAGCGGTGCATCAGGGCAGGTGGGGGCGGGTGCGTTCGCGCCACCAAAGGAAGGCCAGCGCGGTGATGAGCGTCACCCCGAACAGCGCGGACGAGCCGGCGGGGGACAGACCGAAGGACACGGGGACCTGCATGTCCGTCCACGCGCCTTCCTGCAGCGCGGGCCACAGCCGATCGCGCAGCGGGTGCTTCACCTCGGTGGGGAAGGAGTACCACACGGTGCACTTGGCGGCCACGGCGACGAGCAGGCCGAACGCACCGGTGAGGGCCACCGGCCCGCGCAGCCAGCGGTGCTCGGCCACCAGCGGCATCCAGCGCCAGGCGAGCAGCACGGCCGCCGCGCTGAGATGCCGCGGTCCCAGGGCCCAGCCGCCCCACCACATGCGGTAGCTGGCGATCACCAGCAGCAGGGCGAGCAGGGCGGGGAGCACCGGGTCGTACCGCCAGGAGCGGTCGCGCCGCACGCTGAGGGCCCACGCCAAGAGCCCCACCAGCAGCACCGGCATGTACACGAAGAGGCCGCGGTACCCGCTGAAGGTGAGCCCCCACAGCGCGGTCAGCGAGGGCAGGGCCAGTCCATAGCTGTCGTGCATGAACGTGTAGTGCGCCTCGTGCTCGTAGCCGATGCTGAACGGGGAGCCGGTGAGGAAGGTGTTGTAGAGCAGCAGCAGCGCCACCGCGGGCAGCCCACCGGCGATGAAGCGCAGGCTGGAGCGGA
The DNA here is from genome assembly GCA_016715895.1 of Flavobacteriales bacterium. Classification (NCBI taxonomy): domain Bacteria; kingdom Pseudomonadati; phylum Bacteroidota; class Flavobacteriia; order Flavobacteriales; species Flavobacteriales bacterium. The sequence goes on along the minus strand of JADJXH010000003.1, from coordinate 1,136,146 downwards.
ACCGTGCGGGCCACGGGCCATCGCCCCACAGGGGACGCAGCACCCACCACACGGCCAGCACCGCCAGCGGGTATTCGCACAGCACCGCGCACCCGGTCCACAGGCCGGCCTGCAGCGGACGACCGTCCTCCACCGCCATCAGCGCCAGCAAAGCGAAGAGCGTGCCGAGCAGGTGGGCGTTGAAGCTGCCGCTGTACACGAACAGGAAGGAGCCGAGGAAGGGCAGGGTGGCCAGCAGGGCGGGGGAGGGCGCTGTTGCCTGGCGCCGGAGCCGCATCCAGCACAGGGTGATGATCAGCGCCAGCGGAAGGCTGCCGCAGAGCAGCCCGCCGAGCATCAGCAGCTGTGGCGTCAGCAGCCCGTCCGGTCCGGGCGACACAAGGCCCGCCGCCACCACCGCAGCATAGACCGGCGTCACCAGCAGGGCCGGCAGCGGCGCCTTGTCGCTGTAGTGACGCCCGTCGATCAGTGACTTGTCCTGGGTGTGCGTGTGGTAGGGGTCGATGCACAGGCTGTGGTGCTCCACCAGGGCGGCCACCATGGCGGCGCGGCTCATCGTGTTGTCGTTGGGCCCCCGGTCCAGGTGCCAGCAGCACAGCAGCAGCATGAGGAGCAGGAAGGGGAGCGGGCGCACTGGGGACGGGAAGGATGCGCAAGATGCGAAAGGGTGGGCAGCCTCTTCGCCCGGCGACTTGCCCATCTCGTCGGAATTCCTAGCTTTCCACACCCAATCGAACGCCATGCGTGGTCTCCTCCTCAGCCTATCCGGATGTCTTCTTGTGGTCGGCCTCAGCGCGCAATCCGTCAGGCCCCAGGTGATCGCAGGCGGCGGGGCCACCAACGCGCTTCCCAACGGCGGCACGCTGAAGTCCACCTTTGCTCAACCCGTGATCGGACCTGCGGGCTGGCCGAACACGGTGCTCACCCAGGGCTTTCACCAGCCTGACCCGGAACGGGTGGGCGTCCTGCCCAAGGTCTTCCTCGACGGCCCGCTCGTGTCCGGGCTGATGAACGACAACCTGCGCACCCTGCCGGGCTTCCCGCTGACGGAGCCGTACACGGGCCTGGGCTACACGCACATCGGTTCGGGCTTCGAGACCGTGAGCCCGAACGTGCTGGGCATCACCGGCAACAACGCCATCGTCGACTGGGTCTTCCTGGAGCTGCGCGCGGCCGGCGACAACACGGTGGTGAAGGCCACGGCCGTGGGCCTGGTGCAGCGCGATGGGGATGTGGTGGCGCCGGACGGAGTGACCCCGATCTCGTTCGTGGCGGTGCCTGACTTCTACTACCTCGTGGTGCGCCATCGCAACCACCTCGCGATCATGTCGGCCAACACCATCAGCCTCGGCCCGCTGGCGGTGCCGGTGAACTTCACCAACGGATCGGTGGCCACCTTTGGCGGCACGGCCGCGCAACGGCTCAATGGCGGCGTGCGTGCGATGTGGGCCGGGGATGTCACCGGCAACGGTCAGGTGAAGTACGCCGGTGGCTCCAATGATCGCGACCCCATCTTGGTGGCCATTGGCGGAGCGGTGCCCACGGCCACGGTCTCCGGGTACGCCGGCACCGATGTGAACCTCAACGGCGTGACCAAGTATGCCGGGTCGGCCAATGACCGCGATGCGATCCTCACCACCGTTGGTGGTACCGTGCCCACCGCCACGCGCACCACGTTCGTCCCCTGATCACCCAACCCTTCCTACACCCCACACGATCATGAACCTCCGTTCAACCTTGCTCGCCTTCGCGGTCGCCGTGATGGGCGCTCTTTCGGCGCAGCCCTTCACCCCGTACGGTTCGTTCAGCTATCAGGCCGTGGTGCGCGATGCGTTCGGCAACGCCCTCCCCAACCAGCTTGTCAATCTGCGCCTCGGTCTGGGGCCGTGCATCGGTGCGGTGACGTACTGGGAGACCCATCTGGTGACCACTGATGACATCGGGATGGTGAACCTCCGCGTGGGCCAGGGCGCTCCTGAGGTGGGTACGTTCGAGGGGTACGAGTGGTTCAGCAACTGCCCGCACCGGTTGGAGGTGCAGATCGACCTTTCGGGAGGAACGAGCTTCACCGCCCTTCCGCCCTCCACGATCAGCGCAACTCCCTATTCCATCATCTCGCGCTATTCCAGAACGATGATGGACAGCGCCTTGGTGGTCGACCTGTTCAACGACGTGTACGTGCATCCTGACTATCGCTTCGGTGTCGGGGTGGACAACCCCGTGAACAAGCTCGATGTGGAAGGATCGGCGGTGATCGGTGCGGCGTATTCGGGCACCAACACGGCACCTGCGAACGGGCTCCTCGTTCAGGGCAACGTGGGCATCGGCACCACCTCGCCGGGGGCCTTCCTTCTGCTGGTGAACGGCAGCGCGGCCAAACCGGGCGGTGGCAGCTGGTCCACCAGCTCGGACCTCCGGCTCAAGAAGAACGTGGCGCCGCTCACCGGTTCGCTCAACACCCTGTTGGGCCTGCGCGGCGTCACCTTCGAGTACAAGGACCCCGCCGCCATCCAAGAGCTGCCCGGTACCCGCATCGGCTTCATCGCCCAGGAGGTGGAGCAGGTGCTGCCGGACTGGGTGGAGGAGGTGGACGGCTACAAGCGGCTCACCATCCGCGGCTTCGAGGCGCTGACCGTGGAGGCCCTGCGCGAACTGAAGGCGGAGAACGCCGGCCTGCGCGCCGAAGTGGAGGCCCTCCGCGATCAACAGGCCCGTATGCTTGGTGCCCTGGAGCGCGCCGAGGCGCGGCTCGAGGCCATCGAGCATGGCACGGCTCCGGTGAAGGCCGAGCGCTGATCGGACCGCATCTGGCACCTGGATGGAGGCGGCTGCGGCCGCCTCCGTTCATTTCCGGCGGAAGTCCAACTTGTAAAAGTGGAAGTCGGGGCTGTGCAGGTCCACCTTGAAGCCGCTCACCTTGTGGTCCGCGTCGAAGGTGAAGGTGATGTACCCCGGCTCCAGGAACGGATCCGCGTGCTGCCATTGGAAGGTGTCGTAGTGCCAGTGCGCCAGCGCTCCGGTCAACAGGTCCTTCGCCGGCTGGAAGGTGAGCTGCAGTGCGCCGGTCACCTCGGTGATGGTGGCCTCTCCGTAGATCTTGTCCGTGTACGTACCCACGAAGCCGCTGAGCGGGAGCGAGGGCTTGGTCTTGGCCACACGCGCGGCCATCCGATCGGCGACGCGCTTGCTTTCGCGCTCCTTCCGTTTGGCGATCCGCGGCAGCATGTCGCCCACCGGGTCCGCCTTGCCCTCGCCCAGCCAGGCGTCGAGCAGCTTCTGCGTGGCGGCGAACACGCTGTAGCTCTCCCCGTTGCCCAGGGCGATCACCGCCAGGTCCTGGTCGGGCACCACCGCGTGGTTCAGGATGAAGCCGGGCATGCCGCCGCTGTGCGTGATCACCGCATGGCCGTTGAACTCCTCCAGGAACCAGCCCAGCCCGGCACCTTCCGTGCCCATGGGCAGGTGGCTGCTGGTGATGGTGCGGTAGCTGGCCTCGCTCAGGAACGGTTTCCCGTTCACCTTGCCCTCATCGGCCCACATGGCGTCCCACTTCGCGAGGTCCGCCACACAGCTGTTCACCCCACAGGCACCGTCGGCCCCGCGAAGCGGCTGGTAGGGCATGCTCTTCTGCGGGGCGGCGGGGTCCTGTCCCTTGCGCACGTGCGGCAGCGCCACGTCCGTGAAGCGGGCGAGATCGGCCGTCTCCACCACGGTCCGCGTCATGCCCAGCGGCCCGATGATCCGCGTGGTCAGGAACGCGTCCCAGGTCATGCCGCTCACCGACTCGATGAGCTGCGCCGCCGCGATGAACATCAGGTTGCTGTAACCGAACGCATCGCGGAAGGGGTGCGTGAAGGGCTCGTGCGCATGGCGCTCCAGGATCTGGCGCTGGTCGTAATCGGTGCCGTACCACAGCAGGTCGCCATCGAAGGTGATCCATCCACTGCGATGGCACAGCAGGTCCTTCACCAGCATGTGCTCGGTCACATAGGCGTCCGGCGTGCGGAACCAGGGCAGGTGCTTCACCACCGGGTCATTCCAGTCCACCTTGCCCTCGTCCACCAGCAGGCCCACGGCGCAGGCGGTGAAGGCCTTGCTGATGCTGGCCAGGTAGAAGATGCTGTTGGGCGTCACCGGATCGGCCTTGGCCAGGTCGAGCTTGCCGTAGCCCTTGCTCCACACCAGCTCACCGTCCTTCACCACGCCCACGGCCAGACCGGGCTGGTCGAACCGCTTCACGGCATCGGCGAGGTAGGCGTCCAACGCGGCGAGGTCGGGTTGGGCGCTGGCCAGTACGGTGCCCAGGGTGAAGGCGGCCACCAGGGCGCGGCGGGTCGGTGCTCGGTGCATCGCACAAGTCTATGGCTTCCGGCCGTTCCAACCACCCCCAGCGGGGCCGCCGGTGCACGGGTCCGCGGCGTTCACCTACCTTCGGGAAAAGCCATCCCATGCGCATCCTCCATGTGTTCGCCGCCTGGGCGCTCGTGCTGCCCCTCTGGGCCACCGCGCAGACCGGCCCGGTCATTTGGAACATCAAGGCCGTGCTGCCCAACGGGACCACGTTGGATGTGAAGGCCTTCGACCGATCGGGTCGCGTGTTGGACGTGAAGGCCCTCGAAGAGGACGATACGCATGTGATGGACGTGAAGGCGATGGACAACGGCGCGTTCCTACCGGTGAAGGTCATTGCGGGCGATGAGGCGATGCGGCCCGTGAAGGCGATCACTGCGAAGGGCGACGTGCTGGACGTGAAGGCCATCGGGCCCGACGGTCGCCGCCTGGATGTGAAAGGCGTGGCGCGAGCAGGGCACCTGGTCCACATCAAGGCCATCGGCGAGGACCGTGCGCTCTTCGCGGTGAAAGCCATCGCACCGGACGGCCGCATGCGCGACGTGAAGGGTCTGGAGCTTTCCGATGAGGAGGAGCGCGCGAACGGTGTGGCCATCGAGGCGCATGTCAAGGCCCTGCCGCACCCCACCGATCACGACAACGATCCCGTGTGGAACGTGAAGTGCGTGCAACCGGATGGGCACCTGCTCGGCATCAAGGCCATCGATGCGGCCGGTACGCTCCACGACGTGAAGGCCCTGCTGGCCAATGGGGACGCCACCGTGCTCGACATCCGCGCGCTGGTGAACGGCAGGGAGGTGCCGGTGAAGGTGCTGGCCACGCAGGAGTCACCGATGCCGGTGAAGGCCGTGCTGCCCGATGGCACCCTTCTGGATGTGAAGGCCGTGTCCGCTGATGGCACACGTCTGGCGGTGATGGCCGTGCGCCGCCTCGGCAACGTGTTCGACATCAAGGCGCTGGCCCCGGACGGGCGGGAGATGGGCGTGAAGGCCATCTCTCCCCACGGTCTTTTCTACGACGTGAAGGGGGTGAAGCTGAACGCGGACGACACGGAAGGCACGGTGAACGGCGTGGCGTTCCGCGCCCACGTGAAGGCGCTGCCCCAGCCGTGAACGCTCAGTTCACGGAGACCGACACGCCCTCCGCGTCCTCGACCTTGGCGCCTTTCAGCTCGGTGTCGGGGCCCACGCCCTCCAGGACCTCGAGGTTGATGCCGTCGCTGAGGCCGGTGCGGATGTAGGTCTTCTTCCATTCCTCTCCGCTCCTGACCTGCACGAAGGCGCTGTCGCCCTTGTCGTTGAACTCCACGATGCTCTCCGGCACGGTGTACACGCTGTCCCGCTGCTCGAGAACGATGTCGGCGTTCGCGCTGTACCCGCTGCGCAGGGTCTGCCCGTCCTTGAGCTTCACGGCCGCGCGGATCTCGAACTGGATGGCACCGTTCTCCTCCACGCCCTTGGGGGCGATGTACTCCAGGTCGGCGTCCCACCGGGCGTTCTCGATGGCGCCCACGGTGAGCACCACGGGCATGCCCAACTTCACTTTGCCCACTTCGCTCTCGTCCACCTTGCCCTGGAAGATCAGGTCGCCCATGTCGGCGATGGCGGCGATGGTGGTGCCCTCGTTGAAGTTGTTGCGCTCGATCACGCTGTTGCCCTCCTTCACGGGCACGTCGAGCACCATGCCGTCGATGGTGCTGCGCACGATGGTGTTGCCGGCGCTGCTGCGGCTGATGCCGTCGCGCACCACCTGCAGCGCTTCCTTCGCCGCGGCCACCTCCTGGTCGGCGTTCTTCAGGGCGACGTCGAAGCTCTGCATCTCGGCCGCGCTGATCACGCCCTTGTCGGCGAGGGGTTTGTTGCGGTCGTAGTTGAGGCGGGCGTTCTGCTGGGCGATCTCGGCGTTGCGCACGCGGTTCTCGGCGTTGCTCAGGCTCAGCATGTCGGGGACGATCTTGATCTTGGCCAGCGGCTGGTCGCGCTTCACCTCATCCCCGGCCTCCACGTAGAGCTCCGCGATGATGCCGCTCACCACGGGCTTGATCAGGATCTCCTTGCGCGGCACGATCTTGCCGTTGGCCACGGTCTTCTTCACCACGTTGTTGCGCGTGAGCTTCTCCACCTTGAACTCGTCCGGGCGGCTGGCGCTTTTCTGATAAAGGAAGTAGAGCGTCCAGACGAAGAGGACGGCCAGTCCGATGAAGAGGAGGTACTTGAGGATCGTTCTCATGGTCGGTGATCGGTCGGGGCGAGGGTGTTCGTGCGCTTACTCGGCTCTCAATGCGTCCACCGCCTTGATGGCCAGGGCGCGGCGGGCGGGCAGAAGACCGGCGAGCAGGCCACTGGCGATGAGCACGGCGAAGGCGACAAGGGCGACGAAGAGATCGACGCCCGGGTTCTTGAAGAAGTCGGCATCACCGGCCACCGTACGGATGGCCTCCAGCACGCCCACCCCGGCGAGCAGGCCGAAGTAGCCGGCGATGAAGGTGAGGGTGAGGGCCTCCTGCACGATCTGCCCCGTGATGTTGCGCGGTGTGGCCCCGAGGCTGCGGCGGATGCCGATCTCCTTGGTGCGCTCCTGGATGCTCACCAGCATGATGTTGCCGATGCCGATGGCCCCCGCCAGCAGCGTGCAGATGCCCACGAACCAGCTGAGCCCGCCGATGCCGATGAAGAGGCCGTTCATCTTGCCATAGAACTCCTGCATGTTCCAGCTGCCGAAGGCGCTCTCATCCGTGGGGTCCACGCGGTGCTTGCGCGCCATCAGCTGCCGCACCTGTTTCTCCACCTCGCCCACGTCCACCCCGGGCTCGGCCACGAGCGTGAACCAGTGCACCTGGTTGAGGGCGTTGAAGGCCTTCTGGAAGGTGGTGAAGGGCACGTAGATCTTGGCGTCGGGGTTGTCGCCCATCTCCGCGCTGCTCTTCTTTTTGCTCACGCCCACCACCTGGAAGTACACGCCGTTGATCTTGATGTGCTTGCCGATGGGGTCCTCGGGCTTGAAGAGCTGGTCCACCACGTCCTGACCGATCACCGCCACCTTTCGCTCCTCGCCCAGGTCGGCATGGTTGAGGAAGCGGCCCTGCGGCAGGCGGATGGCCTCCACCTGGATCACCTCGGGCTCGCTGCCGTACACGCTGAAGGCGCCCACCTTGCCGCCGTAGCTCACGTTGTTGCCGCTGCGCCAGCCGCCCAGCTGCAGCTGGGGCGAGCATACCGCGATGCCCGGCACGTTGTTGCGGATGATGCTGATGTCCTCGTTGTCGAAGGTGAACGAACGGCCCTTCTGGAAGCCGGCGTACGGCTTGGTCGTGGGCATGGTCCACAGGAAGGCGCTGTTGGTGGCGAAGCCCTCGAAGCCGCCGAGCACGGCGTTCTTCAGGCCGTTGCCCATGCCCAGCATCACCACGAGCATGAAGATGCCCCAGCCCACACCGAACATGGTGAGGAAGCTGCGGAGCTTGTTCCTGCTCAGCGTGTTCCAGATCTCGCCCCAGCGGTCGTTGTCGAACATGGCTTATTCGTCTCGCAGGGCTTCGATGGGACGGATGGCCGCGGCCCGGCGGGCGGGGATGAAACCCGCCAGGGCACCGGCGATGATCAGCGCGATGAGGGCGGTGACCGCCACGTCGATGCGGATGGTGGGATCGCGGAAGAACTCGCTGCCCGGCACCACGCTGGCGATGCCCTCCATGAGGAAGATGCCGAGCACCAGGCCCAGCCAGCCCGCCATGCCGGTGATGAAGACGGACTCCAGCAGCACCTGGCCCACCACATTGGCCGGCGTGGCGCCCAGGGCCTTGCGGATGCCGATCTCGCGCGTGCGCTCCTTCACCACGATGAGCATGATGTTGCTGACCCCCACGATGCCCGCGATGAGCGAGCCGATGCCCACGAACCACAGGAAGGCGGTGATGCCGTTGAAGATGGAGCTCATCGTGCCCACGTTCTCCACGTTGTTGTTCACCCACAGGGCCCGTTCATCCGTGGGGTCGAAGTCGTGCCGGCGCGCCAGGGTGTGGATCGCCCGCTGCTCCGCGCGCTTCGCCCCCGTGATGCTGGCGTCCGCGAAGCTGAAGGTGATGTCGTCCACGATGCCCTTGGCGTTGAACACCTTCTGCGCCGCGCTCAGCGGGATGTAGACCGGACTGCGCTGTCCCCGCTCCGGGCCGCCGGTCTCGTAGGCGTACAGCCCCACCACCTCGAAGGGGATGCCGTTCACGTTCACCCATTTGTGCAGCGGGTCCTCCTTCTTGAACAGCTCGGTGCGGCAGTCCTCCGCGATCACGATCACCTTCCGGTCCTGCACCTCGTCCACCTCGTTGATGAAGCGCCCGGCGATGATCCGCTGGTGCTGAAGATGCTGATGGGCGGGCTGGATGCCGCGTATGCTGTAGCTGCCCGAGTTCATGCCGTACTGCAGCTTGCTCTGCCCGCGCCACACGCTGTACTGCCCGCTGATGTGCTGGATGCCCGGGATCGCGTTCCGCAGGGCCTCGATATCGGTGTCCTCCAGCTCGATGGTCCTGTTCGGCGGCAGGCCTTTCCACGGCTTGCTGGTCTCGTTGCCCCAGATGCGGATGCTGTTGGTGGCCGTGTTGCGGAAGTTGTAGCTGAAGCCGTTGCGCAATCCGGCACCGGCACCCAGCAGGATGATCAGCATGAAGATCCCCCAGAACACCGCGAAACCCGTGAGCACCGCGCGGAGCTTGTTCTTGCCGATGCTGTCCAGCACCTCGGCCCACTTCTCCCTATCGAACATCGCCGGCGGGTTTGCGTGCGGCGATCACACCGTCCATGCTGGTGCTCAGGCTGCGGGGGTCCAGGTGGGCGTTCTCGATGAGCCCGTCGCGGAGGTAGATCACACGCTGGGTGGCCGCGGCCACGTCCCGCTCGTGCGTCACGATCACCACCGTCTTGCCCAGGTCGCGGTTCACCTCGGTGAGCAGGGCCATCACCTCCTCGCTGGTCCTGCTGTCCAGCGCACCCGTGGGCTCGTCGGCCAGGATGATCTTGGGGTCGCTGATCAACGCCCGGGCGATGGCCACCCGCTGCTTCTGTCCGCCGCTCAGTTCATTGGGCATGTGGTGCGCCCATTCGCGCAGGCCCACGCGCCCCAGCATCTCCAGGGCCAGCTCGTTGCGCCGGCGGCGCGGCACACCCTGGTAATACAGGGGCAGCGCCACGTTCTCCATGGCGTTCTTGAAGGTGATCAGGTTGAAGCTCTGGAAGACGAAGCCGATGTACTTGCTGCGCAGGATGGCGTTCTCCGTCTCGCTCTGGCCCTTGATCAACAGGCCGTCCAGGAGGTACTCGCCGTGGTCGTAATTGTCCAGGATGCCGATGATGTTCAGCATGGTGCTCTTGCCGGAGCCGGAGCTGCCCATGATGCTCACCAGTTCGCCGCTGCGGATCTCCAGGTCGATGCCCTTCAACACCTGCAGGATGTTGGCCCCGGTGCGGTACGCCTTGCGGATGTCCTTCAGGACGATCATGCCCCGAAAGTACCGGAACGGCCACCGGCACCGGGGGCACCTACACGAGCGGCACGGGCGGGGAGGAGCGGTTGGCTTCCCGCCTTTGGCACACCGGTTGCCATCCGCCCGCACCGGCCTATTTTCGCCGGGCACGAACCCATCCCGCCATGATCCGCACCTCCCTCGCCGCCGCCGCCTCGATGGCCGCCCTCTCCCTCCTCGCCCAGAAGGCCGATCCGAAGCACACGAACTTCTACCGCATCCCCGAGCCCATCGAGAACGAGGCGATCCGCATCGAGTTCAAGGACCCCGTGGCCCAGCTCGCCGTGTGCAAGGTGCGGGTGGAGTTCACCAACAAGACCTCGGACATCCTGATGATCAAGGCGTCCGAGATCGTGTTCACCGTGGGCGGTGCCACCTACACGCCCAAGGACCGCGACTTCGTGATCCGGCCCAACGACCACATCAATCGCACCCTGGAGGTCACCGGCGGCAACATGCACCACGACGCCTTCAGCGTGAAGTTCGGCGGTGCCAGCCGCGTGTCGCGCTCCGAGGGCAAGGTCAGCGTGCCCGACTTCGACATCCCGCCCAGCAAGAACGCCTTCACGGTGGGCAACTTCGAGGTGAACTTGGTGAACCTGGACAAGGAGACCGCCAAGACCGCCGCCAAGTTCAAGGTGGTGTACCGCGGCGACAAGGTCGCCCTGGTGGATCCCAGCCGTACGGCGCTCCGCATCGAGTCGGGACAGGAGTTCGCCAACGCCAGCAGCAAGAGCAAGGAGGTGATCCTGCAGAAGGGCGAGGACGATGCCTTCACCGTGTGGGGCGAGATCCCGGGCAAGATCGTGGACATGCAGTTCGCCAACATGAAGCTGGTGTGGAACGATGCCTTCCGCGAGGTGACGCCCAAGCCGCTCACCATCGGTACCGTGGACTTCACCATCGACCCGGGGCTTACCGAGGGGAAGAACCGCTAGCGGGACTCTGCCGGAGCATGCATGGGCCGATGCCGCTTCGGCCCGGGTGCACCGGTCCAGGACGGCCGACCAGGCCCGGTCCGGCCGCCGTCACCATCCCGATGGTCCGGGCGGACGGCTGCCCTTGAGGAGATCGGCGAACCGATCAAGGGACCAGCGCGAATCCGATGTGGACGCCGAAGAACCCGCCCACGGAGAGCGTGTAGGTTCCGGGCGCCATGGACGCCGGATCCACGGTGAGCGCTGCCGTGCTCGGATAGCCGCCTACGCCCAGCGTGCCGCTCGCCGGACTTGGCCCCTGCAGGCTCCAGTTCACATCGGATCGGAGATGGCGGCCGCGCACCTCGAAGTTGAGCACCTGGGCGCCGCTGCTCATGTCCGAGATATCGAAGGTGTACCCACCGCCCAAAAGGATGATCTCGTACAGGTCCATCCGCGGTGTGGGTGCGAAGGTGAACGTCAGTGTATCCGTGCGGCCATCCGCATTGGTGGCGGTAAGCAAGGCCGGGGTCACCACGGATTCATCGTTGCCCGAGGCCAGGCTGAGCGGCACCCTGAACCGCAAGTTGCACCAGAAGGAGGAGTCGACGCCGACCGGCGTGGTGATGGGCTGGCCGTTGATCGATACGGTCATGCCCGAGGTCGTGAACCCGGATCCGTTGAAGCGCAACGAATCTCCTGCACGCGCCGGCTGTCCGTTCAAGGTCTCGTCCAGGTTGTCCGCGAAGAAGGTGACGTCCATGCGCTTCTTCCAGAAGAAGGGGTAGATCTCCGCCGTATCGGTGGCCGTAGCGATCAGGACCGTGGAATACCAGACCACCATGTCGTCCTCGGTGCCTGCGGGTGCCTGCACCACCAGCTCCGTTCCGGTATTGCCGATGATCTCCAAGGGCAGCCCATTGGAGGTGATCGTGATCGCGTTCGGTGCGGTGGGGAAGGGGCCGCCGACGAACGTGATGGCCTCATCCACGTAGGGCTTTTGCGGCGACCAGCTGCTGATGAGCCCGGCACCCGTGCCCGGGCCGCCAGTTCCGCCACCAGTGGAGCCGCCCGGTGAAGGGTCGTCCTTCTGGCAGGCGCTGATGAAGAGCATGATCGACAGGGCGGGAATGGAGCTGCGCATGGTCAGGGCAGTTGGTTTTTGATGAACCTGGCGGTGCGCACACCGTCCTTGGTGCGGACCTGCAGCAGGTAGGGCCCACTGTCCAGGTCATGGATGTCCAGGGAGCCGTCCGGGGAGATGGCCGTTCGCGCGAGCCGACCCTGGGTGTCGAAAAGCCGCAGCTCAGCAGGCCGATCGGACGGGTCCTTGGTGAAGGTGATGCGATCGGTGGCCGGGTTGGGATGCACGCGCAGCTCGTCGCGGTCCAGCTCCGGCACGCTCGTGAAGTCGCCCATGCGCCCGTTGCGGTCCAGACGCGCCGCATAGATGGCATCGTTGGCCCCGTTGAACCACACGGCCATCACCCCGCCGTCGCCGTCGCTCGTCATGCCGAAGTCGGTGCCGCCGTTGGGGCCGAGCGCCGGCGTGCAGAAGCGCGTGGTGTCGCTCCACAGGTTGGTGCCGCCGGCCGTTATCCGCCCCACCCGGAACCCGGCCGTTCCTCCCTGGAGGTTCGCCGAGGTGAAGAGGGCCACGATGTGGGTGCTGTCCTCCGCGGCGATCGCACGGGGGAAGCCGTTCAGGTTGCCGTCGCACTGCATGGCCAGCACGCCATCGGTGGCCAGCAACGGGGTGCCGGTGGCATCGAAGCGCTGCATGAACACCTGCCGGCCGGTGCCCGCCGAACTGCGGTTGTCCGCCCAGAACACCGTGGTCCCTGTGGCCGACTGCACCACAAAGGGGTTCTCCTGCACGTCGGCCTGCAGGCACACCGGGATCGACGCCGCGGTGTTGAAGAGCACGCCGGTGGTATCATAGATGCCCATGCGCAGGTCGGCCCCATATCCCCACACGGAGTTGACGCGCGCATTGGGGGCCACGGCTGTGCTCCATTCATAGCCCAATCCGGGGCTGTTGGCGCTGACCTCCAGCAGCGCGGGCCATAGCTCCACGCCCATGCTGTCCACGCGCATGGCGCGAAGCGGCGCTCCCGCTCCGTTCCCCCAGCGTTCCTCCAACAACAGCCCGCCGGCAAGGTCATGCCGCATGGTCCACGGCCCGGTCACAATGGAGTTGTTCAAGCTGGCCACCTCCACGCCCTGCTCCGGCATCACATTGGTGCCGTCGTTCAGGATCCGGGCGATATGCACATAATCCGCGGCGCCGATGGGGTTCGCCCCCCAGCCCACGAAGACGCCATTGAGCACAGGCACCACCCGCGGGTAGTAGTTGCCGCCGGAGGTGCCGCCGCCGGGCAAGGGGCCCGGATAGGCGAGCAGGGTGGGCTGGGACCAGGCCGGCACCGCCTCGCTGTCGTACGCCATGGCACGCACGGTGTCGGCACCACTGGTACCGGCCCCGCTGATGTAGGCCAGGAAGAGCTTGTTGTCGCTCATGCGGTTCACCCCGATCATGTTGATGCTGCGGCCGGTCACCTCCTGAATGAGGCGGCCTTCGGGCTCCCACAGCAGGTTGCCCTGCGCATCGAGCCGCTGTCCGAAGACGGCGTACCGGTCGTTGGCCAGCCGGTTGTCGCGCCAGAGCACGTACCAGCCGCCCACGCCGTCGGCCACCAACCGCAGGTCGGTCTGGTTGCTGGCATCATCGCAGACCACCAACGGGGCGTTGGGGTCCGTGGGCCATTGGGCGTGGAGACCGACGGCAAGGAGGGTGGCGAGGGAGATCGTGAAGAGGCGCATGGTTCGAGGTTCGTGCCCCGAACTAACGGCCGCCGGCATCCGCAGGAAAGCGCCTCCGAGGGAGCGGTCGTCGCCCTGAGCGAGCGGCTCAACCGGCCAGCGCCTTCATCACCTCCTCCTTCTTCCTGCGGCTGACCTCCACGCGCACATCGCTCCTCAAGACCACATGGCCGGCGTCCACATGATCGATCTGCGCCTTGTTGACCAACGCGCTTCGGTGCACGCGCAGGAACCCCAAGGGGGCCAGCATGTCCTCATAGTCCTTCAAGGTCCGCGCGCTCACATAGCGCCGTCCGTCCACGGTGTGCAGCTGGGTGTAATTGTCGTCCGCGGTGCAGTGGCTCAGCTCGGCGGGGGCCACGAAATAGGTGCGGTCGCCGGTGGTGAGCGTGAGCTTGAGGTGCTGTTCGTCGCGCTGACGGATGTTCTCCAGGAACTGCCGCTGCAGGGTGGCGCGGTCGCCATCCGGGTGTTTGCTCCGGTAGCGCCTCAGGGCCTCGGCGAGCTCATCGGGCTGCACGGGTTTCAGCAGGTAGTCCAGCGCGCTGAAGCGGATGGCCTGGATGGCGTAGCGCTGGAAACCGGTGCAGAAGATGACCTCGAAGGGCCAGCTGCCCAGTCGCTGGAGGAGGTCGAAGCCCGTTCCCCCGGGCATCTCCACGTCCAGGAAGAGCACGTCCGGCTTCCGATCGCTGATGCGCTCGGCGGCCTGTGCGATGTCCTGGGCTTCGCCGACCACTTGCACCTCGGGATGCGCCGTCAGCAATGAACGCAGATAGTCGCGATTGGCGACGTCATCGTCCACGATCAAGGCGCCGATCATCCCGCCGGTGTTGGTGCCCGCAAGATAGAAGGCCCCATGCACCCGGTATCTGCGCACCAGAGCCGCAGGTCGCGCTGAAGCACCATGGGCCGAAGGGGGCATGTCTCCCGGTTCCCGCAGCTGCGCTTGAGCCGGCGGGCGGGGCATAGGGGGCGGCTCAGGTCAGCCTTACCGTGACCCGGGTTCCGGAAGGACGGCCCTGCGCGTCGTGGAGGTCCTCGACGCGGATCGCCTCCTGGTCGCTCAACCTGCGCCCCAGCAGCTTCAAGCGTTCGTCGGTGAGCTGCATGCCCAGGGAGGCGTGGCCTTTGGAGCGTTTCCCAGTGACCGCGGCCAGGGCGCGGCCGATGCCGTTGTCCTGGATGGTGCACTCGACATCGTCGCCGACGGCCGCGAAACGCACCTCCACGCGCCTGTCCCCTTGCTTGTCGGCCAGTCCATGCCAGACCGCGTTCTCCACGAAGGGCTGCACGATCAACGCGGGGATCTCCACCTCCTCCTCCAGCAGGTCCGGTGAGGCTTCCACCGCGTAGGAGAGGTCGCCGAGCCGAACGGATTCGAGCTTGAGGTACTGGCGCAGGAAGTCCATCTCCTCCTGGACCGTCACGCGGTCGTTCACGCTGTGGTCCAGCACCATGCGCAGCAGCCGGGCGAAGCCCTGCAGGTAGGCGAGGGCCTCCACCTGTTGTCCGGCCTGGGTCATGCGGGCGGCACTGTTCAGGCCGTTGTAGATGAAGTGGGGGTTCATCTGGCTGCGCAACAGCTTCATCTCCAACAGGCCGTTGATCTCGCCGATCTCCCGGTTGCTGGCGGCCAGTTCGCGGTTCAGCTGTTCCAGCAGGACGGCATGGCGCCGTTTCTGGCTGTAGTTGCGGAAGAAGAGCAGGGCGGCGGTAAGGGCCAGCACGGCGATCAGTGCGATGCCGATGAGGCGCTGCTGGGTGCGGCGGATGCGCTCGGCCTGCTCGCTGTTCTGGGCGCGCAGCAGGGCGTTGTCCTTCTCCTTGCGTTCGCTGTCGAATGCCGTGCGCAGCCGGGCGAGCTCGCGCTGGGTGTCCGCCCCCTGCAGGCTGTCCTTCAGGGCCAGGTAGTGCTGCATGTGGGCGAGGACGGCCCCAGCATCCCCCTGCTCCCGCGCCAGTTCGGCCAGGCTCAAGGCGTAGTTCATGCGCAGTTCGGCATCACCCGTGCCTTGCGCGAGGGCCTCTCCCTCCAGCAGGGCCTCCTCCGCCTCGCGCACCTGCCCCATGCGCAGGTGCAGTGCACCCAAGCTGCGCAGCACGTAGGCCAGGTCCGTCGTGCTGTGCAACGTGTCGTAATGGGCTCGTGCGCGCTCGTAGGCTTCCAGTGCCGTGGCCGGGTCCCGCGGGGCCAGCAGGTCGCCGGTGTTCTCGGCCGCGATGCCCAGGCCCTGTTGGTCGCCGAGGGTGGCGTAGAGGGCGGCGGCCTCCTCCATCTGCTTCAAGGCCTGCAGGGTGTCGCCGCCCTCGCGGTGGGTGTTGCCGATGGCCACGGCGCAATGCGCCTGCTTGCTTGTGCGGCCGAGCGCCCGCTCCATGGCGGCCGAGCGTTCCAGGAAGTCGAGTGCCTGCGCGCGGTCGCCGGTCTTCCGGTAGGCGACACCGATGGAATAGAGCAGAATGGACGTGCTCGCGCTGTCGCGGGCCTGCTCGCTGTGCTTCAAGGCGTCGAGGAAGAGGTTCAGTGCGCCCACCTGATCCCCACGTTTCTCGGCCACCCAGCCCTTGTTGCTCAAGGTCACCGCGATGTGTTCGGGCCTGCCGGAGCGGCGGAATACGGCCAGCGCCCGGTCCAGGTGTGCGTCCGCACTGTCCAGGCGACCCTGTTCGGCCTCCAGCCAGCCGAGGTTGTTGTGCGCGTCGCCGATGGCGCGCTGGTTGCCGATCCGCGTGGCCAGCACCAGGGCCTGCTCGCCGCACAGGCGTGCACTGTCCGGGTCCGTCCGGATCAGGTTGAAGCAGAGGCGGGCCAGGGCATCGGCGCGGGCGGTGTCGTTGGGGGCGGCCTTCAGCTCGGCGTGAAGGCCATGCACCAGCGTGGGGTCCTGCGCGGACGCTCCCGGCATGACGCACAGGGCCGTCAGGAGGGGAAGAAGGGCGCGCATGGCCTGGAAAGCGAAAGAGCCATCCGAAGATGGCTCCTTGCTGCGGACCGGACGGGACTCGAACCCGCGACCTCCGCCGTGACAGGGCGGCATTCTAACCAGCTGAACTACCGGTCCGTTGGCTTCGCCTTGCGGTGAAGCGGGTGCAAATGTAGTTCCCCTCGCCGACTTTGCAAGCGATCGGCGGCCACATCAGTACAGCCGGGCCCGTTTGGTCAGGAACTCCAGCAGGACGGGGCCGAAGCCGGCGTTGATATCGGCCTCCACCAGGTCGATCCGGTACTGGCCGCATTTGAGCTTCAGCCGGTGCCAGCGCTCGGCCACGGCCTGGCGGTAGCCCTCGCGCACCTCCGCGGCATGCGCCTTCACCTGGGCCCCGGTCTCCACATCCACGAAGGTGTAGGGCCGGTCCTCCAGCGCCAGGTCGAGCTCGCGCTTGCGGTCCACCACATGGAACACGATGATGTCGTGCTTGTTGAACCGCAGGTGCTGCAGGGCATCGAAGACCTCCTCCTCCCGTCCGGCGTCGTCCAGCATATCGCTCAGCACCACCACCAGGCTGCGGCGATGGGCGCGCCGGGCGATGTCGTGCAGCGCCTCCACGAGGCCGGTGCGGTGGCCGCGGGCCGGTGCATCGGTGGTCAGGAGCCGCTCCAGGTGCTGGGTCAGGTGGCGCAGGTGAACGGCGTTGCTCCGGGCCTCCTCGGTGAGGGCGACCGCCTCGCGGAACACCGTGAGACCCACGGCATCGCGCTGTTTCCGCAGCAGTTGGATGAACGCAGCGGCCGCATGCACTGCGAACTCCACCTTGTTGAACGCGCCGGCTTCGCCTCGGGCGGGGAAGTACATCGATGAGGAGGCGTCCAGCACCAGGTGGCACCGCAGGTTGGTCTCCTCCTCATACCGCTTCACGAAGAGCTTGTCGGTGCGGGCATACAGCTTCCAGTCCAGGTGCCGCGTGCTCTCCCCGCTGTTGTAGGCGCGATGTTCGGCGAACTCCACACTGAACCCGTGAAAGGGGCTCTTGTGCAGGCCGGCCAGGAAGCCCTCCACCACCTGCCGCGCCTTGAACTCAAGGGCGCTCAGGGCCTGGATGTGCTGTTGTTCGATGGGCATTGGGCGGTGTAAAGATCGGGCTGGAACCGTGAGGGTGGTGGTCCTGGTGTGAAAGGGGAAAGCCCGGGACGGTCCCGGGCTTTCGGTCGCTTTGGATGGGAGGGCTCTTCGCAACCCTCACCCGGCCTGCTTCTTTGCCGCCGGTCAGGCCAGCTGGCCCTCGAGCTTCTGCGCCAACTGGGGCTTGGGCACCGCGCCCACGCTGCGGTCCACCACCTGTCCGTTCTTGAAGAACAGGATCGTGGGGATGCTGCGGATGCCGTACTTCATGCTGATGCCGGGGTTGTGGTCCACGTTGAGCTTGCCCACCACGGCCTTGCCGTCGTACTCCTTGCCCAGCTCCTCCACCACGGGGCCCACCATGCGGCAGGGGCCGCACCATTCGGCCCAGAAGTCCACCATCACAGGCTTGTCGCTCTTCAGGACGAGTTCCTCAAAGTTGTTGTCGGTCAGTTCAAGTGCCATGGTCGTTCGCTGTGGACGCCGGGCGTCCGGGTTTGGTTGCTATGAGTTCTTCGCGCGGCCGCAAGGTGGGGAAGTTCTGGTCCAGGTCCCCTTCGTTCGGAAGCCTGCCGTCCACCAACGGTCGTGCAAAGGTAACCCCCCTCAGCATTTTCCTTGCCATGGAAACTAACCGGACAGAAAGGCAGGATCCCAAGGTTTGTGCGCCTGGTCCGGGATCCCTCAGGGGCTCCGGTCCACGAAATGGCCCGTTCTGTCCGGGCCGCGCTTTATGGCGGTGGCCTGCCTGTTGGGCCGGCCTTCAGTTCAGGGTATAGATCACATCCCCGAGCCCGTCCAGCGCCCGGATCAGGTCCTCGCTCACGGCCACGCTCAAGCCCTTGCTCGGCGCCTCGATCGCCAGGTTCTCCTGGTGGCTCACGATCTGGAAGTTCACTCGGCACTTGCCCGGGCTGCGCTTCAACAGCTCGCCCAGCTCGCGGGCCAGAAGGTCGTTCACCCGCTCAGCCTCCAGCTTCAGGTTCAGCTTGGTGAAGTACTTCTCGCGCACGTCGCTCAGCAGGTCGATGGTGCCGATCTTGAACTCCATCTGTCCCTCATCACGGCCCCATGTGCGGGCGCTGGCACGTCCCTTGACGAACAGCAATGCTCCGGTCTGCAGGTAGAGCTTGAACTTCAGATAGTCCTCGCTGAAGAGCATGAAGTCGTGCGTGCCATGGTGGTCCTCCAGGCTGAACGAGCCGAAGGGCTTGCCGCTCTTGGCGATGCGGTGCTCGGCCTTGGTGACGATGCCGGCGAAGGCGAGGTCGCGCCCATTGAGCTTGTCCAGTTCCTTCAGCTCGGGCAGCGTGGTGTTGCACAGGTGCTTGATCTCCAGGCGGTGGTCGTCCAAGGGATGGCCGCTCAGGTAGAAGCCGATCACGTCCTTCTCGTAGTGGAGCTGCTCCAGTGCGCTCCACGGGTCGATGGCGGGCAGGGCGGGCTCCGGGATCCCCGCTGCTTCATCGAGCTCCCCGAACATGTTCACCTGGGCGCTGTCGGCGCCGTCCTGGCTCTGCTGGCCGTAGCGCACCAAGGTCTCCAGGAAGGTGGGCTTGCCCTCACCGGGGCTGTGGAAGTAGTGGGCGCGGTGGCTCTTGGGGAAGCCATCGAAGGCGCCCGCATAGGCCAGGCTTTCCAAGGCCTTGCGGTTGGCGGCGCGCAGGTTCACCCGGCGCATCAGGTCGTAGATGTCCTTGTAGGGGCCGTTGGCCTGCCGTTCGGTCACGATGGCCTCCACGGCGGCTTCGCCCACGCCCTTCACCGCACCCAGCCCGAAGCGGATCTGACCCTGCTTGTTCACGCTGAACTGCAGCTGGCTTTCGTTCACATCGGGCCCCAGCACGGAGATGCCCATGCGCCGGCACTCCTCCATGAAGAAGGTGATCTTGTCGATGCTGCCCTGCGAGTGCGTGAGCACACTGGCCATGTACTCGCTCGGGTAGTTCGCCTTGAGCCACGCCGTCTGGTAGGCCACGAAGGCGTAGCAGGTGCTGTGCGACTTGTTGAAGGCATACTGCGCGAAGGCCTCCCAATCGGTCCACACCTTCTCGCACACCTTGGCGTCGAAGCCGCGCTGGGCCGTTCCCTCCAGGAACTTGCCCTTCATCTTGTCCAGCGTGGCGCGGTCCTTCTTGCCCATCGCCTTGCGAAGCACGTCGGCATCGCCCTTGGTGAAGCCGGCCAGCTTCTGGCTCAGGAGCATCACCTGCTCCTGGTACACCGTCACCCCGTAGGTCTCGTGCAGCAGCTCCTCCATCTCGGGCAGGTCGTACACGATCTTCTCCAGACCGTGCTTGCGCTTGATGAAGGTGGGGATGTATTCCAGCGGCCCCGGGCGGTACAGGGCGTTCATGGCGATGAGGTCGGCGAACTGGTCGGGCTTCAGTTCGCGCAGGTACTTCTGCATGCCCGCGCTTTCGAACTGGAAGGTGCCGTTGGTCTCGGCGCGCTGGTAGAGGGCGAAGGTCTTCGGGTCGTCCAGCGGGATGCCGTCGATGTCGATCTGCACCCCGTGGTTCGCGTCGATCATGCGCAGGGCATCGCGGATGATGGTGAGCGTCTTCAGCCCCAGGAAGTCCATCTTGATGACACCCGCATCCTCGATCACCTTGCCATCGTACTGCGTGAGGAGCAGGGTGGATTCCTTCGAGGTGCACACAGGGATGATCTCCGTAAGGTCGGCGGGGGCGATGATGATGCCGGCCGCATGCACACCCGTGCCGCGCACCGACCCCTCCAGCTTTTCGGCCGCGTTAAGCACGTCGCTGGTGAGCTCACCGCTCTCCAGGATCTCGCGCAACTGTTTCACCAGCGCGAGTTCCTCACTGCTGAGGTTCTCCTTGGTCTTGAGGCTGCCCTCGCCCTCTATCGGCGCCCGCAGGATGCGGCCCAGTTCGATGCCCGGACGCTCCGGGATGAGCTTCGCCAAACGGTCCGCTTCGGCCAGCGGCAGGTCCATCACGCGCGCCACGTCGCGGATGCTGCTCTTGGCCGCCATGCTGCCGTAGGTGACGATCTGCGCCACCTGGGTCTGGCCGTACTTCTCCACCACGTAGTCGATCACCTTCTGCCGCCCTTCATCGTCGAAGTCGGTATCGATATCGGGCATGCTCTTGCGGTCCGGGTTCAGGAAGCGCTCGAACAGCAGGTCGTACTTGATGGGGTCGATGTTGGTGATGCCGATGCAGTAGGCCACTGCGCTGCCCGCCGCACTGCCACGGCCCGGACCGATCAACACACCGATCTCGCGGCCGTGGTTGATGAAGTCCTGCACGATGAGGAAGTAGCCCGCGAAGCCCATCGTGCGGATGGTGAAGAGCTCGAAGTCCAGCCGCTCCTTGATCTTCGGGTCCAGCGAATCGATGCCCGACACGCCATCGTTGAGGTAGCGCTTGATGGCGCCCTGGTAGGTGAGGTGCTGGAGGTATTCGTCCTGGTCGGTGAAGCCCTCCGGCAGCTGGTAGTTGGGCAGCAGGATGTCCTTCTTCAGCTTCAGGGTCTCCACCTTGTCCACGATGAGGCCCGTGTTGTCCAGCGCTTCCGGCAGGTCGCTGAAGGTCTGGGCCATCTGCCCCTGGGTCTTGAAAAAGAACTGGTCGTTGGGGAAGCCGAAGCGCTTGTCCTTGGTGTTGATGTCCTCGTCCGTGGCGATGGGCGTGCTCTGCTTCTCGCCGGTGTTCACGCACAGCAGGATGTCGTGCGCGTTGCTGTCCTCTTGATCCGTGTAGTGGCTGTCGTTGCTGGCGATGATGGGCACGTTGTACTTGCGGGCCCATTGCACCAGCACGGCGTTCACCTTGTCCTGCTCGGGGATGCCGTGGCGCTGCAGTTCGATGTAGTAGTCCTCGCCGAAGAGGTCCAGCCACCACTTGAACTCCGCCTCGGCCGCGCTGAGGTCGCCATCGCCGGCGCGGAGAATGGCCTGTGGCACACTGGCGCCCAGGCAGCAGGTGGTGGCGATGAGCCCTTCATGGTATTGCAGGATCAGCTCCTTGTCAATGCGCGGGTACTTGCTGTAGAATCCTTCGATGAAGCCCAGCGAACAGAGCTTGCTCAGGTTCTTGTAGCCGGTGGCGTTCTTGGCCAGCATCAGCTGGTGGAAGCGCTTGTCCTTGTCGTCGCGGGTGAAGGTCTTTTTGTGACGGTCGTTCACCACGTAGAACTCGCAGCCCACGATGGGCTTCACCTTCGGGCTGCCATCCTCGTTCTTGTGCTTGCCGGCCTCGGCCACGAACTTGAAGGCACCGAACATGTTCCCATGGTCGGTGATGGCGAGCGCGGGCTGGCCGTCCTTCAGGGCCTTCTTGAAGAGCGAGGGGATGCTGGCGGCGCCGTCGAGGAGGCTGAACTGCGTGTGGACGTGCAGATGGGAGAACTGCATGAGATGACTTCGGATGTGGGACGAGCCCTGGATCGGCAGTGGTCTTGGAGCTGGCTGAACGATGGTGGAGAGGCCACGAAGTTACCGGGGAGGGGGTGGGAGGGACGGGATCAGTTATCCACGATCACCGGTACGATCCGTCCCACTGCCGGTCAGGACAGGTAGGCTTACAGCGCACGCACCACCGCCTCACACCGCACCGGAAAATTCACGCTGCGCGCAATGAAGCAGTACTTGTGCACCTCGCCATGGAAGTGCCGCGCCTTGGCCAGCATGCCCGCATCGGCCACCACCACCTCCGGCCGCAGCACCACCTCGGTGAAGTGTCCACCGCCGTCCTTGGTGAGCAGCAGCGTTCCTTCCGCGCGGTCCCGATAGCTCAGCACGTTGATGCGTGCCCGGGCACAGAGCGCCAGGTAGGTGAGGAGGTGGCATTGGCTCAAGGCCGCCAGCAGCAGGTCCTCGGGGTTGTGCAGCGCGGGGTCGCCCCGAAACATCGGATCGGCAGTGCCCACCAGATCGGACTTGCCAGCGATGCGCACCACATGCTCCCGTGAATAGCCTTCGTAGGTGCTGGTGCCATGGCCGGTGTTGCCGGTCCATTCGAGCTCCAGGGCGTAGTGATGCGTGGCGGCCATGTGGGCGAAGGTCGCGAACGCTACCTTCACAGCATGTCCGTGCTTCATGCGTTCTATACCGCGTTCGCTCAGCGGGATGCGGCGGTGATGGGCGCCCTCTATCACCCCGATGCCCGGTTCAGCGACCCGGTCTTTCCGGATCTGGACGCCCTGCACGTCCGAGCCATGTGGCGGATGCTCATCGCGCAAGGCAGCGACCTCTGCATCACGTTCACGGTGCTGCACGAGGATCACCGAAAGGGGCATGTGCGCTGGGAGGCTTTCTACACCTTCTCGCGCACCGGACGGAAGGTCCACAATACCATCGATTCACGGTTCACGTTCCGTGACGGGCTGATCCTCACCCAGCGGGATTCCTTCTCCTTCTGGCGCTGGAGCCGGCAGGCGTTGGGGTGGAAGGGCTCCCTGCTGGGATGGACGCCGGCGGTGCGGGACAAAGTGCGCGGCGTGGCCGCGGCCTCGCTCCTCCGGCACATGGCCAAGGAAGATGCTAGCGCTTGATGAACATCGCTCGCTGCACCGTACCCATGCCCTCCCGCTGCAGGAGGTAGACCCCCGCCTGCAGGCCCGCGATGAAGAGCTCCTGCCCGTTCGTGCTCTGCATCATCAAGCGTCCATCCACGTTCCGGACCGTGAGGGTGAATGGACCACCTGATGCCGGACCGATGTGGAGAAGGTCCGTGACCGGGTTGGGCCATACCCTGAGCGGTGAAGCGTTCGGGTGCTCGGCCACGCTCACGTCCGGTGCCAGCACCCAGCCGATGTCCTGCATCACCGCCAGACACAACGGACCGGGCCAGTGGTTCGCATCGCCCGTCGAACTGAACGGGGTCATCAGTTCGTTGGCGTTGCCCGCCGGATAGGTGGACTCGTTGAAGTGCACGCAGCTGCTGCCCAAGGCGAAGGTGCCGGGTGCGTACATGCGGGCTCCGGTGCCGCCGTTCGCGTTCAGCACAAGCGGACCGTTGAAGTAGAGCTGGTTTCCGGTCATCGCCCCGCCCAGCTGGGTGCCGGGGTTCGGCATCATCGCCAGCGGGCCGTCCTGCAGGTCGCTCAGGAACACATCGAACACACCGGGCAGGGTGTCCAGCTGGGGCCACGGGAAGCTGGTGGTGAGCGGGGCGAAGTCGGCCATCTGCAGCAGACCGAGGGAGCCGGTGCCTCCCACCTTCTTGGAAAGGCCCACGAAGCCCAGGCCATGCCCCATCTCGTGCAGGGCCACCGTCACCAGGTCGTGCTGGCCCGCCGCGGGTTGTCCATCGGTGCCCAGGTACCAGGTGGTTCCACTGTTGAGGTAGACGTCCATGTCGCTCTCGCCCGGGTTGAGCTCCGCGCCGGCGATGCTGTTGGCGAGCGCGCTGGCGTACCAGGTCTGTGGCAGCGGGGCCCCGATGAAGTCGCGACGGCCGTTGGGGAAGGTGATCCCCAGCGTGGTGCCGCCCAGCGGGAACCACAGCACGCGCACCTTGATGTCCACCGCGCTCTCCAGGATGCCCCCCCAGATGCCGGCGGCATGGTCGATGGCGGCCTGCGCGGCCGGTGGTGTGCCGATGTGCGTCACGACCAGGTTGGCGGCCCGGATGCACCACGGTACGGCCAGCAGCACAGAGGCAAGAAGGAAGCGGAGGCGCATGCCCCGAAGGTAACGGACCTACACGGCCAGGATGGGCAGGATGCGAAGCAGGTCGCTCTCTGCGGGCTTGCGACCGGCGATGGCCTCGGCGAACGGCGTCAGCACGAGCTGGCCGTGCACGATGCCGAGCACGCCGCCCCAGCGCCCTTCGCGCAGCTGCTCCACGGCGCCCACGCCTAGGCGGCTGGCCAGCACGCGGTCCGCCACGGTGGGGCTGCCACCGCGCTGCAGGTGGCCAAGCACGCTCACCCGGATGTCGAACTGCGGCGCACGCTCCTTCACCCGCTGGGCGATCGCGAAGGCCCCGCCCTGTTCGTCGCCCTCGGCCACCACCACGATGCTGCTGCCCTTGCCGGCCGCGCCTTGCGTGAGCACGCGCACCACTTCGTCGATGTCCTGCCGCGCCTCCGGCACCATGGCGTATTCGGCCCCTCCGGCGACGGCCGTGCGCAACGCGATGAAGCCCGCATCGCGTCCCATCACCTCCACGAAGAACAAGCGCTCGTGCGAGGAGGCCGTGTCGCGCAGCCGGTCGATCGCCTCCATCGCCGTGTTGCAGGCCGTGTCGAAGCCGATCGTGCGGTCGGTGCCCGCCAGGTCGTTGTCGATCGTGCTCGCGATGCCGATCACCGGAAGACCGCTCTCCTGATGCAGGATCATGGCCCCGGTCTGCGAGCCGTTGCCGCCGATCACCACCACGGTGTCGATGCCGGCCGAACGCAGCCGGTCGATGGCCTTTGCGCGTCCCTCGGAGGTCCGGAAGGCTTCGCTCCGCGCGCTGCGCAGGATCGTTCCCCCGCGCTGGATGATGTTGCTCACGTCGCGCGGGCCCAGCGTGCGATACCGGCCCTCCACCAGACCGTCGAAGCCGTCCAGCACACCGGTGACCATCAGGCCATAGTGGTGCGCCGCCCGCACCACCGCGCGGATGGCGGCGTTCATGCCGGGCGCATCACCGCCGGAGGTGAGGAGGGCGAGGTGCGTGATCGACATGGTCAGTTGGATCGGGGGCCTTGTGAGTTGGCCGGCTTGGGCATGATGTGTTTCAGCGCATGCTTCGACACCCGCTCGGCCGAGACGTACCAGTTCGCATCCACACGAAGGTCGGTCCCTTTGCCCGCTTCGGTGTCCAGGATGGTCCACTCGGTGCCGATCTTCTGCAGGAGCGGCCTGCCGTTCAGGTCGAGCAGCGTCGCCATGGTGAAGCCCGGAAGGCAGTTGGTCCACCGCGCGACGAGCTGCCGCTTCCGGAGGCCCCATTCCAGAACGGGCACCTGCACGGTCCGCAGGTACTGGTCGAACAGGCGCTGATCCAGCCGATCGCGGCTCCGCGCGTTGAAACCGATCATGAAGGCCTCGATCTCCGCACTGGTGACGATGCGGTGCCGGAACCGACGGTCCATCTCCAGCAGCATGGCGAAGAAGGTGCTGTCGCCCACGATGTGCCGCACCATGTGGATCAGCGCCGCGCCCTTGTAGTACATGTCGCCGCTGCCCTCCTCGTTCACGCCGTACGGACCGATGACAGGCCTGTCGTTGGCGATGTTCTTCCGGCAGCCGATCACATAGCGCTCGGCGGCCTCCGGACCCTGCTGGCATTCGGTGTAGATGGTTTCGCTGTAGTGCGTGAAGCCCTCGTGCACCCACATGTCGGCGATGTCGGCCGTGGTGATGCTGTTGCCGAACCACTCGTGGCCGCTCTCGTGGATGATGATGAAGTCCCACGCCAGGCCCACGCCCGTACCGCTGAGGTCACGGCCCAGGTAACCGTTCTGGTAGCCGTTGCCATAGGCCACGGCGCTCTGGTGCTCCATGCCCAGGTGCGGTGCCTCCACCAGCTTGTACCCATCCTCGCGGAAGGGGTAGGGGCCGAAGCGCTGCTCGAAGCAGGCCAGCATGGGCGCCACCTGCTTGAACTGCTCCCGCGCCCGGGCCTCGTTCGCGGCCAGCACCCAATAGTCGCAATCAAGCGGACCCTCACGTCCTTGGTACACCTCGCTGAAGTGAACATACCGCCCGATCGAGGGCACCAAGTTGTAGGTGTTGATGGGGTTGTTCACCCGCCAGTGCCAGGTGCTGGTGCCATCGCCGTTGGATGTGGTGCCGCGCCAACGGCCGTTCCCCACGGCCTGCAGGCTGTCGGGCACGGTGATGTGCAGCGCGGCGCCGTCATCGGGTTCGTCGCTCTGATGGTCCTTGCAGGGATACCACACACTCGCACCCAGGCCCTGGCAGGCCACGCTGGCCCAAGGCGCGCCGGACCCGTCGCGCCGCCAGATCCAGCCTCCGTCCCACGGCGGGTTCTTCGCGGCCCGCGGGACGCCGTGGTAGTGCACGCGCACCGTGGTGGCCTCCCCGATCCGCAGGGGTTCCGGCAGGTCCACCCACAGCACGTCCGCGTCACGCGTGAACACCACGGAGCGGTCCACGATGGCGATGGCGCTGTCGCGGTAGGCCTGCGCCTCCACGGTCACGCTGTCCACCACCAGCGGCTGCTGCAGGTCGATCTGCATCCGCCGCCCCTCGGCCACGGCCGTGAAGGCGATGGCCGTGATGCCGGTGATGCTGCGGCGGTCGAGGTCGGGCGTGACGCTCACGTCATAGAAGGTCGCGTTCCACCACGCGCGCTCCGGACCGATGCTGCCGCGCAGCGTGTCGGCGCGGGTGAACGCGGCGGCCGCGCCGTCCAGCACCTGGGCGTGCGTGGGTGGAAGGGAAAGGAGGGTGAAGAGGAGGATTCGGTTGCGCATCACCCCGAAGATGGCCCGGCGTTGGTCGCGGCCGACCGTTCCTGGTGCGACACGTTCCATCACCGCACCTCGATCTCGTCCAGGAACATCCATGCCGGGTTGCCCGCGCCGGGGAAGCCCTCGGGGATCTGGCCGCGGTGCTTCACCGCGAGGCGCACGTAACGGGCCTTTTCTGACCTCTCCACGGAGAATGAAGTGCGACCGACGCCCGCCTTCACTTCCGCGGAGCCGAAGGGTGTGAAGGTCTTCCCATCGGTGCTTACGCTGATCTCCACGCGCTCCGGCAGGTGGATCCAGCTGTAGGTCTCGTTCAACGCGCCGATGCCCACTTCGCGCAAATCCTGCTCGCTGCCCAGATCCACCGTGATGGTGACGCCCTCGCGCCAGCCCAGCCATTCCGTGTTCACGCGCTTCTCCTGCGCGGTGATGCCATCCACCAAGGTGAAGGCCCCGCCTTCGTTGTAGCGCTCGTTGGGTGGGGAGCTGAGGGTGATGGGGCGGGCGGTGGCGAGGTTGAAGGAAAGCGTTCGTTGTGCGGGCCGGCCACGAACCAGGCCGTTCTCATTGCGACATATCGCTACCACTGTTCGATCGGCGGTCACGATGACTGGTTCGGTATAAAGGCTTCCCGCCGCCGTACCATTATCAAGGACCACGGGAGCGCCTGGGCTTGGACACTTCAGCACAACCTTCACCTCTCCGGCACGACCGGGACTCAGCTTGAATCCAACGTCGAATAAGCTCTTGCTCGCATTCACCCCCATCGCTTCCAGCTTCGGGAATTCCCGCTCCAGCCGGGCGAGGAAGTCGGCCTCATCCCTGTTCTCCTTGGGTGTCCACAGCACTTCGGCCAGCGCCAGC
Organism: Flavobacteriales bacterium; assembly: GCA_016715895.1. NCBI lineage: Bacteria > Pseudomonadati > Bacteroidota > Flavobacteriia > Flavobacteriales > Flavobacteriales bacterium. The sequence continues at coordinate 1,108,208 of JADJXH010000003.1, read as the reverse complement.
ATGCGCGGCACGGCCATGTACTCCACATGCTCCGGCGTAAGGATGTACTCCGTCCAAACATTGCCCTGCGCACCCAGGATGTACTTCGCTTCCTCCGCGTTCAGCTCGGCGGGGATGGGCTCATAGCTGTACACCTTCTGCACGGTGGTGTGGCCGCCGATGGCCAGCGGTTCGTTCGCCGGGTCGCCCTGGTAGTGGTCGAAGTAGCAGTGGCTGCCGGGGCTCATCACCGCGAAGTGCCCGCTCTTCGCCGCAGCTACGCCGCCCTCGGTGCCCCGCCAGCTCATCACGGCCGCGTTGGGCGCCAAGCCGCCTTCCAGGATCTCGTCCCAGCCGATGATCGTGCGGCCCTTGCTGTTCACGAACTTCTCGATGCGCTGGATGAAGTAGCTCTGCAGTTCGTGCTCGTCCTTCAGTCCTTCCGTCTTCATCCGCGCCTGACACTTGACACAGGTCTTCCACCGCTCCTTCGGGCACTCGTCACCCCCGATGTGGATGGTGGTGCCGGAGAAGAGGTCCATCACTTCCGTAAGCACGTCCTGCATCACCGTGAAGACGCTGTCGTTGCCCGCACAGAACACATCGTCGAACACGCCCCAGCCGCGTTGCACTTCATACGGTCCACCTGTGCAGCCCAAGCGCGGATACGCGGCCAGGGCGGCCATGGCATGTCCCGGCATCTCGATCTCGGGCACCACGGTGATGTGCCTTGCCGCCGCGTAGGCCACCACCTCGCGGATCTGCTCCTGCGTGTAGAAGCCTCCGTATGGGATGCTGTCGTACGCGCGCCGGCTGTACGGCCCCACCTGGCTGCCGCGGCGCCACGCACCCACCTCCGTGAGCTTCGGGTACTTCCTGATCTCGATCCGCCAGCCCTGGTCATCCGTCAGGTGCCAGTGGAAGCGGTTCATCTTGTAGCGCGCCAGCAGGTCGATGTAGGTCTTGGTGAACTCCACGCTCCAGAAGTGGCGGCAGGCGTCGAGGTGCATGCCGCGCCACGGGAAGCGCGGGTGGTCGGTGACGGTGAGGCAGGGGAGGGACCCGGTCTCCCGGCCCTGTTCCAGCAGCTGGATCAGGGTGCGGCTGCCGCGATACAGGCCTTCATCGGAGGGCGCGGTGACGGTGATGCCGCCCCCTGTGATCTGCACCTGATGCCATTCCGGGGGCATCAGCGTGTCGAACGCGACCCGCTGGAAGCTGATGGGGGTGGGGGCGAAGCAGGCCAGGTCAGAAGCCGGGTGCAGCGCCAGGATCCCGGCCTCCACCACCGCCCGGAGCGGGGCATCGGCGTTCACCACCCACGGGCAGCGCAGGTCAAGGCTGCCGCCGTCGAGCTGCAGGTCCACCGGGGCGGGGATGAGGTCGGGGGGCTGTTGAGCCCGCATCGGGGTCCCTGCCAGCAGCAGGACCACGGGCAGCAGCGTGCGCACCCTCATGGCTTGGTCGCTGGGGCGGCCGCAGGGGCCTCCAGCAGCACCACCTCCAGCTTGCGCACGCCATACTTGGCCTTCAGCGAGGCGCGGTGGGCTTCTCCTTCCTCCACGGTGGCGAAGCGCATCACATCGATGTCGGCCGCCGCGGCCAGCTCAGGGTGCTCCCGCTTCACCCGGTCGATCAGCTGCGGGGTGGTGGCGGCCTCGGTGGTGGCGAACACCGGGGTGAGGTACACCACCGGTCCGTTGCGCCAGTTGCCGATGGCCATGGCGTGGATCACGTTCTGGGCGTGCAGCAGCGGCGCGGCCATCAGGGCGGCGAGGAGCAGAAGGGTGCGCATGGTGTTCGGTCGTGCCGCAAAGATGGCCGATCGGCGGGGCCGGTGATCCGGGTCACCGTCCGCCGCCGCCATCCGGCCCCCACCTTTGCGACCGAAATACATCCCGCCCATGAGCATCTTCGGCCAGATCTTCGGTTCCACCGCACGCCCCGCCCTGCCGGATGGGGCCACCGTCATCGATGTCCGCACTCCGGCCGAGTTCGCCAGCGGTCATGTGGCCGGTTCGGTGAACATCCCCTTGGACACCGTGCAGCGCGAGCTGCCGCGCTTTCAGGCCATCAGCGGGCCCATCGTGCTGGTGTGCGCCTCGGGCAACCGCAGCGGGCAGGCCACCGCGTGGCTCCGCGCCCAGGGCCTCACCAACGTGGAGAACGGGGGCAGCTGGCTCAATTTCCGCTGAGGCGTTGGCCGTGGCGGGGATCTGCCTATCTTCGCGGCCCCTTCGAGCAAGGGGATAAACAACCAGCGACATGCCGACCCGCATCCGCCTTCAGAGGAAAGGCAAGAAAGGCCAGCCGTACTACCACATCGTGGTGGCTGATCAACGCGCACCGCGCGATGGGAAGTACATCGAGAGGATCGGTGCCTACGACCCCAACCAGAACCCCGCGTTCATCGAGATCGACCGCACCAAGGCGCTCGACTGGATGCAGAAGGGCGCCCAGCCCACCGACACCTGCCGGGCCATTCTGAGCTACACCGGCGTGGTGTACCGCAACCACCTGCAGAACGGCGTCAAGAAGGGTGCCTTCGCACAGGAGGAGGCCGACCGCCGCTTCGACATCTGGCTGAACGAGAAGAACGCCAAGATCGAAGGCAAGCGCAGCAAGCTGGCCACCGGTGCCGAACAGGCCATGAAGGCCCGCCTCGATGCCGAGAAGCGCAAGGCCGACGAGATGGCCGCCAAGCTGAGCGCCAAGCTCGCCGCCGCACCGGCCGAGGCCCCTGCGGAAGCTCCCGCTGCTGATGCAGCTGCCGAAGGCGAGGCGCCCGCCGAAGCACCCGCCGAATAACCGACCACGCTCTGGAGCACGGCCCGCGACCCACCTCGCGGGCCGTTCCTTTTCAGCCCCTACCTTCGGGCATGGACCTCGAGAGCCTGCACCGCATTGGCAAACTGGGCAAACCCTGGGGCCACCAGGGCGACCTCACCGTGCACCTCGAGGGCTGCGACCCGGACGACCTGGTCCACGCCGGCTCGCTCTTCGTGGACATCGAGGGCCAGAAGGTGCCTTTCTTCTTCACCGACCTGCGCGAGAAGGGGCGCGATGTGCTGGTGAAGTTCGATGACTTCCACGACCCGCAGAGCGCGGCCATCCTCGTGGGGCGCGACCTGTACGCTCCGCCGGGGCTGCTGAGCGACGGCAGCGATGAGAGCTGGGACCCCGATGAGTTCATCGGCCTGGTTGTGCGCGACGAAGTGCATGGCGACCTCGGCGAGGTCACCGCCATCGAAGGCACCGACCGCAACCCCGTGCTGGTGATCCTCCACGGCGAGCAGGAGGTGATGGTGCCCCTGGCCGAGGAGATGATCGTGGACCTCGACATGGAGGAGCGCACGATGACCATCCGAACGCCGGAGGGCTTGGTCGATCTGTACAGGAACACTGGTGGCGGCTGAGGCGAAAGGGCGGATCGGATCCGGGGCCGGCTCGCCTCATTGAAGCGGAGGGCACAGAGCACATCCGAACCGTCACTGCGAGGCGCCTGTGTGGCGGGTGGTGCGAAGAGCGCCGTGGCAGTCTCCCGCGACCGGACGGGAACTCCACCGCCCCCACCGTGTGAAGCCCATGTGAAGTTTCAACCGAAAGCACCAACCCGTCCACGGTCGACTCGTTTCGATCTGCCATGCCTGCCGTGAACAGCATCACCCATGCATGCGGACCGCACGGAACGCCGATGTCGGCGTGGGTCGCAAGCGGGCGGCTGGAGGCTGGAAGCCGCTTGGCCGCTTGGCCGCTTGGCATCTGATTCTTCAACTCGCCAAGATATTCAACATAGGTGCGCCTTCGCGCTTCAACGCGATCTTGTTCCCAGCGATCCAGGCCATGGTGCGCTGGCGGCTTGAACGGTTCCCGGTTGCCGTTGTGCAAGGGCGCCGCCGAAAGCACCGCTTGCGACGGCCCCGGCCCGGAGCGGTTTGCTGAGGGCCGGGGTATCTTGCACCAACCAGGGCGCTGCACCGAGCGGATCTCGGGCAGGCCCTCCGCCACCCAAGCGATCTTTTTGGGCGGGCACGCGGAAGGCGCCATGGCCGCGGACAACCCGAACAACCAGGAGGCGGGCCGGACGATGTTCCTGGCCGATACGAACTTGACGATGATGAACTCTGCCAACACTCCTTACCCCACGCGTAGCATGGTGCTCGCCATGGCTGTGGCAATGGTGCTGCGCTCCATCATCTCCACCGCGCAGGCCCAGAACCTAGTGCCCAACCCGGGGTTCGAAGAAGCGGATAGTTGCTCCGATCAGCTCCCACCCTTTGTAGGCATCCATGACTGGTACAGTATCAACGGTAGCCCGGACCATCTCCGAAGCTGTTTGCCATACGGCGATTTCCGAGGGCTGCCCATGAATTTCTTCACCTACCAGGAGCCGTTCGAGGGTGCCTCATGTGCTGGAATGTACACGTACTTCCAAAGTGGATCAATCGAGGGTCGTGAATGGATCATGGCGCCTTTGCTGCAACCGCTGGAGGTGGGGCAGACCTATTACTGCAGTTTTCGGGCGAATGCGGCATTCGGGGGCAATCACACCTATCCCCAGCACTGGCTGGCCAACGACAAAGTGGGCATGCGCTTCACCACCACGGCCGTGCCTCCTTGGAGCGTCGGCGACCCTTTCCCGGTGCCTCCAAACCACGCACACATCATGTACCCGCAGATCCTCTCGGATACGGTGGGCTGGACCTTGGTGAGCGGCAGCTTCGTGGCCGACAGTGCCTACCAGTACGTGATGATCGGGCAGTTCTTCAGCAATGCCCTGACGGATACGCTTCAATTTTCTCCAGAGGGCATTCCTTGGTACTGGTTGCCTCGCGCATACACCTTGGTGGATGCGGTCTGCGTTTCGCCAAGCTTGGAGGGTTGTGATCTGGGCCAAGGGGTTGGCGAAGAACAGGCAATAGGTCCTGTGCTATTCCCCAATCCAGCGCTAGACCAAATGGTCGTTGGCCAAAGGTCCGGGGCCGAGGCACTGGTGCTGGATGCTGTGGGGCGCGTGCTTTGGCAGGGCCGGATCCCGAATGATCGCTGGGTGCTGGAAGTGGGTTCATGGGCACGCAGTACCTATGTGTTGCGCATTGCGCATCGCGGCAGGTTGGAGTCGCACAAGTTCGTATTGACCGAGTGAACGCATCGTTCCGGTCCTTTTCAGTGAACAACAAACACGAAAGGACATGAGAACGAAGATCTTCTTGAAGCACCTGATCCTGGGTGCGATGTTGCTGACTACCGGCAAGGTACTGGGGCAATCGACTACGCCCGGTAATGTGGCTGGTTTTAGCACCGATTTTCTGGGTTGGGACAATACCGGCACCAACAATTTCCCGCTGATGGTCCGACATGATCTGAACCAACCGATAGAGTTCCATACAGCGATGGACGAGCGGATGCGGCTCTCGCCGATCTTGACCGGCCAGACCATCAACACATACCCGAACTTGGACCTGACCGGGTTCCTGGGGGTCGGCGACTTCGCCAACAGCCCCGGAGTTTACCGCTTCCCAGCCGCTCGTGTGCATGCCGAGAACAACGCCACCCTGGAGCTTGGCTATCGGCCCGTGATCGGCGAGGGCTTTCTGGCTACGCGCGGTGAGTCCTTGTTCTACACGGGCCTGTTGGATGGCCTCACGAGCGGCGTGGTCTGGTCAACGGTGACCGGTCAGAACGCTCCGACAGCACCCTTCCAGTTCATCTACACCGGGCATGATGGAACAAGCACCATGGCGAGCAGTGCGAGCGGCTTGGAGCTGGCGCGCCTGCAACCTGACCCATCCTTGAACGAGGGCTACTTCGGAGCAGGGGATTGGACCACCATCGCCCTGCTGCCGGATGAACGGGTGGACCTGGCCGATCGCACCATCCGGTTGCGCAACTTCATGGACCCGCTGCCCAACTACCTGACCACCTCCTACGAGAATGCCGCGCTGACCCGCGCGGTGGTGGTGGACCCGGACGATGGCCGGCTTTACTGGAGGGACCTCGGCTCCATTCCAGGCTGTGACTGGGAGGTGACCACGGCCGACCATGTGGTCACCGCGCACTTACCCGGGCCATTGACAGGCTGCCCGGACGAGTCGAACAACGTGGGTATCGGTACATCGAGCCCTGGTGCCAAGCTGGATGTGCTGAAGGTGGTGAACGGCGGTGGCGCAACGGATATCGGGGTGAACGTCCGCATGGGCACCACGTCGGTGAACAACTTCGGCGGCAATGCCGATGCATACTCCACGACCGGTGGTCAGAATCTGGGATGGCGCGGCAGTGCCATGAACGCTGGGCGTAGCTGGGGGCTTGATGGCAATGCGGCCACGAACAGCATGGTGAATACGTTCGCGTGGACCGGTGTGCGCGTTGTTGGCGTGCGTGGTTTTGCGGATGGTAACTTTCAGCAGCAAACGAACAACATCCGGGGCGTATGGGGCATCGGATTGAATCCACAGTCCGGTGGATGGGGATACGGGGGCTGGTTCGATGGCTATGCCTACTGCTCGCTGGGGGTTTGGTCACCATCGGATGCGACCTTGAAGCAGAACGTGGAACCCCTCACGAACGCCATGGATGTGATCGGTCAACTGCAACCGATGTCCTACACCTATCGGTCAGCGGACTTCCCGACCATGGCGTTGGACGATCGGGCGCACTACGGGTTGATCGCACAGGACCTTGAGAACGTGTTACCGGCGCTCGTGCAGCAATCGGGGCAACCGGCCGTAGTGGACTCGCTGGGTAACGAGGTCTTTCCAGCCGTCGACTTCAAGGCGGTGAACTATGAGGGGTTGACCGCTTGGTTGATCGCAGGGTTGCAGGAGCAACAGACCACCATCAACACCCTGCAGGACCAACTCGCCGCCATGCAACAAGACCTCGCCACCTGCTGCGCGGCCCACGGCAGCACGGATGGGCGCAGCATGAGCCCTGGGGCGGGCGCAGGAGAGGCCCTGCGCACCGACCTGTTCATCGTGCCCAACCCGGTGGCGGATCACACGCAGCTGCGGTACACGGTGGCCACGCCGGGCCGCACGCGGCTGGAGGTGAGCGATGCCAGTGGCAAGCGGTTGGAGGTGCTGGAGGAGGCCGTGCGTGAAGCCGGTGCCTACACCCACGACTGGACCACCACGGATCTGGCGCCCGGCACCTACCATGTGACGCTGTACCTCAACGACAGCTTCGTGGTGAAGAAGGCGGTGAAGGTGGGGCTATAGGCTTGTGCACAAGATGGGTCAGGGGCCGCTTCGCGATCGCGGGGCGGCTCCTGGCATTTGGTATCATGGTCACCTGATCACGACTTGTCCCGCCCCAGCGGGATGGGCACGACCTGTCTCGCCTCAGCGGGACGTGGAGATGAGGTCATTGTCGGATCCCAAGTCCGACCTTACCACCTTCGTCCCCGCGATGTCCGACTTCCGCTTCAAGCAGTTCACCCTCCGCCAGGACCGCTGCGCGCTGAAGGTGGGCACCGATGCCGTGGTGCTGGGGGCCTGGGCCGATGTGGACGGCGCGCGCATCCTGGACATCGGCACCGGCACCGGCGTGCTGGCCCTGATGGCCGCCCAGCGCAACCCCGCCGCCCGCATCGATGCCGTGGAGATCGACGACGCCTCGGCCGGACAGGCGGCGGAGAACGCGGCTGCCAGCCCGTGGGCCCACCGGGTCCGCGTGCACCGGATGGACGTGCGCCGCATGCGCGCCGACGAAGCGTTCGACCGCATCCTCTGCAACCCGCCGTTCTACGCCGGCGAGATGGGGTCGCCGGATGCGCGCACCGGTGTCGCCAAGCACGGGGGCGGGCTGCGGTTCGCCGAGTTGCTGGACGTGGTGGACCGCCTGCTGGCGGAGCGAGGCCGGTTCGCCTGCATCATCCCCCTGAACCGCGAGGCCGAGCTCTGCGCCATCGCCGCCGACCACGGCCTTCATCCGGTGCGCCGCTGCGTGCTGCAGTACCTCGAAGGCCGTCCGCCGAAACGGGTGCTCGTGGAGCTGGACCGGGCGCGTGCGAACCTATTGGAGGACCACCTGCTCGTGGAGCACGGCCCGGGCCGGTTCACCGATGCGTACCGCTTGCTGCTGGCGCCGTTCCTGTTGAAGTTCTAGCCTTCCACCTCTTCCTCGGCGAACACGATGCCCATGCCTTCCAGCGCGTCGAGGATGGGGTCGTAGATCTCGGGTGTGATCGGCAGCAGCACGCCACGGCCCTTCAGCGCTCCGCCCAGCACCAGCCGGGCCGCGAAGGCCAGGGGCAGCCCCACGGTCTTCGCCATGCCGGTGCGCACCGGATCATCGCCCAGCACCACCAGCGAGGCCTGGAGCTCCTGGTGCAGGTCCTCCACCGTGTAACGGAAGCGGTGCCACATCACCACCATGTCCTTGTCCGCCGGCCCCAGCTTCCACTTCGCTTCCAACAGGTGCTGCAGCGTGGCCGCCGGGCTCAGGCCCTGCACGCCGATCCGTTCACGGTCGAAGAGCCCCAGCCAGTCCAGCTTCGCCATCACCTCGCCGTTCGGATCGAGGCCGAGCGTGTGGGCCAGGTTCGCGCGCACCTCCCGCTCCACATCGTGCGGCAGGAAGGACTCCACGAACTCCGCCCACGTGGCGTTGGGCCGCAGCTCCAAAGGGAAGCTGTCGTCGGTGCAGCCGAGCTGCACGAACGTGTCCCACGCCGCGCAGAAACCCGCCTTGCGCAGGGTGCCGCGCACCAGCGTGGGGATCTCCTCCAGCCCGTAGTGCTTGCGGTACTTCAGCGAATCGCGGTTGGCGTAGCCATCGAACGCGCCATAACCGGGCACCGACACGCGCACCGTTTCCCGGAACAACCGGTGGTAGGGGAGGTATTTGTAGCTGCCGTCCTTGATATAGCGGGCCATGCCGCCCTGCCCGGCCAGCACCACGTTGCGCGGGTTCCAGGTGAACTTGTAGCCCCAGGGGTTGTCGTCGCTCTCCGGGGCGATGAGCCCTCCGCAATAGCTCTCGAACGCTTCCATGCGCCCGCCCTCGGCCCGGATGCGGTCCAGGATGCGCATCGCGCTCATGTGGTCGATGCCGGGGTCGAGGCCCAGCTCGTTCAGGAAGATGAGCCCCGCCGCCTTCGCGTCGGCGTCCAGCGGCCAGAGGGCATCGGGCACGTAGCTCGGCGTGATCACGTGCCGCTTCAGCCGCAGGCAGTCCTTCACCACATCCACGTGCATGAAGGCGGGCAGCATGCTGATCACCAGGTCGTGCCCCGCGATCAGGCGGTCGCGCACGGCGGGGTCGCTGGCGTCGCCCTGCTCGGCCCGCGCCACCTCAGCACCGCCGGCCACCAAGGCCTGGGCATGGGCCAGGTCGCGGTCCACCACGGTGATGCGCCACGCCTCGCGCGATGCATCGTGGATGAGCTGGGCGATGAGCGCCGAGGCGGAGCGTCCCGCTCCCAGGATGAGGATCGTGCGCATGGCCACTGCTGCCGACTGGTACCGGCGTCCGCAAAGATGGGGACCACGTCCCGTTCGGTTCTTTGGCACAGGCCTTGCCAAGGCGGACGTGGACCTACCTTCGCAACCCATTTGAAGCCATGCTACGCCCGATCCCCCTTGTCGCCGCCCTCTTCCTGGCCCCCCTCGCCGATGCACAGACCAGCGACCTGGTGTTCTTCACCGATGACGGCGCCAAATTCACCCTCGTGGTCGACGGCGACGTGAAGAACGAGAAGCCCACCGCCCGCGTGGTGGCCACCGGCATCCGCAACGAGACCCCTGTGGTGCTTGTGCGGTTCGAGGATCTCTCGATCCCCGAGGTGCGCAAGCAGGGCTACTTCCCCCTGGGCAAGGAATACACCGTGATGGTGACCACCAACAAGAAGGGCGAGAAGGTCTTCCGCCCCACGGGTGAGGCCGCCCTTGGCACCGCCGCCGGAGCCCTGGTGGTCGATGAGAAGCCCCGCCCCGTGGGCTTCCAGGACGATGTGACCACCAGTGTGACCAACCCCGGAAGCACCGGTACCACGGTCGTGGTCACCGAGCAGACCACCACCACGCCCGGCACCGGGGAGAACGTGAACATGACCGTGGGCTTCAACGGCCTCGGGGTGAACATGAACGTGAACGTGAACGACCCCGTGCTGGGCACCAGCGCGACGACCACCACCACAACGACCACCACGACGACCACCACCATGACCACTGACATCGACGAGCCCGTGGAGACCAGCGCCACCCGCCCGGCGGAGCCCGCGGTGTACAGCATGCCCGGCTACACCGGCCGCGTCGGATGCCCCTGGCCGATGAGCAGCAGCGAGTTCTCCGATGCGAAGGCGAGCATCGGCTCCAAGAGCTTCGAGGACACCCGCATGAGCGTCGCCAAACAGGTGGCCACCGACCGCTGTTTCACCGTCGACCAGGTGAAGGGCATCATGGAGCTGTTCACCTTCGAGGAGACCAAGCTGGACTTCGCCAAGTTCGCCTACGACCACACCTTCGACCTGAGCAACTACTTCAAGCTGAACGACGCGTTCACCTTCGAGAGCTCGGTCGATGAGCTGAACGCCTACATCCGCGGCCGCTGAGCCCGCCCACGTTGAACCGGACCGACCATGGCCTCCCCGCGTCGAACGTTCCTCGCGCTCTGTGCCACCGCCGTCCTTGGGGCGGGCTGTTCCGGTGCGAAGAGCTATGTGAAGAAGGGCGAGAAGCTCGATGAGGCCGGGCTCTATGCGGAAGCGGCCGATATGTACCTGCAGGCCCTGCAACGCGATCAGAAGAACGTGGAGGCCAAGATCGGCCTCAAGAAGGCCGGGCAGACCCTGCTGAACGACAAGCTCGGCGCCTTCTTCCGCGAGGTGAACGGCACCGGCGACCGGGCCAAGGCCGTGGACACCTACCTCGACGCCAAGGCCTACGCCGACCGCGCCAACCGCCTGGGCGTGGTGCTCGACATCCCCGAGCACCATCAGGACGAGTATGAACGCGTGAAGGGCGAGCACCTCATCGAGCTCTACACGAAGGGGCAGGGGCAGCTGGAACGCCAGGAGTTCCAGGCGGCCGAGGCCACCTTCGCGCGCATCGCCAGGCTGGAGCCCGGCTACAAGGATGCCAGCAGCCTGCAGAACATCGCCTACCTGGAGCCCTTGTACCGCGCCGCCAAGAGCGACCTGGAGGGCGGGCGCTATCGCCGCGCCCACGAGGAGCTGAGCCGCGTGCTGGCCAAGGACCCCGCCTACAAGGACGCCTCGGCGCTCCACAACGAAGCCCTGCTCAAGGGGCAGTACTCGATCGCCGTGCTGCCCTTCGCCAGCAGCGGCAAGCGGTCGGACCTCGCCGCCCGCCTGCAGGCGCAGACCGTGAGCGGCATCACCGGTTCGGGCGATCCGTTCCTGAAGGTGGTGGACCGCGAGAACATGGACCGCATCCTTGAGGAGCAGCGGCTGGGCCTGAGCGGCGTGGTGGACCAGGCCACCGCCGTGCAGGTGGGCAACCTCATCGGCGCCAAGGCCGTGCTGATGGGCGACCTCATCAGCTATCGGGAGGAGGCGGGCAAGCCCAGGATGAGCACCAAGCGCGGGTACGAAGCCTATCCGGTGCGGCAGAAAGTGCCCGAGACCGGCGAAACGGTGCTGGTGACGAAGTACAAGCCTGTGGACTACACGGAGCACTACCAGGAGAACAAGGTGGTGGCCTCCTTCAGCTTCCGTCTGGTGAGCCTGGAGACCGGTGAGGTGCTGGTGAGCAGTGTGGTGGACGTGAACGAGGAGGACCACGCCTACTACGCCAGCTATGCCGGCAACCGCGAGGCCCTGCTGCCCAGCCTCAATGGCGCCCTCGACCAGACCGACCGCGCCCGGCGCGACCTGCGCACTCTGCTGAACGCTCCGCGCGAAGTGAAGCCCGTGGCCACCCTGGTGAACGACGCCATGCGCAAGGCCGGCGACCGCATCGCCCGCGAGGTGGTGGGCCACCTTTCCCAGAAGCTGCCGTGATGCGCCGCGCCCTCCGCTGGTCCGTGCTGCTGCTCGTGGCGTCCTGCAAGCCCGCCCAACAGGTGCAGGAACCGCCGCCGCCGGCCCCGGTCGTGCGCCCGACCTGGGTGGACAGCCGCCCCGTCACCGGCGCCTACTATGTCGGCATCGGCATCGCCCCCAAGAACCGCCCCGACTTCCAGGAGGCGGCCAAGCAGAACGCCCTCAACGACCTGGCCAGCGAGATCAGCGTCACCGTGGAGGGCAACAGCCTGCTGTACACCCTGGACACACGCGGGCAGTTCACCGACAGCTACACCAGCACCGTGCGCACCCGCACCAGCCAGCAGCTGGAGGGCTTCGAGCTGGTGGACAGCTGGGACAGCGGCACCGAGCTGTGGACCTACTACCGCTTGAGCAAGGCCGAGCACGCACGCCTGCAGGCCGAGAAGAAGCGCGCCGCCATGACCCAGGCCACCGACCTGCACGGCCGCAGCCGGTCCGCATTGTCCGCCGGTGACCTTCCCGGGGCCTTCGACCTGGAGCTGCGCGCCCTCATCGCCCTCCGCGATCACTGGGGTGAGGCCGACCGGGTGGAGGTCGAGGGGCGGTCCGTGGTGCTGGCCAACGAACTGTACGCCGGTCTTCAACAGCTCACCTCCGGCCTCACCCTCGTCAGCCTTCCGGAGCGCTGCGTGCTGGAGCCCGCCAACGGCCATCGCCGCGAGCTCCTCATCCGGGCGCGCCACGGGACCGCCGGCGCACTGCGCGACATGGCCCAGGTGCCCCTCACGGCCACCTATCCCGGAAGCGCCGGCAAGGTGACGGTGAACAAGCGCACCGATGCCGACGGCCACGCCCGCATCACCGTGGAGGGCGTGTCGCTGGATGCCGCAACGCCCGAGCTGCTCGTCCGCCTCGACCTGGACGCCCTGGTGAACGGGGCCGGCGACCCGGCCCTGGTGCGCACGCTCACCGCCGGCCTCAGCGTGCCCGAACTGCATGTGCCGATCGACCTGCGGATGCCCCGCGTGCTGCTGAAGGCCGATGAACGCGCCTATGGCTCCCCCCTCGCCAACGCCGGCGTGGCCGTCGCCCTGCGCGAGGAGCTTGCCCGCCGCGGCTTCCGCTTCGTGGACCGCGAGGCCGAGAGCGACCTGGTGATCGTCCTGAGCGCCGACACGCGCGAGGGCGGCACCACCAGCGGGTTCTACACCGCCTTCCTCGACCTCACCCTCACCTGCACCGACCGCCGCACCGGTGAACTGGTGCACCAGACCGGCCGCCAGGGCATGAAAGGTGTGCAACTGGCCTACGACAAGGCCGCCCTGGAGGCCTACAAGAAGGGCGCGCAGGACCTCCGCAAGGACCTTGTGCCCGCCTTGATCACGGCGATCTTGTAGGAACCACGCGCATTCCGGAAGTTTGGCACGCCGTTCGCAAACCCGCCACCAACGACACGAACCACGTCGACGACCATGAGCACTCCGACCCTCCGCCCCGCCACCCTTGTGCTGTCGGCCGCCCTGCTGGCCGCCGGCATGGCCTCCTGCAAGCCCAAGAAGAAGATCGCCGAGAACAACACCCAGCCGCCTCCCAACGAGGTGGAGGTGGTGGTGCTCTGCTCCGGCCCCGAGTACTTCACCAACAAGGAGTTCTTCCGCGCCAACGCGGTGGGGGAGAGCATGGACCAGCAGACCGCCAAGAGCAAGGCCCTCAACGCCGCCCGCGGTCAGCTCGCCGCCGACATCAACACCGCCGTCAAGCGCGTCGTCGACAACTACGTGAACAGCCGCGAGCTCAACAACAAGGAGGAGATCGCCGAGCGCTTCGAGGGCCTCACCCGCGAGGTCACCGACCAGCGCCTCAGCGGCACCCGCACCATCTGCGAAAAGCTCACCAAGACCCCGCAGAACACCTACAAGAGCTACCTCGCCATCGAGCTCAGCGCCCAGGACCTCCTGAGCGAGTACAATGAGCGCCTCAGCCAGGACGAGCGCCTGCGCATCGACTACGACTACGAGAAGTTCAAGGAGACCTTCGACAAGGAGATGGAGAAGCTCAAGAACGAGCGCTGATCCCCCGATCGATCCCGCGAGCCCCCCGGTGACCCCGGGGGGCTTTGCTTTTCGGCCCACCTTTGCCCCATGCATCGTCTATTGACCGCCGGGGCCGCCGTGCTCGCCATCGCCGTGGCCCTCGGCGCCTTCGGCGCCCATGGATTGAAGAGCATGCTGTCCCCCGACGCGCTCGCGCAATGGCGCACCGGGGTGGAATACCAGTTCTACCACGGCCTGGGCCTCCTGCTGCTCGCCGCCCTGCACGGCCGGATCCCCGAGCGTCCGCTCCGCCTGGCCGGCGGGCTGCTCCTGGCCGGCGTGGTGGCCTTCTCCGGCTCCCTCTACCTGCTGGCCACCCGCGACCTGCTTGGCACCCAAGGCCTTACACCGGTCCTCGGACCGGTGACGCCCCTCGGGGGCCTCTGCCTCATCGCCGGGTGGGGGCTGCTGCTGGTGGGCGCCCGTCGCGGACACTGACGGATGTTGGCCCGCCCACCCGGCCTTCCTCTACCTTTGCCGCCCTATTCCAACCCAACGGACATGAACGAGTTCGGCAAGCGACCGAAGAACGCGGACCTCTCCTCCATCGGCCTGGGCCTTGTGGGCGACGCCTACTGGAACCTCGAACCCGCCGAGCTGATCGAGCACACCATCGTCAACGGTCAAGGCGTGTTCGCGGACAGCGGCGCCCTGGCCATCGATACCGGTGAGTTCACCGGACGAAGCCCCAAGGACAAGTTCTGCGTGAAGGACGCCAAGACGCAGGACACCGTGTGGTGGGGCGACGTCAACATCGCCTTCGATGAGGCCAAGTTCGACGCCCTCTACGAGAAGATGTGCGCCTACCTGATGAACCGCGATGTGTACATCAAGGACGCCACCGCCTGCGCCGACCCCGAATACCGCCTCAACGTGCGCGTGGTGGCCGAGTATCCCTGGAGCGCCCTCTTCGCCGGCAACATGTTCATCCGCCCCTCGGCCGCCGAGCTCGAGGACTTCACCCCCGAGTGGCACGTGGTCTGCGTGCCCGGCTTCACCGCCGACCCGGCCAAGGACGGCACCCGCCAGCACAACTTCGCCATCATCAACTACAGCCGGAAGATGATCATCATCGGGGGCACGGGCTACACCGGCGAGATCAAGAAGGGCATCTTCACCGTGCTGAACTACGTGCTGCCCCAGGAGCGCGGTGTGCTCAGCATGCATTGCAGCGCCAACATTGGCAAGGACGGCGACACGGCCGTGTTCTTCGGCCTCAGCGGCACGGGCAAGACGACGCTCAGCGCCGACCCGGACCGCCGCCTGATCGGCGACGATGAGCATGGCTGGAGCGATTCCGGCGTGTTCAACTTCGAGGGCGGCTGCTACGCCAAGTGCATCGACCTCAGCGCCGAGAAGGAGCCCCAGATCTGGAACGCCATCAAGTTCGGTGCCCTGCTGGAGAACATCGTCTTCCACGAGGGCACCACCAAGGTGGACTTCAGCGACGGCACCAAGACCGAGAACACGCGCGTCAGCTACCCCATCCACCACATCGACAACATCGCGGTGCCCAGCATGGGCGCCCATCCGAAGAACATCTTCTTCCTCACCTGCGATGCCTACGGTGTGCTGCCCCCCATCAGCCGCCTCACGCCGCAGCAGGCCATGTACTGGTTCATCAGCGGCTACACCGCCAAGGTGGCCGGCACCGAGGCCGGGGTCACCGAGCCCAAGACCGTCTTCAGCGCCTGCTTCGGCGCGCCCTTCCTGGCCCTGCACCCCGGCAAGTACGCCGCCATGCTGGGCGAGAAGCTGCGCCAGCACGACGTGCGCATCTGGCTGGTGAACACCGGCTGGAGCGGTGGCGCCTACGGCACCGGCGAACGCATGAAGCTCAAGTACACCCGCGCCATGATCACCGCCGCCCTGCGTGGTGAGCTCGACGGCGTGGACTACCACCAGCATCCCGTGTTCGGCGTGAGCTTCCCGGCCACCTGCCCGCATGTGCCCGATGGCATCCTCGACCCCCGCAGCACCTGGAAGGACAAGGCCGCCTACGACCAGCAGGCCGAGCGCCTGGCCAAGGCGTTCAACGACAATTTCGCCAAGTACAAGGACGGGGTGGAGCCCGAGGTGCTCGCCGCCGCGCCCCGCTCCACGGTGAAGGCCTGAGGTGACAACGACCGATCGCATCATGGCCCCGGCCCCAGCGCCGGGGCCATGTCATTCACGGCCGGCGGGCCATGGCCCTAAATTCGCAGCCCGTTCCGCATGACCCTCCGCAAGCTGGCCGCCGGGCTGTCCTTCCTCACCCTCGGGCTGGCCCCGCCGGAGGCACGGGCACAGGCCCTTGACCCGCTGGAGGGCGAACGCCACTACCCGGAGCGGGTGGCGGCGGACCTGGAGCTCTGGCGCAGCACCCTGCACGAGGCCCACGCCGATCCCTACCGGCACGTGACCAAGGCCGCGCTGGACCGCGCCATCGACGAGGCCATCGCTCGTGCGCGCGTCCCCCTCACCGCCGCCGAGGTGGCCGACCTGATCACCCCCGTGCTGCAGCTCATCGGCGATGCGCACACCCGCGTGGACCTGCCCACCACCGTCGAGCGCGTGCTCCGTGAACAGGTGCCGCTGCTGCCCCTCGCCGTGCGCGCCGTGGGCCCGGGCCTCTTCGTGGAGGAGGAGCTCAAGGGCTTCCGCTCCATCCCCTCCGGAAGCCGCATCGTCTCCGTCAACGGCCGTTCGGCCGCGGGCATCCTGGACACGCTGGCCGACAGGGCCCTCTCCGATGCGAACGACTCCCTCTTCCGCGTGCGGCAGGTGGAGCGCGACCTGCCCTACCTGCTGTACCGCCACCTGGACCGTTCGCCCACATTCACCATCACCTTCGAACCGCCCAGCGGCCGCGCCCGCACCGAACAGGTGATGGGCCTCACGGGCGAGGAGGTCCGCCGTTCGGTACGACCGGAGAACGGCCCTCTGCTGCCCTGGAGCGCGGCCCACCACGCCGACCACCACACCACCTGGCTCTCCCTCCGCAGCTTCCACACGGACACCCTGCTGAACGCGGGCATCCGGCCCGAACGCTTCGTGGAGGACTTGCGGCGCGACCTCAAACGGAACCGCTCCCGCGTGCTGGTGATCGATGTGCGCGGGGCCGCCGGCGGTGAACTGGCCCTGGCCGAGCTCGCGCACTCCGTGTACGCCTTGAAGCCCTATCGCGTGGTGCAGGACATGACCGTGCGCCTCACCGGTCCGCCGAAGCACTATGGCCTGTGCGAACCCCTGCCGGAGTTCTTCGCCACCGTGGGCGCCCATTACCTGCCCGGCGACCACGGCCGCTATCACCTGCGCCCCGATGACCCCCGATTGGAGCTCCTGGAACCGCGCCCCAACGCCTTCGATGGCAAGGTGTACGTGGTGTGCGATGCCCTCACGCGGGAGGCCGCGGCCGCCCTGGTGATGATGGCCCGCCGTGCGGGAAGGGCCAGCATCGTGGGCGAGGAGGTGGGCACCAACAGCCTCAGCAGCTGCGGCGGTCGTGTCCTGCGCCTGCGCGCACCCAACACCGGCCTCGTCTTCCACATTCCCCTCATCCGCTACGTGTACGAGGGCACGCCCCGCGGCCCGCTCGATCGCGGCGAACTGCCCGACCACGCCTTCGCGGTGGACGCCCGCGCCCTGGCCACCGGCCGCGACCTGCTGCGCGATGCGCTCATGGAGATGATCATCGAACTGCAGTGAGGCCCCTCGCAGCCACCGGCGCCCTGGCCCTGCTCGTCGCCTGCGCTCCGGCGGTCGCGCCCGACCTCGATCAGGCTCCGGCCGCGTCTTGGACCGAACGCCCCAACGAGGCCGCCGCCCACTTCCGAAGCTGGCATGGCCCGGATGGCGAAGCCCTGCTGGTCCTGGGGCCGTCCGCCGACACCCTGGCCCGCCTGCTGATCACCACGGCCGATCCCGCACCGGCCGGACCCTGCGGCGGCGCATGGGCGACCCTGCGGCCCGGCGACCGGGACCTGGTGCTGCTGAGCACCACGCACACCGCCTACATCGCCGCGTTGCACGCCGTGCCGCGTGTGTCCGCCTGTGCCTGGCCCGACCGGCAACGCGACAGCACGATGCGTGCGGCGCTGGCCGCAGGCGCTGCGGCAGGCCTGGCGGAGGGGGAGGGGACGCGCCTGGAACAGCTCACCGCCCTTGATCCCGCGCTGGTGCTTCACCACCCCTTCGGCGGCGGTGTGGACCGGTTGCCGCCACAGCATGTGGCGGTACCCGTCTGCGAATACCTGGAGCCGCATCCGCTCGGCCGTGCGGAATGGCTGCGCTTCTTCGGCGTGCTCACCGGCACCGTGGCCACCGCCGACAGTCTCTATGCCGCCATCGCCGCCCGTTACCGGGGGGCGGTGCGCACGGCCGGCCCCGACGCGCCGCTCGTCTTCATCGGCAGCGCCTGGCGTGGGGTGTGGAGCGTGCCGGCGGGCAACAGCCTCATGGCGCGCCTGGTGGTCGACGCCGGCGGGCGCTACCGCTACGCGGACCGCATCGCCGGAGGCAACATCGACCTGCCGCTGGAGGTGGTGATGGCCGATGCGCATACCTGCACCCACTGGGGTGTGCTGGCCGAGGTGCCCGCACTGCGCACGGCGGCCGACCTGCCCGGCGTGGATGCCCGCATGCTGAACACACCGGCCTTCCGGTCGGGTACCGTGTTCGTGGCCAACAGCGCCGAGGCCGACCTCTTCGGAAGGGCCATGCTGGAACCCGATGTGCTGCTGAACGACCTGCGGGCCTTGTTCGTTTCCGGGGAGCTCCCGGACCACCGGCCCGCCTACTTCCGCCGCCTGCCTCAGTAGCGCAGGCCCGCCCGCCGGAACAGGTCACCCATCAGCCAGGCCGGGCCGATCAGCAGGAACTGCAGGTCCTGGAAGAAGCTCGGCTTTTTGCCTTCGATGTGGTGGCCGATGAACTGGCCGATCCATCCGCCGGCGAACAGGCCCAGGCAGGTGGCCCAGAGCGGCAGCGGCAGCCAGCGCTCCATCAGCAGCACCAGCCCGCAGCACAGCAGGCACCAGGCCACCATGGCCAGCATCATCGGCTTGCTGAGCCGCGCATAGAACACCGCCACGGCCGCCACCGCCGTCCACGCCCACACATGCGGCGTGGCCACGGGGGAGGGGATGCTCCACAGCAGCCCCACGATGCTCAGGAAGATCACCGGGATGCACACCCAGTGCAACGCCTTGTTGGTGGGGTCGCGATGGCTCTCGCCATACGCCGCGAACCAGTCGTGGATGCTCCGCATGTCAACCAAGGTAGCGCTCCCGCAGCACCGCCACATGGTGCAGCGCGTGCCCGGCCGTGGCCCAGCCGATGGCCCGCACGCTGATGGGGTTCCCGTTCGCGGTGCCGCGCTGCAGCAGGTCCTCGGGCTCGAAGCTGCGGAACAGCGCCAGGGTGGCCGCATGCACCGCGCCGTGCTCGGCCAGCAGCCCGGCCAGCGTGCGACGGTCGGCCCGGGCGGCCGGCACCCATGCGTCCTCGTCGAAGCCAGGCAGCGGCGTAGCATCGCGGCGTGCGAACCGCAAGGCCCGGTAGGCGAACACGCGCTCCGCATCGATCAGGTGCAGCAGCACCTCCTTCACCGTCCACTTGCCGGGCGCGTACCGGTGGTCGCCGCGCGCTTCCGGGACCGCGCTGAAGGCGGCCCGCACGGCCTCGGCGGCGTGCACCAGCGCTTCGCACACGTCCGCGCCGGGCGCTTCCTGCACGTAGCCGCGGTAGAACGCGGGGATCTCCTCCATCAAGGGTCGCTCGGTGCTCATGGCGCAAGGATGTAGGGGTGGCGGATGATCGTGCCTTCCAGATGCAGCACCGCCACCTGGAGGCCGGGCGCGGGGCGTTCGGCAGGCCAGGTGGTGGTGCCTTCGGCGAAGCGGACCGTGCGCCGCTCGAGCAGGCGGCCCTGCGCGTCCCAGCGCTCCAGCACGCCCGTGCCCGGACGTTCGGCGTCCAGCAGCAGCGTGCCGTCCGCGGCATGGCGCAGCGCCACCGGGGAGGGCGCCTCCAGCGCGGGACCGCCGGCCACCACGCCATCGAAGCTCAGGTCCAGGATCACCGGCAGGTGGTCGCTCATGTAGTACAGCGCCCGCAGCACCGCGAACGGTGTCTGGCCCGTGCTGCAATCGGTGATGTTGTCGTTGAAGCAGGTGCCCGAGTTGCCCACCGGACGGCAGCTGCCGGCGACGTAGCTCAGCCGGTCGCCGCCGTTCATCGCCGTCTGGCTCAGCAGGATCATGTCGAAGCGGTCGTCCAGCCCTCCGCCGGCACCCTCGCCGTACAGCGTGTTGGTGCGCGTGCTCTGCGTGTGGTGCTGGGTCATCGCCGAGTTGCCGTTCCAGCTGATCGGCAGCGTAAGGGGGTCGTCCAGCGGGTTGCCCACCCCTGTCGTCATGAAGGTCGTGTAGGCCCCTTCGTCGGCGGCGTAGATGTTCATGTCGCCGCCCACGATCACGTTGCGGCCCGGCGGCAGGCTGTTCAGGTGGTCCATCAGCACCTGCGCCATCTGCTGGCGGGCGAACTCGTTCACCACGCCGGTGCTGGCCTTCAGGTGGGCCACATAGACCGTGATCCAGGTGGTGTCCTGCGACTGGGGCAGGTCCACGTCGTTCACGTACAGCGTGTACACGTTGATGTCACGCACCGCCGTCGTCAGGGTCTGTTGCCCGGCCAGGGTGAAGCGCTCGTGGTCGTAGTACAGCAGCTGCTGCAGCTTCACCGTGCTGCCCGGGTCGCTGATCTGCGGCACCCAATCGGCGCGGCTGAAGCGGGTGACGCCGTTGGTGTTCAGCGCGTCGTTCAGCACCAGGTTGGCCCCGGCGAGCGTTTCGATCTCCTGGGCCAGCAGCAGATCGGGCCGCACATGGTCCACGATGCGGGCCAGGGTGTCCTGCCGCCCGGCCGGCACCGGTTCGGGGAAGGCCAGCAGGTTGTAGCTCATCACCCGCAGGGTGGTCTGCGCCAGCACCGGCCCGGTGCAGGGCAGGCTCCACAGGGCGAAGAGGAGGAGGGCGCGGAAGGGGGCGGTGGTCACGTCCCAAAGGTACCCGCCACGGCATCGCGCAGCAGCCCGGCCACTTCCTTGGCCACCAGCGGCCAGGCCGCCGGTCGCAGCCACCAGGTGCGCGGCGGCACCCGCGGATCGGGCAGCGCGATCACGCCCACGAGCACCGCGTCGCCGTTGGCCCGGGCATGGGCGTGGCGCGTGCGGCGGGCGTGCACGCCGAGGCTCACCACGTCGTAGGCGCCCAGCCCCAGCCACCGCGCCTGCGCCGCCATGGCCTGCGCCGCCGACACCGTTCGACCCCGCGCATCGGGCAGCCCCGGCACCGCCAGCACCTGCGCCTCCGGCATCCCCAAGGCCACCAGCCGCAGCGCCCGCTCTTCGGCCCAGGTCAGTGCGCAGGCCGTCCGCGCGCCGTGAGGCCCGTGCACCCGCACCGCGTGGCCCGTGGCGGCCAGCCCTTCGCCGTTGAGCCGGAGGGTCTGCACGAAGAGCAGGGCCGTGGTGTCGCCCGGCGCCACGGCCGCGCGGCTCACCAGCCGCAGCTGGCGCACCCCCGGACCCACGGTCACCTCCTCGGTGCGCAGGCGGCCATCGGCGCGGCCTTCGCGCAGCGGAAGGGTGTCGCCCAGCAGCTGCCAGCGCACGCCGGGCAGCCCGGCAAGTTGCATCCGCCAGGGCCCGGCCAGCGGCTCGCCGTCGATCACCAGGGTGTCACCGCGGTGGAGGTAACGCGCCAGGGGCCGCTCGCCGCCGGTGACGAAGACCTGGCGCGCCCCGCGGGCCTGCGCCAGCCGGAGCACATCGGACAGGCGGTCGTTCGGGATCCAGCCTTCCACCACCAGGGCCGGCGCGCCCACCGGCGCGGTGAGGGCCAGCCACGGCGCCACGGTGAGCAGCACGCCCAGCAGCGCGGTCGCGGTGAGCAGGATAAGGGTGGCGCGGCGCCTCATGCCTCGTCGGCGATGGCGTGGCGCAGCTCCTGCAGCTCGGCGCGGGCCTTGCGGTCGCCGGCCACGGTGCACTGCAGCAGGCCCACATCGCACACGTGCAGGGCGTCGTGCGCACGGCCCACCTCGGCCAGCAGCAGGGCCAGCTGGTAGTAGGTGGCGATGTGGTGCGGCGCATCGCGCACGAGCTGCTCCAGGTCGTCGATGGCCCCGCCGGTGTCGCCCAGCCGCTTCAGCTCCAGGGCGATGGCGTAGCGCAGGAAGAGGTCGCCCGGCTCCTCGGCCAGCAGGGCGCGCAGCTGCGTCAGCCGGTCGGTGCTCATGGCGCGAAGGGATGGGCGCTCCATGCGGCGCGCAGCTCGGCCGCCGCCCCGATGCGCACGATGCGGCCCTGGTCCATTTCGGCGATGCGGTCGGCCAGGTGGAAGGCGTCCTCGCGGTCGTGCGTCACCACCACCGCGCCGGTGCCGTGGTCGCGCAGGATGCGCAGCACCTCCTGCCGAACCGCCGCCCGGGTGCCGGGGTCCAGGTCGCTGAAGGGCTCATCCATCAGCATCAGGGCGGGGCGCCGCACCAGGCTGCGGGCGATGGCCACGCGCTGCTGCTGCCCGCCGCTCAGCTGGTGCGGGTAGCGGTCGCCCAGGCCCTCCAGCCCCACGGCCGCCAGCTCCTCCTGCACGCGGCGCTCGCGCTCGGCGCGGGGACGGTCGGCCAGGCCGAAGCCCACATTGCCGCGCACGGTGAGGTGGGGGAAGAGGGCCAGCCCCTGGAAGACGAAACCCACCGGCCGTTCCTCCGGCGGCACCCACGCAACGCCGCCGCTCAGGACGCGCCCCTGCACGGTGATGCGGCCGGCGGCGGGACGCTCCAGCCCGGCGATGAGCCGCAGCAAGGTGGTCTTGCCGCAACCGCTGGGCCCCACCACCACCAGCACCTCGCCCGCGGCCAGCTCCAGCCCCACCCCATGCAGGATGGCCCGCCCGTCGTGGGCGAAGTGCAGGTCGTGGACGGTGAGCAGGGCAGGCACGGCGGCGGACCGCGAAACTACGGGTGCACGGCGCGTGCGGCCTATCCGCGGTGGTCATTCGGCGTTGGACGCTGGCGCGCCGCTTTGGGCGCGATGGCGTTCAACTGATCATTGCCGCATTGCGTCAATTTCTGGACTTGAAAGGAGGGTGCTATTGCGTATATCGTTCCGATGCGGGTGATAGTGCGCAATGTCATGGTGCCTCCTCCAGTTCATCGAGATGCTGCGGATCATGCTCATGGCGTTGCGCCTCTTGTGCTCCGGGATCTTCGTCTGTGCTGGAGCTAGGCCCCAACAGGGCCTGAAGGTAGCGCTGTTCGGTGCGCTTCTCCAAACCGTGGGTGGCGAAGGCCAGTGGCCCGGTCACGGGTCCAGCACCTGCTCCACCCCGGTCCCCTCCGCGCAGCGGAAATGCCCCTTCGGGCAGGCCCGGTGGCCGGTGGATGTGCTCAGGCCAGCACGGCCGAAGCGGGGTGGGCGAGGAAGGTCTCCAGTTCAAGCTCGCCCGGGCCGATGAGGAGGGTCCGGGCCGGGTGGAACGCATCGTGGAAGGCGTTCAGTCCGGAGCGTCGTTCCCGCGGGCGGCCGCTCTTGACCTCGATGGCCGTGAGCCTGCCACCTCGCCGCACCACGAGGTCCACTTCCCGATCACCCTCCCGCCAATAATGGACCTCGTAGCCTTCGTCCAGGGCCCCATGCAGCACGTGCGCACCCACGGCGCTCTCCACCAGGCGTCCCCAGCGTGCGGGGTCGCTGCGGTATTGCGCGGGCGTGAGGCCGGCCGGGGCGGTGAGGAAGGCGGTGTCGTGCACCAGCCATTTGGGGCTGCTGGCGCGTTGCCGCGCGCGCTGGCCGGCCACCTTCTGCAGCGGAGTGAGCAGCCCGGCCTGGCTGAGGAGCTCGCCATACCAGGCCAGGGTGGTGGTGTTACCGGCGTCCTGCAACTGCCCGAGCATTTTCGTCCAGCTCAGCTCCTGGCCGCTGTACGCCGAGCCCAGCTCGAACACACGCCTCAGCAGCGCCGGCTTGTCCACCCGGGTCATCTGCAGCACATCCCGGGCGATGCTGGTTTCGATCAGCGCGTCGCGCACGTACATCCGCCATCGCCCGGGTTGCCGCACCAAGGTGGCCGCACCCGGATACCCGCCGTGCACCAGATAGCGGTCGAGGTCCCAGCCGAAGGCTTCGCGCATTTCGGAGTAGGACCATTGTTGCATCCGCAGCACCTCGAAACGGCCGGCGAGGCTCTCGGTGAGGCCTTGCTGCATCAACAGGGGCGAGGAGCCCAAAAGGACCACCTTCACAGGGGTGCCCGATCGGGTGTCCTCGTCCCATCGGGCCTTCACCAGCTCGCTCCAGCGTGGGATCTTCTGCACCTCGTCCAGCACCAGCAGCGCCCCGCGCCGCCGGGTGCCCGTCGTCAGCGCCCGCGCACGGTCCCACTGCCGCGCCAGCCAGGCGGGGTGCTGCGCCTCGGGGTCGTCCGCGCTCACGCTGATGGCGGGTGTGCCCAGCAGGGCCAGGGCCTGGGCCACCAGGGTGCTCTTGCCCACCTGGCGCGGTCCGCTCACCACCTGGATGTGACGGCGGGGGCCGCTCAGGCGCTTGGTCAGGTGGCGGAGCTGGGGACGTTGGTAGTTCATTTTACTCAATGTGCTGAGTAAAATTACTCAATGAACTGAGTAAAACAAATGAGAGCGACGCAGCTGTCGGTCTCCAGGTGGCGCAGACGCGCCGCACGGGATCGCTCGTTCACGGGGCCAGTACCCGTTCCACCCCGATCCCCTCCGCGCACCGGAAATGCCCCTTCGGGCAGGCGCTGTGGCCGTGCAGGCCGCAGGGACGGCAATCCAGTTCCTCCGTCGTCTCCACCGCGCGGCCGTTGGCGCGCAGCGGCCCGAAGCCGAAGGCGGGTACCGTGCTGCAGAAGACGGCCGTAACCGGGGCGTTCATGGCGCTGGCGATGTGCAGCGGTGCGCTGTCGTTCACGTAGTTCATGGTGGCACCCTCCATCAGCGCCGCGCTCTGCAGCAGGCCCAGTTCCCTGGTGAGGTCCACGCCTCGGCCACTGGCGGCGATGATGCGCTGGGCCAAGGCCGTATCACCCGGCGCTCCGATGATGAACACCTGACGGTCCATGGGGATCGCCTGCACCAGCTCGATCCACTTGTGCTCGGGCCATTGCTTGGTGGACCACACCGAGGCGGGCGCGATGCAGACGTAGGCCATGTGCTCATGTGGCCATGTGCTCATGTGCTCATGTGGCCATGTGCTCATGTGCTCATGTGACCGTGTGCTCGTGTGCCCATCCCGCTGGAGCGGGACAGGTCGTGCCCATGTGGACAGGTGAGCACGGGCTTCCTCCCGCGCATTCGGCGTGGGGTAGAGGCGGGGCAAGGGGCGTGTGCCGTCGGTGAGGTGTTCGATCAGCGCGTTCAGGCGGTCCACTTCATGCCGCCCGTCGCCGATCACGTGCTTCACCGTGCGGGTGAAGAAGCGGCTCAAGGGGTTCTTGTCGTAGCCCACCGTCTCCCTGCCCCGCGCCAGCACGGTGATGAGGCCGGTGCTGAGGAAGCGCTGGGCGTTGATGATGTGGTCGTAGCTGGTCCGCCGCAGCGCGCGGATGAGGGCGAGGAGGTTCCTGGTCTTGTGGGTGCGCTTGTCCCACACGTGGAGCCGGTGCAGGAAGGGGTGCCCGTCGAACAGCCCTTCGTTGCCGGAGCGCACCACCAGGTCGATGGCGGCGTCGGGGTGGTGGGCATGCAGCTTCTCCAGGAGGCTCGTCACCAGCACGGCATCGCCGAGGAAGGCGGTCTGGATGACGAGGAAGCGCTTCACCGGGCCTTGGGATGGATGAGCACCTTGTCGATGCGGTTGCCGTCCATGTCCACCACCTCGCCGGTGAACTCGCCGGCCTCGATGCGGTCGCCGGCCACGGGGATGCGCTCCAGCCGGCCCAGGAAGAAGCCCGCGACGGTGGCGTAGCTGGTCTCCTCCTCGTCCATCAGGGTGCGGCCCACGCGCTGGTTGAGGTCGCCGATGAGCACCTGCCCGTCCACCAGCCAGCTGCCATCGGCGCGCTGCACCATGTGTCCGGGGTGCTCCTCGTCCTCGTCGGGCAGGTCGCCCACGATGGCCTCGGTGAGGTCGTGCAGCGTCACCACGCCCTCGAACTGGCCGTGCTCGTCCACCACCAGCGCGATGTACTGCTTGCTCTTCTTGAAGCGCTTGAGGATGTCGAAGGCCTCGGCGCTCTCGGGCACGATGATGGGGGGCACCACCACCTGGCGCAGGGTGAAGCCGGGGCTGTCCTCGTGCTCGAGCAGGTCGCGGGCGCTGAGGGTGCCTTCGATCTCGTCCACCGTGCCGCGGCACACGGGGAACTTGGAGCGCAGGCTGTGGCGCACCTGTTCCACGATGTCGCGCAGCGGCCGTGTGCTGTCGATCCATTCCACCTGGCCGCGGTGCGTCATCAGGGTGCGGGCGCGGTGGGCACTGAAGCGGAAGAGGTTCTGGTGGGCCTCGCTCTCGGCCTGGTCCAGCACGCCCTGCACGTTGGCGGTGCGGATGATGGCGCGCAGCTCCTCCTCGCTCAGCTGGTCCGAGCGGTCCTCGCGCACGGGCACCAGCTTCATCAGCAGGGTGGTGGACCACGAAAGCAGCTTCACGATGGGGTAGGTGGCCAGGGTGAACACGCGGATGATGGGCGCGGCGAAGCGGGCGATGGGCTCGGGGGCGCTGAGGGCGATGGACTTGGGCACCAGCTCGCCCACCACGATGGTGAAGTAGGTGATGCCGCCGATGACCACGGCGAAGGCGGTGTTGTGCGCGTAGGGCGCCAGGGAGGGCCAGCCCTTCAGCACGGCCTCCAGGTCGTCGGTGAGGGCCGCCCCGCCGTAGGCGCCGGCGATGATGCCGATGAGGGTGATGCCCACCTGCACGGAGCTGAGGAAGCCCTCGGGGTCGGCCAGCAGCCGCTGGATGGTGCGCCCGCGCCGGTCGCCCTGGTCCACCATCGCCTGGATGCGCGCGGGCTTCAGGCTCACGAGCGCGATCTCGCTCAGCGAGAAGAAGCCGTTGAGCAGGGTGAGCAGCAGGATGACCAGGAGCTCCATGGGCTACACGGCCACGTTGTGCTCCCGCAGGGCCTCGTTCAAGCTGGTCTTCCTGTCGGTGCTCTCCTTGCGCTGGCCGATGATGAGCGCGCAGGGCACGCCGTATTCACCGGCGGGGAAGCGCTTCGGCACGGTGCCGGGGATCACCACGGAGCGGGGCGGTACGACCCCGCGCACCTCCCTGGGCTCCGGACCGGTGATGTCGATGATGCGGGTGCTGGCGGTGAGCACCACGTTGGCGCCGAGCACGGCCTCGCGCCCCACGCGCACCCCTTCCACCACGATGGCGCGCGAGCCGATGAAGCAGCCGTCCTCGATGATCACCGGGGCGGCCTGTACGGGCTCCAGCACGCCTCCGATGCCCACGCCGCCGCTCAGGTGCACGCCCTTGCCGATCTGCGCGCAGCTGCCCACCGTGGCCCAGGTGTCCACCATGGTGTCGCTGTCCACGTAGGCGCCGATGTTGACGTAGCTCGGCATCATGATCACGCCCCGCGCCAGAAAGGCGCCGTAGCGGGCGATGGCATGGGGCACCACGCGCACCCCCAGCTGGGCATAGCCGTGCTTGAGCTTCATCTTGTCGTGGAACTCCAGCGGCCCCACCTCGAAGGTGTGCATCTGGCGGATGGGGAAGTACATGATCACGGCCTTCTTCACCCAGTCGTTCACCACCCAGTCGCCGTCGGGGGATGCCGGCGGTGTGGCCACGCGCACTTCGCCGCGGTCGAGCTTCTCGATCACGGTCTCGATGTGGTTCATGACGTCGGCATCGCGCAGCAGGTCGCGGTCCTTCCAGGCCAGTTCGATCATCTCGTGCATGGGACAAAGATGGCGAGAGCGGCTGCCCGCGAACTCAGCCCACGCACACAGTGGCTGCCCGCGAGGCCAGCCGGCGCGCACAGTGCTTGTCCGCGGACCCAGGCCAATGCGCGCGATCTCGGGGCCTACCCAAGTTCAAGCGCTGAATGGAGCTGAGATCCGTGCGATGGGTTAGTTTTCGGATACAAGCACAAGGACATGACAGCGACGTTCGAAGAATCGAAGGCCTGGCAGCGTGCCGGAGAATTGTTGGCGCTGCTGGAAACACATTTCGGAGACAGCAAGCGGTTCTGGTTCAAGGACCAGTTGCTGCGAGCCTCATTGTCCATCATGAACAACATCGCTGAAGGCCATGGGCGGCCCACAAAAGCGGATCGCAACAGGTATCTGGTCATCGCCAAGGGCTCGTGCAACGAGGTGCGATCCATGCTCCACCATGCCCGGCGGATGGAGTACATGACCAAGGCGGATGTGGAAAGGGCCTTCGGGCTTTGTCAGGAGATCGGCCGGTTGTTGTACGCGTACATGACCCCGGCTACCCGTCGGTTCGGACACCTCCCTGGCTTCGGCGGACTCCTGGTCGTCGCTAGTTGGATCGAGGTGATGCTCGCGCCATCCTCCTTTGGTGGTTGAAGATCCACCGCGATTTGGCCGGACTTGCGGGGAGTTCTGTCCAGTGTGGTGGGAGGGTGAGCTTGCGGGGAGAACTGTCCACTGTTGCGGGAGGGTGAGTTGGCGGGAGGAACTGTCCACTGTTGCGGGAGGGTGAGTTGGCGGGAGGGTGAGCTTGTGGGGAGCACTGTCCACTGTTGCGGGAGGGTGAGCTTGCGGGGAGAACTGCCCACTGTTGCGGGGGGGGTGAGCTTGCTGGGAGCACTGTCCACTGTTGCGGGAGGGTGAGCTTGCGGGGAGCACTGTCCACTGTTGCGGGGGGGCTTTTGAGGCATGGGAGCTCCACACTCATTCCCGAACTTCGCCCCGTGGGACGTGTGATGGCCATCGATCCAGGAGCGAAGCGTTGCGGGATCGCCGTCACCGATCCGGTGCGCATCATCGCCAGCGCGTTGGACACCGTGGACACGGCCGAACTGCCGGCTTTCCTGCGACGCTACCTCGCGAAGGAACCGGTGGACGGCTTCGTGGTGGGGGTGCCGCGCGGGTTGGGCGGCAGCGCCACCGACGGCACCGCTCCTGCGATCGCTGTGGTGGAGGCGTTGCGCAAGGCCTACCCGCATTGCTTCGTCGAGGAGGTGGACGAGCGATTTACGAGCGTGCTGGCCGAGCGCACCCTGCTGGCCAGCGGGAAAGGCCGGATGGCCCGGCGCGACAAGGGGCAGCTGGACCGGATCAGCGCCACCATCCTGCTGCAGGATTGGCTGAGCCGGAACCCCGGACGCTGACGGCGGCGGACCTTCCGGCCGCGTGCACCACCCGTTGACGCGCCGTATTTTCGCGCCCCGATGATCCTTCCCATCCGCGCCTACGGCGACCCCGTCCTGAAGAAGGTGGCCCAGGACATCGAGCCCGGGCATCCCGGCCTTGAGCAGCTGATCGCGGACATGTTCGAGACCATGTACGCGGCCAACGGCGTGGGCCTGGCCGCTCCGCAGGTGGGCCACAGCATCCGCTTGTTCATCGTGGATGCCTCCCCCTTCGCGGAGGACGAGGAGGGCACGCCCGATCCCGAGCACGCACACCTGATCGGCTTCAAGAAGGTGTTCATCAACCCGTACATCGTGGAGGAGGACGGGGAGGAGTGGCCCTTCGAGGAGGGCTGCCTCAGCATCCCCGGCATCCGCGAGGAGGTGTCGCGCCAGCCGCGGATCGTGCTGCAGTATCAGGACGAGGCCTTCAAGGACCACGAGGAGACCTTCGAAGGCTTCGCGGCCCGGGTGATCCAGCACGAGCACGACCACCTGGACGGCATCCTGTTCACCGACCACCTGGCCCCGCTGCGGCGCAAGCTGCTGCAGGGCAGGCTGCGCGACATCTCGCGCGGGCGCACCGATGCCAAGTACAAGATGCGCTTCCCCCCCTTGAAGACCACCCGATGAGGACCCTGTTGCTCCCCGGCCTGCTGGCCCTGCTGATCACCGCCTGCGGCGGCGGTGCGTCCGACGCACCCGCCACCGACGCCCCCGCGCAGTTGCCCGCCCCCGAGATGGGCGCGCGGATCCGGACCATGGAGGACACGCTCTTCGCGAAGACCGTGTTCGACCGGCGGGGTGCGCAGGCGCTGCTCGACGTGTACAAGGCCTACGCGAAGGCCTTCCCCACGGACAGCATGGCCCCCGAGTACCTGTTCCGCGCCGCGGGCATGAGCAAGGGCCTGGGCCAGCCGCAGGACGCCGTGCAGCTCTACGACCGCATCATCAAGGAGTATCCGAAGTGGGCCCGTCTGGCCGACACCTACTACCTGCGGGCCTTCACCATCGACGCCGACCTGAAGGAGAAGGGCCGGGCCAAGACGGCCTATGAGGAGGTGATCAACCGCTTCCCGGACCATCGCTTCGCCCAGGACGCGAAAGCGATGATCCAGAACCTGCAGTACACGGACGAGGAGCTGATCGAGCGATTCCGCCGCATGAACGACAGCATCGACGCGGCGGCGGGCAAGGCCTCCTAGACGGCGGCCTCCTGAAGCACGGGGCTCCAGCGGTGCCGCCCGCCCCGCACGATGCCGAGCGGCCTTCCGGTGAGCTGCTGACCGAAGAAGGGCGAGTTGTCCGCCCGGCTCACCGCGCCGGCCTTCTCGTAGGTCCAGCTCAGTTCCGGATCGAAGAGCGTGAGGTCGGCCGCCGTGCCTTCCGCCACGTGCTGCACCGGCAGCCCGAGCGCCTTGCGCGGGCCGTGGGTGAAGCGCTCGATGATGCGCCGCAGGCTCATGTGGCCCTTCAGGGCGGTGTTGGCCACCGCGAAGGCGGTCTCGATGCCGCCCATGCCGAACGCGGCCTGTCCGAACTCCACCTTCTTGTGCTCGATGTCCTCCGGACGGTGGTCGCTCACGATCGTGTCGATGGTGCCGTCCTTCACGCCTTCGCGCAGGGCCTCGATGGTGGCGGCATCGCGCAGGGGCGGCATCACCTTGTACACGGTGTCGAAGCCGCGCAGGCAGCCATCGTCCAGCAGCAGGTGGTGCGCCGCCACCGAGGCAGTGATCGCCAGCCCTTTCGCCTTGGCCGCCCGCACCAGGGCCACGCCTTCGGACGTGCTGACGGTGGTGGCATGCAGGCGTGAGCCGGCGTACTCCAGCACGGCGATGTCGCGCGAAAGGCGCACCTGTTCGGCCAGCGGAGGCACGCCGCGCATGCCCAGCCGTGCGCTCAACGGCCCCTCGTGCATCTGCCCCTGGCCCAGCAGGTCGGGGTCCTGCGGAAAGGTGATCACCGTGCCGCCGAAGACACGGGCGTATTGCAGGGCCAGGAGGAGCAGCCTCGGGTTGCGCAGCGGCTCCTGGTCGTCGGTGAAGGCCACCGCGCCGGCCCGGTGCATGTCGTAGAGCTCGGCGAGCTGCTGGCCCAGCAGGCCTTTGCTCAGCGCACCCAGCGGCATCAGGCGCACGAGGTGGCCCTCGGCCTTGCGCAGCAGGTGTTCCACCCGGCTGCTGTCGTCGATCACCGGCCGCGTGCTGGGCAGCACCGCGACGGCGGTGAATCCTCCGGCGGCAGCGGCCTCCAGTCCGTTGAGCACACCCTCCTTGGGCTCGTCACCGGGCTCACGGAAGTGGGCCCGCAGGTCGATCCATCCGGGTGAGGCGTGCATGCCGGGTCGCCGCAGCTCCTGCGCATCGCCCTTCGCCAAGCGCTGCCCGATGCGGGTCACGCGGCCGTCCTCCACGAGCACATCCACATCCTGCCCATGGGCGGGCCCTCCGGGATCGATGACGTGCACCTGGCGAAGCAGCAGTCGGCTCATGGGTTCGTTCGGATCAGGATGGTCTCCACGGCGAGGAGGAGCAGGACCAGTGCGATGAACCACGGCCACAGCTTGGTGCCTCCGTCCACCTCGTTCAAACTTAGCACGGTGCCCACTTGCGGGGCGTCCAGCACGCGGTACGCGGTGAGCCCGCGCTGGGCCAGCTGCTCGCGCAGCTCCTCCACGGGCATCAGGTCACGCGAGGCCTCTGACCGGTCGTTCACCAGGGCGAGCATGGCCACGGTGTCCGTGCCTTGTGTCACCGCGTACGGCCCGGCCTGCAGGTCGTCGCCCCCGAGCATCAGTTCGGTGCCCCTGGTACCGCGGCGTGTCTCCGCCACCCACGAACGCCCTTCGGGCCCCCAGAGGGTGAACCCGGCCTCGCCGGCGGGCGGCACGCCCGGCAACGGAACCTGTTGTTCGGTCCCCAGCACCTGGTACAGCGGGCCCGAACCGCGGCTGGTCTCGGCCATGCGCAACAAGGTGGTGACGAACAAGGCATGGCGGATGAGCCCCCCACCGGCGTCGGTGAGGGGTGAGGCACCCACCAGCACGCGGCCGTCGCCCGAGGAGGAAAGGGCCAGGTACGGCTGTCCGTCCACCGTGCGAAGAAGGGCGGTGGTGCCCGGGGGGGTGCGCAAGGCATACCGAAGGCGCACCGCAGGCAGGTCCACGTTGCGCGGCAGGTGGGTGAACACTTCGCGATAGAAGGGCAGGTCGAGGTCGATGCGGTCCACCGCGAGCGCGGTGGTGTCACGGGCGCCGAAGGATCCGGCGCCCAGCGCGGTGAGCAGGGCGTTGTGATCCGCCAACGGCGGCTCCGCGGGCGGGAACAAGGCCACGGAAGCCCCGGCGGCCACGCGCTCGCGCAGTTGCTGGGCCAATCCTCCAGGGATGGAGGCGGTGCCGTTCAGCACCACCAGGTCGGCCTCCTCCACCTGGGCCGGTTCCACCGCGCGCAGGTCGACGGCGGTGACCACGTAGCTGCTGTCGCTGCGGAACACGGCCTGCAGGGCTTTGTCGCCGTCGGGCAGCGCGCCGCCGATGAGCAGCACGCGGATGCGGTCCACCACCGTCCAGGCGATGGGCAGCACATCGTCGAACACGATGGGCGGGTCCTGGATGCCGAGCTCCCCCCAGTGCGGTCCGGCGCCCAGTTGCGTGAAGCGGAGCACGGTGTCCACGGCGGAGGTCGCACGGACGGCGAAGGTGCCGAGGGCCCGCACGGTGCCGTCCACGGTCAGGCGCACCGGGATGTCGGTGAGGTCGGCCGTGCCGTGGTTCGTGATGCGGAGATGCAACACTTCGGGCCGGCCGGCGCGGCGCACCGGGCCCTCGAACCACGCCGAATCGATGCTGAGGTCGGCCGCTTCGCCGGGTTGGAAGGGCACGATGAGCACGGGCATCAGGGTGTCGTTCGTCCATTCATCCAGGTCCACCGCATGGCGTTGCAGGTCGGTGAGGAGGATCCTGCGGCGCCCCTGCTCATCGCCCCGCACCAAGGCCTCGCGCTGGCGGGCGAGCACCTGGGACAGGGGCCGGGCGAAGGGTCCGGCCTCCACGCGCGACACGGCCTCCAGGGCATCATCGCGGCCCACCAGCACCTGCTGCCGCGCTTCGTACCGGTTGGTGAGCACCTGGAACCGGTCCGTGGCGGCCTGGGCGCCGATGATCTCGCTGGCGGCCTTGCGGGCCTGGTCGAGCAGGCGGCCGCCGGCGTTCTGGCCGTCCATGCTGTAGCTGTCGTCCACGAACACGCTCACGGCCTGGCGGCCCGCCACGGCGCCGGTGCCCGACCCGCGGAGCACCGGCTGGGCGAAGGCCAGGACCAGGGCGGCGAGGGCGGCGCACCGCACCGCGAGCACGACCCAGTGACGCACCTTCTTCATGCTCCGGGTGCGACGGGTGACCTCCTCCAGCAACCGGACGTGCGTGAAGTCGATGCGCTTGAAGCGCCGCAGTTGGAACAGGTGGATGAGGACCGGGATGGCCAGGGCGGTGAGCGCCCACAGGAAGGAAGGGTTCAGGAAGGTCATCCGGTGCGCAAAGATGCGGCGGATGGACCGCCCGCCCGCCCCCGGGCCGCACGACCGGTCCTTTCGCGCCTGCCGCCGCTGTCAAGCCTTCCGGTCCGATCCAGGGTGTTCCCGGTCGATGCTGCGACGTAACTCATCGAAGGGTGCCTGCGTAACAGCCGCGCAAAGCTCGACGACCATGAACGCGCCCCGTCCTCTTCTCCTCGTGATCAGCATCGCAAGCCTGCCTGCCTTCGCGCAGTTCGGTGGCGGACATGAGTTCACGGTGGAGGGCCCGCAGAGCCTGGAGCTCGTGGACCTTACCAACGACGGTGCGCGCGACCTCCTCATCGGCAGCCGCAACGGCCTCGTGGTGCACGTGAACCTGGGTCAGTCCTTCGGCCCGGCGCAGAGCTGGAACACCACCGACGTGGTGGGCCATGCGACCGATGTGGACGGCGACGGCTGGATCGACATCGTGGGCTGCGACGAGCAGGGCAATACGATCACCTGGTACCGCAACGTGGGCACCTTCGGCCTCGGTCCCGCAGAGGTGGTGGGCAACGGTCCCACCGCGTTGGCGATCGCTTCGGGAGACCTGGACGGCGATGGCGACATGGACCTGCTGATCACCACCACCACCGGCCAGCTGCGCTGGATGGAGAACACCAACGGGCTGGGCCAGTTCAACCTGGGCGGCATCGTCGCCGGTCCGGTATCGGCCGAACGCGCCGAGGCCTTCGACCGCGATGCGGACGGCGACCTGGACGTGGTGTGGAACGACCCTCTGACGCACGAGCTCCGCTGGTGCGAGAACCTCGGCGGCGCCTCCTTCGCCTCGCCCGCCGTGCTCGGTGCGGTGGGCATCGGAGCCCCGCGCGACCTGGACAATGACGGCCTCGTGGACCTGGTGATGGCCAGCGCCCCCGACCAGCAGCTGCAGTGGCAGCGCGGCCTGCCCAACGGCTTCGCCCCGCCCCAGCCCCTGAGCGCCGCCTCGGCGGTGAGCGACCGTGTGCTGGTCCAGGACCTCGACCTCGACGGTGACCTGGACGTGGCCGTGGCCTCCAACACCCTCGATGAGCTGGCCTGGTACGAGCACCTCGATGGCCAGGGCACCTTCGGCCCCCGCCAGGTGATCGCCACCGGGATCGTGGATCCCCACCTGCTGGTGGCCGGTGATGTGGACGGCGACGGTGATGCCGAGCTGTTCACCGCCTCGGTGACCCAGTACCGCGTGGTGTGCTTCGACAACCTGGCCATCGCGGGCAACAGCATCGTGGGCCGCGTGTTCAACGACGTGAACGCCGACGGCATCTTCAACGGCAGCGATCATGGGCTGTACAACATCCGCGTGGAGGCCACCGACGTGCCGGCCACCTTCACCAACCACAGCGGCATGTACAGCTTCAACGTGATCCCCGGCCCCTACGCGGTGTGGCTCCCGCCCGTCACCGGCTGGACCAACACCACGCCCGACCTCTACAACGTGACGGTGACCGCCCAGAACAACACGGCGCTGGAGCGCGACTTCGGCCTGCATGCCGATCAGGACGTGGTGGCCCTGGGCCCTGTGCTGACACCGGGCGACATCCGTTGCAACGAAGTGGTGCCGTACTGGATCACGGTGTCGAACACCGGCACGGTGACCGCTGATGTCACGGCCGCCCTGCACCTGGACCCGCTGAGCACCTTCGCCGGTGCCATCCCCGCGCCGGACGCCGTGGTGAACGGGGTGCCCCAGTGGACCTTCGTGAACGTGCCCGCCACCCACACGCGCCAGATCCAGGTGCTGGTGGTGATGCCGGACGAGAACCATGTGGGCGAGCAGCTCGATGATTCCCTCGCCGTGGTGGCCTTGGTGAACGGCGTGGCCCATCCGTCCTCGGCCACGGTGGACAGCGAAGTGGGCTGCGCGGTGGACCCCAACGACAAGCAGGTCCTTCCTCGTGGCACGGGACCGGAGCACCTCACCGACATGGGCAGCACCCTGGTGTACACCATCCGCTTCCAGAACACGGGCAACATCCCGGCAGGTCTGGTGGTGCTGGTGGACACCCTCGATCAGGACCTTGACCTCTCCTCGCTGCGCGTGCTGGGTTCCAGCCATGTGCACACGGTGGCCCTGAGCGATGACGGCCTGCTGGTGGTGACCTACCCCGACATCCAGCTGCCGGACAGCGCGAGCGACCCGATCGGCAGCCAGGGCTATTTCACGTTCAGCATCGACCATCACGGCGGATTGGCCGAAGGGGCCACCGTGCACAACACGGCCGCCATCCACTTCGACCAGAACGCGCCCATCATCACCAACACGGTGCTGAACACGCTCACCTTCGGGACGGTGGGGGTGGAGGAGCTCGCGGCCTCCGCGCCGCCCGCCATCACCGTGGTGCCCAACCCGGTGAGCAGCACGGCCACCATCCTGCTCGATGGGTCGTTCCAGGGCCGGGTGGAGCTGGTGCTCGTGGATGCCTCGGGCCGCGAGGTGCGCCGCCTGCAGCGCCGGTCGACCACCGTGGTGCTGGACCGCAGCGGCCTGGGCGGTGGCCTCTACATGCTCCACGCTCGCGACGAGGCCGGCCACGCCGCCACCGCCGCGGTGCTCATCGAGCGCTGAGCGCCCGGTTGACGCCGAGCCCGAAGAGCGCCAGGTCGTACTTCACCGGATCCACAGGGTCGAGCTGGCGGAGGTTCTCCGTGAGCTCGACCACGCTTTTCCAGTCGTCCTGAGCGCGCGTGAGCAGCCCCAGCTCGCGCGCCACCCGCCCCGTGTGCACATCCAGCGGAACCATCAGGTCCGACGGCCGGATGCGGGTCCACAGCCCCAGGTCCACGCCTTCCGCGGAACTGCGCACCATCCAGCGCAGGTACATGTTGATCCGCTTGGCGTTGCTGCCGCGCGAGGGGTCGGCCACATGCTTGCGCGTGCGCGCCATGTGCCGCGGCTCGAAGAAGCGCCGCTTGAACCGGGCGATCGCCGTTCCCATGTCGCCAACGGACCCATCGTCGAGGAAGGCCTCCTCGATGCCTCCGTACGTCCTGCGCAGATGGCGCAGGCTCCGAACGAACTGCTGCAGGTCGCCGCCGTTGAAGGTGCGGTGCACGAACCCGGACAGGCGGTCGAGGTCCCTGGCCGAGGCCTCGTCCACGAACGCGCCGGGAGCCCCGTCCATCAGCCGCACCAACTGCCAGGCGTTCGCGATGATGGTGCGCCGCTGACCCCACGCGATGGTGGCGGTGAGGAAGCCGATCACTTCCGCATCGTGCCGCGCCGTGAACGACCGTGGCACCTGCAAGGGGTCGCTGTCGGCGAAGACCGGCGTGGCAAAGCGGCGATAGGCACCTTCGAGCAGACGCCGTACCCGCCCATCGGGATCCTTGTTCGCCACGGCGCAAGATGGCGACCGTCCGCTACCTTGGGTGCACCATTCCGTCCCCGATGCGCATCATCGCCTTGTCCACCGCCCTGTTCGCCCTCCTGGCGCCCGTCACCGCCCAAACGCTGTGCAGCGCCCAGGGCAACGTGATCCTCTACTCGAACTACGACGGCGGTCCGCTGGTGATCAACGTGGACGAGAACATTCCCGACCTGCGCGTGGGCATCGTGAGCTACGAGTTCGTCAAGATCGTCTTCACCGGGCCGTTCGCCGGCAACGTCACCCAGGTGATCTATGCGGGCTACAACGGCAGCAACGACCATTGCGGCATCGGCTCGGGCACCAGCGTCACCATCAACGGGGCGCCCAACGCGGTGACCGATGTGCGGTTCGCACCCCCGGCCACCTTCGCGAACATCAACGGGAATGGCAGCATGATCTGTGCCTACTCCTGCGACATCAACTCCAACCAAGGGGGCTGCAACACGGCCGATCAGGTGGCCCATTATTTCCTCACGGAGTTCGGCGGGATCCTGCGGTACCACCTCACGCAGTACGGGTGCTGGACGGGCACCCAGGCCGTTTCAGCCGGAGGCAACTGCTGCGAGGATCCGCTGGCCACCTCCCTGCCGGACCACGCGGAACCCTTGCCGTTGCAGCGCACGGGCGACCGGTTCGAACTGTGTGAAGTGGCCGGGGTGCGGGTGGTGGATGCTTCCGGTCGCGTGGTGCTGGAGCGCACCGCCTCGGGCGGTCGGGTGGTCTTCGACGTCACCGGCTGGAGCCCGGGCAGCTACATCCTGATGGAGGCTGCCGGTGAGCGCGCGGTGCGGTTCGCGGTGATGCCCTGACGCGGAATGCCCCGCACCAACCGTCAAGGACGGTCCACCTTGATGAAGCGGGCCTGCAGGGGTCGCCCGTCCGTGCCGCGATACCGCGCGCTGTACGCTCCTGCCGGCAGGTCTTCGATCCACAGCCCGGACCCGCCCTGGACCACGCGCCGCCAGGTCCTTCCCAACGCGTCGGTCAGTTCCACATCGAACGACGCGCCGGACCCGGATCCCGGGAGGTGCAGCACGTCCATGGCCGGGGAAGGGTAGGGGTGCACGGTGCGCTCGTGGGATGCGTCGACATGTCCGGTGCTTCCGCATTCCGGTGCGGTCGTTACGATCCTCGGAACGAGCGTCAGTACCTGCGAAGCGGACTGGATGCCGGGGAGCGCGGTGAGCGCCGGACCTGGAATGGTCTGCACGGCCAAGGTCCCCTGGACGATCGTCGCGGTCAGCATGCTGTCACATGCCGGTCCGGCGATCGGGTCGAACCGTTCACGGGCGTGCGGTGCGCTCGTCCATGTGGTGTCCGGCAGGACCCGTGAGACCAGATGGGCGCCATCGTTCCCCAAGCCGAAGCCGAAGACACTTCGCGTGAGGCCATCGCTGAGCTTGTACGCGCTCAACAGATCGGCATTGGGGTCGAGATGAACGAACGCATGGTCGGGTCCCATTCCCGCGAACATCCAGAAGGTGCCGTCCGGCGCGCGTTGCACATCGCGCAGATGGATGTTGCCGCCTGCCGTGTAGGAACGTCCCGCCGTCGCCTGGCCCTGCGCATCGATCAGGATCGCGAACATCCCACCGGGTCCGTTGGGATCGAGGCCCTTGCCGAACAGCCATGTCCCGTTCGGGCCGGGCAAGAGCGCGCAGGGATCCCCGCCCACCTGGAAGACGTCGTGCTCGATGCCGGTGGCGAAGTAGCGCACCCACTGTACGCTGCCGGTGGCATTCACACAGAGCACCCCCAGGAGATCGGTGTATCCGAAGCAGAGCCACAGGTCTCCGTTGGGCTGCTCCAGCATGTTGTAGGTGATCTTGTCCAGGGAGTTGAACCCGGTGAGGTTGCCCGGCTCGGGGTACCTTTTCGTCCAGAGCAGATTGCCGTTCAGGTCCAGCTTCGTCAGGTGAAGGTCGAAGTCGCTCCCCGACATGAGCACACTGCGCCATCCAAGGGCCGCACAGTTGCCGTCCGCGGTGAGGATGACGTCGGACACGGGCATCCCCATATCCCTGCTCCACACGAGGGCGCCAAGGGTGTCCACCAGCGCCACGGCCCCGTGCGACGGGTACCAGCCCTGCACGGCGCAAAGCAGCGTGCCATCGCCGAGGTCGTGCACCGCACCGATCCCGGTCTCTCCGATGCCCCCCAGGTCCACCTGGC
Organism: Flavobacteriales bacterium; assembly: GCA_016715895.1. Lineage (NCBI taxonomy): Bacteria > Pseudomonadati > Bacteroidota > Flavobacteriia > Flavobacteriales > Flavobacteriales bacterium. Next base: position 1,068,745 of record JADJXH010000003.1, on the reverse strand, counting down.
GCCCCCATACCAGCTGGCCTTGCGGGTCCAGCAGGCCGAGGGAACCGAAAAAGGGCGCGGACGCCCCGGCGCCGAAGAACACCGTGGAGCCGCTCGGCAACGGCTGGAATTGCTCGCTGGTCGCAGGGTACTGGGCGTGCACGTACCGGTTGTGGAACAAGGACTGGCCAAGGACGAGTTGGTGGCAAAGGCCGATCAGCGCAAGCAGGCCGAACGAGGGACGGGATGCGGTCATGGTCAATGGACGTTCGATCACGGGGCGGGTGGCCTCGTCGCGGGAGGGAAGGCCCGTCGGCCCTGCGCAGCCTCGTCCACCGTGGCCTTGATGCGTTTCTTCCGGGTCTCCGCGGTCCGGGCCGAACCGATCCAGGTGAGGAGCATCTTGCGGGCGCTCGGGGACAGGTTGTCGAAGTAGGTCCGCGATCGCGCGCGCCGGTCGAGCGCCCGGGCCAGGTCCGCGGGCATCTCCAACGCCTCCGCGGCGTCGAGCGTGTTCCAGGATCCGTCGGCCTTCGCCGCATCGACCTTGGCCCTGCCCGCCGCGGTCATCCGGCCTTCGGCCTCCAACCGCACGATGTGTGCCTTGTTCAGCTTGCTCCACACGCTGCGGGGCTTCCGCGGCGACAGGTAGAGCATGGTGCGCTCCGCATCGAGCTTGCGCGGCAGGCTGTCGATCCAGCCGAAGCAGAGCGCTTCATCCACCACCTCCGCATAGGACACATGCTTGGTCGGGGTGGACACCTTCCACCGCACCAGCCAGATGCCTTCGGTCCGTCGGTGGTGCTTCTTCAGCCAGGCCCTCCATTGCGCGCGGCTCGTCACCTCCACGCGCTCCAGCCCATCGAGCTTGGTGCTGCGCTTCATCGGCCCATGCCCGGCAGTTCCATCACCTGATAACCGTCCAGGCTGAAGACGCCCGCATCCACCGTGCCGATGACCAGGTCGTGCACCGTGCAGGTCACCCGGTCCACGCCGTTGGCATCCACCCATTCGAATTCCAGCGGGAAACCCTGGACCTCGCTCATGCGCCGGGTGAGCCGTGGATCCCCGGTGCCCGCCACCCGCTGGAGGTCGGCGAAGGGTGCCCGCAGGTCCCGGGCCACCCAGCCGGTCCACACGCCATCGGCACTGCGGGCGATGACCTTCACGCACGAGTGCCCGTCGATCGTCCGGGTCTCGGAAGTGATCTCCACCCGGGGTACCTCGCCCTGACCCGGATCCGCCAGCACCACCTTCTTCTTTCGCATCTTCATGGCCATGCGTGCGCCCTGGCCCTCGGGCATCAGCATGTACTGCCATTTGCCCTTCAGGTCCACCAGGCTGCGCATGGCCGGGTTGCCGGGGGATGCGGCCTCGGCAAGGACCTGGTCGGCGCTGCTCCAGTAGCGCAGGGTGGTGGGGCTGGTGCCCTCCTCCACGTTGTTGCGGTACAGCCGGGTCTCCATCCGGAACGAACCGATGAAGCTGTTCGGGGTGAACGGGTCGGTGTCGTCGACCACGCTGATCCCTTCACCAAGGGGAACGGTCCCTGGGAGGCCGGGTGGCATCTGGGCCAGGGCGGCTTGCGCGGCGATGTGGCCGATGGTGAACAGCAGCGAACGCAGGTGGTGCCTCTTCATGGCGTGGAGGTGTACCGCGAAAGTAGCGGCGCCAGCAGCGTGGTCCAGCGAGCGTAGCCTTCCGCGTTGAGGTGCACGCCGTCGTAGCTGAGAGCGGGATCGATCATTCCCTCTTGGGCGAACGCATCGTAGAGCGGCAGCACCTCCGCCCCGATGCGGTCCGCCTGGTGGTGGATCGTTGCGTTGCAGCGACGGACCTGCTCGTCCATCCCCTTGTCCGCCGTGGGCAGCAGCTCGTCCACCAGGATCGGTGCCGAAGGATGCTCGGAACGGAGCGTATCCAGGAGCGCGGCCAGGTCCGATCCGAACCGCTCCACCGGCCTGCTCTTGAACAGGTCGTTGATGCCCACATGCACCACGATCAGCGCCGGTGCAGGTCCGCAGCTGAAGCGCACGCGCCGGGTCACGTCCTCGACGGTGCTCGCGCTCACGCCCCGGTTCACGACGGGCAACTGCGGGAACAGCTCGGTGAGCGGATAATGCTCCAGGTGGCTGTCGCCCAGGAAGACGATGGCGCCGCTGTCCGGGATCATGCGTTGGAACAGGGCGTTGCGCGCCTGTTGCCTGTCGCCGGTGAACCGGTGCATGCCTTCCGGACCCCGCCAAGCCTTTACCGCCAGGTAGCCGGCGTTCGCTGCGGCCAGGCCGATCAGCAGGCCGAGCACGATGCGGAAACTGCGCCGGGAGGGACCGGGCCGTGGGTCGGGCATGGGACCAAGGTAGCGGCCTCAGATCACCCCGTCCCGCATCACCAGCTTGCGGTCGGCCATGTCGGCCAGCTCCTCGTTGTGCGTCACGATCACGAAGGTCTGGCCGAGCTCTTTCCGCAGGTCGAAGAAGAGCTGATGAAGCTCGCGTGCATGGGCGCTGTCCAGGTTGCCGCTGGGCTCATCGGCGAGCACCACACTGGGGCTGTTGAAGAGGGCCCGGGCCACGGCCACGCGCTGTTGCTCGCCGCCGCTGAGCTGTGAGGGCTTGTGCCGGGCGCGCGCCCCGATGTTCAGCCTGTCCAGCAGCTCCTTGGCGCGCGGCTCACAATCGGCCATGCCGCGTCCGGCGATCAGCCCCGGCATCAGCACGTTCTCCAGCGCGGTGAACTCGGGCAGCAGGTGGTGGAACTGGAACACGAAGCCGATGTGCCGGTTGCGGAAGGCGCTGAGGGCCTTGCTGCCGAGCTTGGTCACCTCCGCATCGCCGATGGTGAGGGTGCCGCTGTCGGCCCGCTCCAGGGTGCCGAGGATCTGCAGCAGGGTGGTCTTGCCCGCGCCGCTGGCGCCCACGATGCTCACCACCTCGCCCCCGGCCACGTGCAGGTCCACGCCTTTGAGCACCTCCAGGGGGCCGAACTTCTTCCGGATGCCGGTCGCCGTGATCACCGCCCCAAAGGAAGCATTCCGGAGCGGGGTTTACTTTCGCCCCGCCAACGCACGCACCTTCATGAACCTCCACGAGTACCAAGGCAAGCAGATCCTCCAGCAATATGGCGTCACCGTCCAGCGCGGCATCGTGGCCTACAACGCCGACGAGGCCGTGGACGCGGCCAAGCGGCTGAGCCAGGAGACCGGCACCAAGTTCTGGGTGGTGAAGGCCCAGATCCATGCGGGCGGCCGCGGCAAAGGCGGCGGCGTGAAGCTGGCCAAGAGCACGGACGAGGTGCGCGAGAAGGCCGGCGCCATCATCGGCATGATGCTGAAGACGCCGCAGACGCCCCCCCAGGGCAAGAAGGTGCACAAGGTGCTGATCGCCGAGGACATGTACGCGCCCGGTGCCAGCCCCACCAAGGAGTTCTACATGAGCGTGCTGCTCGATCGCGCCAGCGGCCGCAACATCATCATGTACAGCACCGAGGGCGGCATGGACATCGAGGAGGTGGCCGAGCACACCCCGGAGAAGATCTTCAAGGAGAGCGTGGACCCCCGCGTGGGACTTCGCCCCTTCCAGTGCAACAAGATCGCCACCAACCTGGGCCTCACCGGCACGGCGAAGAAGGAGATGGTGAAGTTCGTGGCCGCACTGTACAGGGCCTACGAGGGCTGCGATGCGGCGATGTTCGAGATCAACCCCGTGCTGAAGATGAGCGACGACCGCATCGCGGCGGTCGATGCCAAGGTCCGCCTGGACGGGAACGCGCTCTACCGCCATCCGGACTACGTGGAGATGCGCGACAAGACCGAGGAGGACCCCATCGAGGTGGAGGCCGGCGAGGCAGGCCTCAACTACGTGCGCCTCGACGGCAACGTGGGCTGCATGGTGAACGGCGCCGGCCTGGCCATGGCCACCATGGACATCATCAAGCTCAGCGGAGGCGAGCCGGCCAACTTCCTGGATGTGGGCGGTACGGCCGATGCGGCCCGCGTGGAGAAGGCGTTCCGCATCATCCTGAAGGACGAGCGCGTGAAGGCGATCCTGGTGAACATCTTCGGCGGCATCGTGCGCTGCGACCGCGTGGCGCAGGGCGTGGTGGATGCCTACAAGAACATCGGCGACATCAAGGTGCCGATCATCGTGCGCCTGCAGGGCACCAACGCCGAGGAGGCCAAGAAGCTGATCGACGCCAGCGGTCTGAAAGTGCTGAGCGCCGTGGCCCTCCAGGAGGCCGCCGACCGGGTGAAGGAGGTACTGGCCTAGGTCGGCACACCGGTTGACGCCCTGGGCACATGCGCCCATGAGGCTCACTCCCGCGCCGCCATGCCGTTGTGCATGAAGCTGCGGAGCCTGTCCACATCGCCCGCCAGCCAGAGCAGGTCGTCCTGCTGAAGCACCATGGCCCCGTCGGGGTTGGGGATGCGCTGGGCATCGCGCTCCAAACCGGTCACCAGGGCATGGCCTTCCGTGCGGATGCCGCTGCTGCGGATGGTGCGGCCGATCAAGGGTGACCGGGGCAGCACGCGGTACTTCACCAGCTTCATCTCACACCGGTCCGGGGTGGGCATGCCGCTCGCCTCGGGGCTTTGGCTGAGCGCCGCGCCCGCCGCTGCCAGCTGCTCGTCCGTGCCGATGAGCACCAGGTTGTCGCCGGGCATCAGCCGTTCCTCGCGGCCGGGCACCTGGATGGTGCGGTCGCCGCGTTCGATCAGGGCGATGTTCACCCCGTGCCGTTCGCGCAGCGCAAGCTCCTCCAGCGTGCGCCCCACGGCCACCGAGGTCGCCGGCACCTCCACCTCGGCCAGGTGAAGGTCCCACGGCGCCAGCTCCGGCCGGTCGGGTCGCTTCCCACGCTGGTGGTAGTTGATGAGGAAATGCTTCTCCAGCCGTTGGTAGAAGGCATGCATGCTTCGCCGGAAGAGCACGACGGCGACGATCATGAGCAATACGGTCGCCAGCAGGCCCGGGCCCGCACCGAAGAACCGGTTCACCAGCAGCGACAGGAGCACCACTGCCGCCACGATGCGCACCCCTTCGATCATCACCAGGGGACCGCGCAGCGCGCGCCGGTTCAGCCACAGGTGCCGGTAGGCGGCCCGTTGGATCCTGCGGAAGGTCATGGCCCACACCACGGGCAGCAGCACCGCGAGTGTGATCGATCCGGCCACCAATGCACCGGAGCGGGCACCCAGCCGGTCCGTGGACCAGGGAAGCAGCTCGCGCTCGCCGATCAGGATCACCGTAACGCCCAGCAGCGCGAGCACGCTCACGTTGAGCGCATAGGCCTGAAGCAGCTTGCGCCAGTCGCTGGTCACCCGCACCTGATCCGTCTGCTGCGCGTAGCGGTCTAGGGCCGCCACCCAGGAAGGCGGAAGGCTGCGCGTCAACCAGGCGGCGACGCCTTCCGAGCCACGGATCATGTAGGGGGTGATGAAGGTGGTGAGCACCGACACGGCCACGGCGATGGGGTAGAGCTTGGGGCTGGTGACGCCGAGGGTGAGGCCGAGCGTGGCGATGATGAAGGAGAACTCGCCGATCTGCGACAGGCTCATGCCGGCCTGGACGGCACGCTTCAAGGGTTGGCCTGCGAGGAGGGCCCCGGCGCCGCTGCTCATGGGCTGGCCAAGCAGGGTCACCAGGCTGATCGCCAGCACCGGCGCCCATTCGTCGCGCAGCACCCCTGGGTCCAGCAGCATGCCGACCGACACAAAGAAGATGGCCCCGAACAGGTCCTTCACGGGCCGGGTGAGGTGCTCGATGCGTTCCGCCAGCACGGTCTCGGCCAGCACGGAACCCATGATGAAGGCGCCGAGCGCCGCGCTGAACCCCGCAGCCACGGCCAGGCTCGCCATCGCCAGGCAGAGCGCGACCGCCACCACGAGCAGGGTTTCGTCGTTCATCAGCCGGCGGGTGCGGTTGAACAGCGTGGGGATGAGGAAGATGCCGCCACCGAACCACAGCGCCAGAAAAAGGGCCAGCTTCCCCATCTCCAGGAACAGCGCGGTGCCCGCGAACTGGCGACCGACCGCCAGCGTGCTCAGCAGCACCAGCAACAGGATGGCCACCAGGTCCTCGATCACCAGTGCCCCGATCACCAGCCGCGCGAAGCCCCGGGTCTTCAGGCCCAGCTCGTCGAACGCCCGCACGATGATGGTGGTGGAGCTGATCGACAGGATGCCCCCCAGGAACACGCTGTCCATGCCGCTCCAGCCGAGCAGCTGACCTGTCGCATAGCCCGCGCCCAACATGAACAGCACCGTGGTGATGGCGGTGACGGCCGCTGCGCCGCCCACCTGCGCGAGCTTCTTGAAGCTGAACTCCAGACCCAATCCGAACAGCAGGAAGATGACACCGATCTCCGACCAAGTGCGGATGTTCACCTCATCCGTCACGGTGGGCATGAACTTCACGTGGGGGCCGACCAGGAAACCGGCCACGATGTAGCCCAGCACCAACGGTTGCCGGATCCGCTTGAACACCAGGGTGGTCACCGCCGCCACGGACAGGATCAGTCCGAGGTCCTTGATCAGGGGAGGCAGAAGGCTCATCGGGCTCAAGATACCCCGCGCCTTCGGCGGATACCGCATCTTCGCAACGCCCATGAACATCCTCCTGCTCCACGGCGCGCTCGGTACCAAACGCCAGCTCGCTTATCTGGCCGACAGCCTTGACCATGCCACCTGCCGCAGCCTCACCTTCACCGGGCATGGGGAGGACGAAGTGCCGGCCGATGGGCTTTCCTTCGAGCACTTCCTGCGTGACATGGATGCCGCCTTGGAGAAGGTGGATGCCCCGGTCCATCTTTTCGGCTACAGCATGGGTGGCTATGCGGCCCTCCTTTGGGCCGCGCGACATCCCGGCCGCGTGGCCTCCGTGGCCACCCTGGGCACCAAGCTCGTGTGGACGACCGAAGGACTCCAGAAGGAGTTGAAGAAGCTCGACCCGCAGCTGATCGAGGAGAAGGTGCCCGAGTTCGCCATGGGGCTCGCTTCCGCGCACGGCCCCGCGCGATGGAAGGACCTGGTGAAGCACACCGCCGAGCTCATGACCCGCCTGGCCAGCGCGCCGCTGCTCACCGATGAGGTGCTGGCCGCCATCGAATGCCCGGTGCTGCTGATGGTGGGGGACCGCGACACGACGGCCGTGCCGGAGGACACGTTGCTCACCGCACGCAAGCTGAAGGATGCCGGTGTGATGGTCCTCCCGCGCACCCACCACCCGTTCGAGGATGTCGACCTCGACCTGCTGATCACCCAGCTCTCCCGGTTCTGGGAGGGGATGGAAGGCGGGTGAGCCTACCGTTCACGACGGGGTGGTCGCCAGCCGGACAGCACCATGTAGTAGCGGCGGTGCTCCGGGCTCACCTGGGCCTCGTTCGTGCGCAGTTCACCTGATGCCGTGGGACGATCGCGGTTCCGCACCACCCGAATGGCCTCCACGGCGAGGTGGTTCTCCGGTCCTTCGAAGGTCTCACCGATGGTGTAGGTGCCGAGGCGCACCGTGTCGCCGGGTGCCAACGTGTGCGCTGCAGGACCCGGCGCAGGGGAGGGGTGCGTGACCTGCACCCGCACCCTGGCCGCGTGCCGTGTGGCGTTCACCACGAACACCTCGTTCACGAACAGCTTCTGGCAGATGGCCACCTCCGGCACCCGCACCGGATCCTCCGTGGGGCCCACCGGCTCCACCGGCGCGGTGAAGGTGGTGCCGGGCCGAGGGATCACGTGCAGGTCATCATGCCCCTGCTCGCTGAAGCCCGTGCGGTCGCCCTGGTCGTCGAAGGTGGTCGTGCTCCGGTACCACTGGATCCCGGCATCGGGCGCATCGCTGAACTCGGCCTTGCGCACCGCCCCGTTCGGGTGGTACTCGAAGTGCACCGAGGCATGCCCGGCGATCCGGCGCGTGTGGTGGTCCACGATCACCGTCCCGTCACGCTTGAAGGCCCGGCTGCGGCCGAAGCGGCCGTCCTTGTCGGTCCATTCCAGCGTGCTCACCTGACCCGTGGTGAAGTAGTGCTGCACCACACGGCCACTATCGGTGTCGATGGTGCGTACGCGACCCTGCCCGTGGAGTGCGGTGAGGGTGGCGAGGGTGGCGAGAAGGGTGAGAGCGCGGCTCATCGGATGGCGCTTTCCAAAGACCACGCCAAGCCATGGAACCTTGGGTACGTCAACAAGGCACCATTCTCACCATGCTCACCGTTCTGCCCGTTCTCACCACTTTCTCTTTCTCCCCATCTTCACGCCGTGAAAGCGAAGAAGATCCAGAAGCTGCTCGTCGCCAACCGGGGAGAGATCGCGCTCCGTGTGATGCGCAGCGCCCGCGAGATGGGCATTTCCACCGTGGCCGTGTTCTCCGAGGCCGACCGCCATGCGCCCTTCGTGCGCTTCGCCGATGAGGCCGTGTGCATCGGTCCCGCGCCCAGCAAGGAGAGTTACCTGGTGATCGACAAGTTGGTGCAGGTCTGCAAGGACCTGAAGGTCGACGCGGTACACCCGGGCTACGGCTTCCTCAGCGAGAACGGGGCCTTCGCCCAGGCGCTTGAGAAGGCCGGCGTGACCTTCGTGGGCCCCACGCCCCACGCCATGAAGGTGATGGGTGACAAGCTCGCCGCCAAGGAGGCCGTGAAGGCCTTCGGCGTGCCGCTCGTACCCGGCACCGAGGGCGCCGTGAGCGGCTTGGAGGAGGCCATGAAGGTGGCGAAGACCATCACCTTCCCGATCCTGATCAAGGCGGCGGCGGGCGGCGGTGGCAAGGGCATGCGCGTGGTGAACGCCGAGCCCGAGCTGAAGGAGAGCCTGGAACGCGCCATCAGCGAGGCGCAGAACGCCTTCGGCGACGGCAGCGTGTTCATCGAGAAGTACGTGGCCGGCCCGCGCCACATCGAGGTGCAGGTGATGGCCGACACCCATGGCAACGTGTGCTACCTCTTCGAGCGCGAATGCAGCGTGCAGCGCCGCCACCAGAAGGTGGTGGAGGAGGCCCCCAGCGCGGTGCTCACCCCCGAGCTGCGCAAGCGCATGGGCGAGGCCGCGGTGAACGTGGCAAAGAGCGTGGACTACGTGGGCGCCGGCACGGTGGAGTTCCTGCTCGACGAGCAGCGCAACTTCTACTTCATGGAGATGAACACCCGCCTGCAGGTGGAGCACCCCGTCACCGAGATGATCACCGGCCTCGACCTGGTGAAGCTGCAGATCCGCGTGGCGGAAGGGGAGAAGCTGCCCTTCACGCAGGAGGACCTTGCCATCAACGGCCACGCCATCGAGATCCGCGTGTACGCCGAGGACCCGGCCAACAACTTCCTGCCGGACATCGGCACGCTCACCACCTACCGCCCCCCGCAGGGTCCCGGTGTGCGTGTGGACGACGGCTTCGAGGAGGGGATGACCATCCCCATCCATTACGACCCCATGATCGCCAAGCTGATCACTCACGGGGCCACGCGGGAGGAGGCCATCGCGCGGATGGAACGGGCCATCGACGACTACGCCATCGGAGGCGTGGAAACGACTCTGCCGTTCTGTCGGTTCACCATGGGGCATGAGGCGTTCCGCAGTGGGTCGTACGACACGCACTTCGTGCGCGATCACTTCCGTCCCGAGGTGCTGGACGGCACGGACCCGGTGGAGGCGCGCGCCGCTGCGTCCATCGCGGCCATGCTGCTGGACGGGCGCTCGGGGGCGGCCGTGGTGGCACCTGCCGTCGCGGATGCCGTGTCGCTGTGGAAACTTCGGAGGCGCTAAGCGGGTAGAAGGGGCAAGAACGGCCCCACCTTTGCGTTGTTCCGACGTCCACAATGGGGGTCCCATGCCCAGACCCGTCACGCTTGCCTTGTTCCTGTTGATGTGGCTGCCGAAGGTCGCCGCACAGGAGCGCTCGCCCTACCCGTTCATCACCCTGCGGGTGGAGGATGGTGATACCGTGCCCACGATCCTGCTCCCTGAGAAACGCGTCGAAGGCTTCACCAGCGCCCGGGCCCGGCGCCAGGCCGCGCGCTACGACCGGCTGGTGCGCAACGTGGTGAAGGTGTGGCCCTATGCCCGGGTCAGCGCGGAACTGTTGGAGCAGTATGGGTATGAAGTGGCCGCGATCACGAGCGACCGGCAGAGGGACCTGTACATGAAGCTTGCGGAGGCGGAGCTGCGTGCCGAGTTCGAGGCGGAGATCACCGACCTCACCATCACCCAGGGCGGCATCCTCATCAAGCTCATCGACCGGGAGACCGGAAGCACCGGCTACGATCTGGTGAAGCAGTTGCGCGGCGGCTTTCAGGCCTTCATCTGGCAGGGGGTGGCGAAGCTCTTCGGCAACGACCTGAAGGACGATTACGACCCGCTCGGCGAGGATGCGATGATCGAGCAGATCGTGCTGCGCATCCAGGCCGGCGAGCTGGCGGTGGCCGCGCGGGAGGCGCGCACCCCGAAAGCCACCGCGCGGCTCGAGAAACGAAAGGCCCGGCTGTTCAAGCGCTACGGCCTTACGGCCTCCGATCGGGTGCATTGACCGGTCGTCCCGACCTGCGGCTCACCCCGGTCGGAACCGGCGCAGCATCACATGGTCGTCCATCACGAAACCCTCCCCGATGTCGAGCACCTCATCGCGTTCGATCGTGAAGCCGTGGCGCTGGTAGAACGCTTTCGCCGGGTTGTGCCTGTTCACGTTCAGCTCCACGGCGGCATCACCGGCCTTCATGGCCTCCAGCAACATGGCTTCGAGCAGGGCGTGTCCCGCACCCTTCCCCTTCACCTCGGGCAGCACGTACAGCTTGTGCAGCCGTGATCGCCCGGGTCCGTATCCGTGCTCGAACCCTGCGAACCCGATGACGCGGCCCTCCTGCTCGGCGACAAGGAACCGGTGCCCCATCGGCCCGAACTGCTCCTCCAACGCCGGCGTTCCGTACATGAGGTCCAGCATGTAGGCGATCTGTGACGGGCTGATGATGCCGGTGTAGGCCACCGGCCAGCAGGCGTGGGCGATGCCCTGGATCACCGGGATGTCGGCCGGTGTCGCCTCGCGGATGTTCACTTCGCGAACGCGGGTGCAACCACCAGGTCCTTGCTGCCGGCGGTGTACCGGTAGAAGCCCTCACCGCTCTTCACGCCCAGCTTGCCTGCGGTCACCATCTGTACGAGCAGGGGGCAGGGGGCGTACTTGGGGTTGCCGAAGCCCTCGTGGAGCACGCGCAGGATCGCCAGGCAGGTATCCAGCCCGATGAAGTCCGCCAGCTGCAGTGGTCCCATGGGATGCGCCATGCCCAGCTTCATCACCGTGTCGATCTCGGCCACGCCACCGATGCCCTGGAACAGGGTCTCGATGGCCTCGTTGATCATCGGCATCAGGATCCGGTTGCTCACGAAGCCCGCCTGGTCGTTCACCTCCACCGGCACTTTGCCGATCGCGGTGCTCAGGTCCATGATGGTCCTGGTGACCGCATCCGTGGTGTCGTAGCCGCGGATCACCTCCACCAGCTTCATCACCGGCACGGGGTTCATGAAGTGCATGCCGATGACGTCGCCCGCACGGTGGGTGGCGGCGGCGATGCGGGTGATGCTGATGCTGCTGGTGTTGGTCGCAAGGATGCAGCCCTGGGGGGCATGCGTATCGATGTCGCGGAAGATCTTCAGTTTCAGGTCCACGTTCTCCGTGGCGGCCTCCACCACCAGGTTTGCGGTGCGCACGCCTGCAGCCATGTCGGTGGTGGTGGCGATGTTCGCGAGGGCCGCCTGTTTGCCTTCCTCGGTGAGGCCGCCCTTGGCCACCTGGCGGTCCATGTTCTTCGCAATGGTGGCCACGGCCTTGTCCAGCCTGTCCTGCGCGATGTCGATGAGGGTGACCCGGTATCCACCTTGCGCGAACACGTGGGCGATGCCATTGCCCATCTGGCCGGCACCGATGACGGAGATGTTCATCTTTTCGATCTATAGGGGGACGAAAGTAGCGGACAGTGCCCGGCGTACGGTCCTCCCTGTAACAGTGGACAGTGGGACAGTGGACAGTACCACAGTTGACAATGGGCAGCGGGCGGGCACTGTTGCACGTTGGACTGTGCGTGGGCACTGTCGTGCGTAAGCCCGTGGGAGAGCACTGTCACGCGGTGGTATTGCGGGCAGGCACTGTCGCGCGTTGGCCCGTGCGCAAGCACTGTTGCGGACAAGGATGTGCGTAGGACTACTTCCCGTCGCCCTTGAGCATGATGATGACCGTGTAGGCGAGGATCTTGAGGTCCACCGCGAGGCTCATGTTCTCGATGTAGAGGATGTCGTATTTGAGGCGGCGCACCATCTGCTCCACGTTCTCGGCGTAGCCGAACTTCACCTGACCCCAGCTCGTGATGCCGGGGCGGACCTTATGCAGGTGGCGGTAGTGGGGGGCCACCTCCATGATGCGGTCGATGAAGAACTGGCGTTCGGGACGCGGTCCCACCAGGCTCATGTCACCCTTCAGCACGTTCCAGAACTGCGGCAGTTCGTCCAGCCGGGTGCGACGCAGGAACCGGCCGATGGGGGTGATGCGTGGGTCGGTGGAGCTGCTGAGCTGCGGGCCGGCCTGCTCGGCATCGGCCACCATGCTGCGGAACTTGATGATGCGGAAGGGTTTGCCGAACCGGCCGATGCGTTCCTGGCGGAAGAAGATGGGGCCTGCGCCGGAGGACCGAACGAGCACGGCGATGACCAAGAGCACCGGAGAGAGCAGCAGCAGTGCGAGACCGCTGAACACGATGTCGACCAACCGCTTCAAGGCGAACTGCCACGCCGGCATGATCTGGGGGTTCACCTCGATCAGCGGCGCACCGAAGATGCTCGTCATCTTCACGCTCCCGGCCATGATGTCGTACATGTCGGGGATGATCTTGATCCGCACGTTGGTGCCCTCCAGCTCGTTGATGATGCGGCTGATGTGCTCGTGCTCACTGCTCTCCACGGCGATGATCGCCTCCTCCACCTGGTTCTCGGCGATCACGCGGCGCAGCTCCGTCCACTTGCCCAGGCGCGGCAGGCCCGTGGTGCCCAGCTGTTGATCACCGCCGTTCACGCTCACGAATCCCACGAACCGGTTGCCCGGGCTCTTGCGCATGCCTTCGATCTCCTGATGGATGGCCACCGCCCGTTCATTCCCACCCACCAGTACGGTGTTGAAAC